>NZ_JBEXFQ010000003.1:0-348249 GCF_040606855.1 Nocardia sp. NPDC005366
CGCAAAACGCTCGACTGGGATACCCCAGCCGAGCGTCTGCGTGATCTACTGACCACCTAACACCAAGCGGTGTTGCGACGACCCCTAGAAACCGCTCTCGGGAGCACGGGCCGTTCAGATATCCGTATCAGGCCGCGTTGATCAGATCGATCACGAAGACCAGGGTCTTACCGGAGAGGTGGTGTCCCGCACCGGCTGCGCCGTAGGCGAGCTCCGGCGGGATGGTGAGCTGGCGGCGTCCGCCGACCTTCATGCCCGGAATGCCGTCCTGCCAGCCCTGGATGAGGCCGCGCAGCGGGAAGCTGATGGATTCACCGCGCTTCCACGACGAGTCGAATTCCTCGCCGGACTCGAATTCGACGCCGACGTAGTGCACCTCGACGGTGCCGCCGGGTACGGCTTCCTTGCCCTCGCCCTCGATGATGTCCTTGATCACGAGCTCGGTGGGCGCGGGGCCCGCCTGGAATTCGATCTCCGGCTTGGTCATTCGGCTATCTCCTTCGATAGATGATGATGTGCGGTCTTGAATCGTTGTTCGCCGCTTGGATTTTCAGCGGTTGTCGATACCGGCGTAATCGCGCGCGCCGTATCCGGTGTAGATCTGGCGCGGGCGGCCGATCTTCAGCGGCTCGCTGTGCATTTCCCGCCAGTGCGCGATCCAGCCGGGGAGCCTGCCCATCGCGAACAGCACGGTGAACATGCGGGTCGGGAAGCCCATCGCCTTGTAGATGACGCCGGTGTAGAAGTCGACGTTCGGGTACAGCTGACGGGAGACGAAATACTCGTCGGTGAGCGCGGCCTCTTCGAGCGCCTGGGCGATATCGAAGAGCTGATCGTCGCCGCCGAGCTTCTGCAGGATCGCGTCGGCGTGCTTCTTGGCGATCGCGGCGCGCGGGTCGTAGTTGCGGTAGACGCGGTGTCCGAAGCCCATGAGCTTCACGCCGTCTTCCTTGTTCTTGACCTTGCGGATGAACTCCTTGACGTCGCCGCCCTGGGCTTTGATGTCATCGAGCATTTCCAGCACGGCCTGGTTGGCGCCGCCGTGCAGCGGGCCCCACAGCGCGTTGATGCCGCCCGAAACCGAGGTGAACAGGTTGGCGTCCGAGGAGCCGACCAGGCGCACGGTCGAGGTGGAGCAGTTCTGCTCGTGATCGGCGTGCAGGATGAGCAGCATGTCCAGAGCGGCGGCGATCTCCGGGTCGACCTCGTACGGCTCGGCAGGGAACCCGAAGGTCATCCGCAGGAAGTTCTCCACCAGGCTCAGCGAGTTGTCCGGGTAGAGGAACGGCTGGCCGACCGACTTCTTGTACGAGTAGGCCGCGATGGTCGGCAGCTTGGCCAGCAGGCGGATGGTCGACAGTTCGACCTGTTCCGGATCGCGCGGGTCGAGCGAGTCCTGGTAGTACGCCGACAGGGCGTTCACCGCGGAGGAGAGCACCGGCATCGGGTGCGCGTTGCGGGGGAAGCCGTCGAAGAACCGCTTGAGATCCTCGTGCAGCAGGGTGTGCCTGCGGATCCGGTCGGTGAAATCGTCCAGCTGGGCCTGCGTCGGTAGCTCACCGTAGATCAATAAGTAGCTGACCTCGATGAAGGTCGATGTTCCCGCGAGCTGCTCGATCGGGTAGCCGCGGTAGCGCAGGATGCCCGCGTCGCCGTCGATATAGGTGATCGCCGACTTGGTGGGCGCGGTGTTCATGAAACCGGGGTCGTAGGTCACGTACCCGGTGCTGGCCAGCATTTTGCCGAGATCGACGCCGTCGCTTCCTTCGGAGGCTTCGGCGATCGTCATGGCGTATTCGCCACCGGGGTAACTCAGCACCGGTTTGGCATCGTTGATGTGGTCTTTTTCGGGCACGGAAGGATCCCTCTCAGGCTAGGACCGTCGGCATCGGAGTGCGGTCGGCACGGCGGTGCGATTACCTAGACGCTAGTCGCTGTCCACGCGGCCCGACCACGAGGGTGCCCACCGGAGAACCTCACAAACCCACTTTCGTCACGTGAGCATGTCGCGCACCACCGAGGGGCTCGGTTCGTGGATGAGGCAGGGCGTCACGGCTTCTCGGTTTTCACTCGACACGCGAAACGGCCGGCTTGTGCCGAGGTGAGCGCGTCACCGTGTATCGAATGAAGGCAGGGAAGGCGAGGGCCGCGAGGACCACGCCGATGACGACGAGCATTCCGCCACCCGCCGCCGCGACGGCGGTACCCAGGCTCGCGGCGGCGAAACCGTGGGCAACATCACCGATGCGCGGGCCGCCCGCGACGATGACGATGAAAACTCCCTGAAGTCGCCCGCGCATCTCGTCCGTCGTCACCGCCTGCAGCATCGCGATGCGCAGCGCCGCCGACACCATGTCGACCGCGCCGCCGAAAGCCGAGCACGCCAACGCGATCCACAGTCCGAGGCCGATCCCGAGCCCGTGCCCGGTGTAGCCGACGGCGACGCCGAACCCGATCATGGCCACACCCCAGAGCGCGATACAGACCACGACGGCCAGGCCCTGACGTCGCACGTGGGAGATCCACCCGGAGAACACCCCGCCGATCACCGCCCCCGCGGACATGGACGCGAACAGCAGGCCCAAGGCGACGCCGCCGGTGGCCGGGTCGTGGAAGGTCTCCTGCGCGATCTGTGGGAACAGCGCCCTCGGCATACCGAACACCATCGCGATCACGTCGACGACGAAGGAAGCCAGCAGAACGCGCTGGGTGGCCAGGTAGACGAAACCGTCGAGCACGGTGCGGAACCCGGCCCTGCGCGCGTCACCGGTCGGCGGGATGGCAGGCAGTTTCCATACCGCCCAGATGGTGACCAGCAGCGCGATCGCGTCGATCAGATAGAGCGTGGACAGGCCGACCACCGGAATCAACACACCCGCGAGCACCGGCCCCGCGATGGCGCCGACCTGCTGCACCGTCATGCTCAGGGCGCTGGCGGCGGCCAGATGTTCGGTCGGCAGCAGGCGCGGGATGGCGGCGCTGCGGGTGGGCTGGTTCACCGCGAACAGCGCCTGCTGGGCAGCGAAGAGTCCGAGGACGACCCAGACGTTGTCCCATCCGGCCGCCGCCTGGACCCAGAAAGCCAGCGCGGTCAGGCCGGTGCCGGTATTGGTGATGAGCATCAGCGTGCGCCGGTCCATCACATCGGCGAGCGCACCGCCCCACAGCCCGAAAATAATCAGCGGGACCAGGCCGAACAGTCCGGCAAGGCCCACGTAGCCGGAGCTGCCGGTGATATCGAAGATCTGCTGCGGCACCGCCACCACCGCCAGCTGCGACCCTATGACGGTGACGATATTGCTTGTCCACAGTCGCCGGAATTCCGGATAGCGCAGCGGAGTGGTGTCGGCGAGCAGTTTCACCGGCGGCAGCGTAGTGAAGCCGGCACCCGTGCAGAAGGGTTGAGATCGTCACAATCCGAAGACATCCTCGGTTCGCGACGACCCCGGTCAGGGCTGTAGCCGGTCGACGGTCTGCTGGCCCCCGGCGACGCGCACCCTGATCCGGTTGTGCAACCGGCCGCGCCTGCCCTGCCAGAACTCCACTTCGTCGGGGCGCAGCAGGTAGCCGCCCCAGTGCGGGGGTACGGGAATATCGTCGACGTCGGCGAAACGGGCGGTCGTCTCGGCCAGCATGCGATCCAGGTCGGCCCGCGCGCCGATCGGCCGGGATTGGTTCGAGGCCCACGCGCTGAGCTGGGAGTCGCGCGGACGCGAGCGCCAGTACACGCCGGTCACCTCGATCGGGACTTGCTCCACGGGCCCGCGCACATGGATCTGCCTGCCGAGCGCGGGCCACAGGAAAGTGGCCGCGGCGAACGGAACCTCGGTCAGCTGGTTGCCTTTGGCCGAGTCGTAATTCGTGTAGAAAGTCACACCCTCCGGCGAGAGCCCTTTACACAGGACGGTCCGCGAGACCGGGCGAGGCGACCCGCTCGCGAGGGAGACGGTGGCGAGCACCATGGCATTCGGTTCGGCGACACCGACGGCCGTCGCCTGTTCGATCCAATGACGCAGCAACGGTTCCCACCCGCCTGCCACCCAGGTTTCGTCCAGGTCGGTGTCCTCGCCGCTGCCCGAATGGGCAACGCCGTAGTCCACACGCATCGCGGCCAGATCCGTGGTCGCGGCATACTCGGCGGCCTCCTGGCCGAGCGATGAATTGTCCAGGTCACGCATAGGCCAGACGTTACTCCGCGGTAGCAGGGAGCTAAGGTTTTGGTGATCGGCATGTGCTCGGCGAACAGCACCCTTATCGGCGAGAAACCATGCGACCCGAAGTGCAAGGAGAGTCACAACATGACTACCAGCCCCGCGGTTTCCGGCGGTCAGACCGCCGTACCCAGCGATTTCGTCAGCGGCCTCGAGGGCGTGGTGGCATTCACCACCGATATCGCGGAGCCGGACAAGGACGGCGGCGCACTGCGCTACCGCGGCGTCGACATCGAAGATCTGGTCGGCGGCCAGGTGACCTTCGGCGATGTATGGGCACTGCTCGTCGACGGCGAATTCGGTCGCGGACTGCCGCCCGCCGAGCCCTTCCCGCTGCCGGTGCACACCGGTGACGTGCGCGTCGACGTCCAGGCCGGATTGGCCATGCTCGCCCCCATATGGGGATACCAGCCATTACTCGATATCGATGACGAGACCGCCCGTGAGAATCTGGCCCGCGGCTCGGTGATGGCGCTGAGCTATGTCGCGCAGTCCGCGCGCGGTATCTACCAGCCCGCGGTTCCGCAGAAGAAGATCGACGAGTGCACGACGGTCACCGAGCGGTTCATGACGCGGTGGAAGGGCGATCCGGACCCCAAGCACACCGAGGCGATCGACGCATACTGGGTCTCCGCCGCCGAACACGGCATGAACGCCTCCACCTTCACCGCCCGGGTCATCGCCTCGACCGGCGCCGATGTCGCGGCCGCGCTCTCCGGCGCGATCGGCGCCATGTCCGGCCCGCTGCACGGCGGTGCGCCGGCCCGCGTGCTCCCGATGATCGAAGAGGTCGAGAAGTCGGGTGACGCCAGAGCGCTGGTCAAAGGCATCCTCGACCGCAAGGAAAAGTTGATGGGCTTCGGTCACCGGGTGTACCGGGCCGAGGATCCGCGCGCCCGCGTGCTGCGCGCCACCGCCAAGCGACTGGACGCCCCGCGCTTCGAGGTGGCCGCGGCCCTGGAGCAGGCTGCGCTGGCGGAACTGCGTGAGCGTCGTCCCGACCGCGCCATCGAGACCAACGTCGAATTCTGGGCCGCGGTGATCCTGGACTTCGCCGAGGTGCCCGCCCACATGATGCCCGCCATGTTCACCTGCGGACGGACCGCGGGCTGGTGCGCGCACATCCTCGAGCAGAAGCAGCTGGGCAAACTGGTGCGCCCCGCGGCGATCTACACCGGTCCCGCGCCGCGACGCCCGGAAGATGTCACGGGCTGGGCGAGTATCACCCACGCCTGAGGTTCGAATCCGGCCGTCGATTTCGACAGCACAGTGTGAGCCGGGCGTCCGGCGGGGACCGTAATCCTCGCCGCGATGTCCGGCTCGCGCCGTTTCCGCCGGCCTCGAGCGGGCGGGTTCGCGATCATCGAATGCCGCCGGTGCGACCGCACTACTGCTCGCCCAGCGACGCGGCCCAGTCCACGGCGACGGATTCGCCGTGGTCGACGGTGAAGAAAGCGACCTCGAGATGTTGCCCCAGGTCGACGAGACCGATGGCGGCCAGCGGGACCGGTTGGACGAACCGCACCCGCCACGGCGTCGGCTCGTCCCACGCCCGCAATTCCAGATCGAGCCGGAGCATCGGTTCGTCGTGGCCCGAATAGCCGGCGGCAACGGGGGCCGCGGCGAGCACCGTGGCCTCGGCGCGACGGCCGTCGGCGAGGATCTTGGCGATGCTCACCCGGTCGGCCTCATCGATATCGGGCAGGTAGAGCACCAGCCGGTCCCGATCGCCTGGATCGACGCGACAGCACACCACATCGCCGGGCTGCGCCCGTTCCAGATCCTCGGCGCGCATCCGCTGCCTGACGCGGGTCTCGTAGGGCTCGGCCCCGTCGATCCGCACGCGGACCAAGAACACCTGGCCCGCTTCGTCGTTTCCCGCGTCCGCGCCGGATAACCCGAAACCCGCGAGCATCGGACTCCGGCGAACGCCGAGGATGGTCGCCACCCCCTCGGTGCCGCGCAACAGAAGTTCGCGGCGTGCCGCGCCCGAGAGCGTTCCGGCCCTGAGCCCCAGATTCCGCGACCGCGCGCGCCACCCCGAGCCCATCGACGCGATACTCATGCCCGCACCCGGCCCACCCTGTGCTCGCTCATGACGGCTGACGCTAGACGCACTGTGGCATGAGACACGCCGATACCGGCCCGGATTGATCCGGCCGCGTGCGCGCCGGTGCGGCGACCGGCGTCGGCTCTACGACACCACCGGCGCTTCGGCGCGAGTTTTCGAATGTGAAAACAAACGACTGTGAAAACAAACACAGACGCGGGCCGCGATCGTCGCGGCGCCACCCACTCACGCGCGACGAGGACGCGAGGGGCGCACCACGGGCAAACCCATCGGACGTGGGGAACTCGCCGACCTCGCACACTATTCGGGGCCGAGACAGGCGAAGGCAACAAAACCAACCCATCGGTTTGCCACAGCAACGCGTCCGCAACCATCGCACCCGCTCCAACCCGCAGGTCCGGCACGCTTTACGCTTGTCCCCATGACCACTGCGTTCCCGACGATCCCCGACGACATCAAACCCGCCGACGGACGGTTCGGCTGCGGCCCCTCCAAGGTGCGCCCTGAGCAGTTGCAGTCCCTGGTGAATGTCGGCGCCTCGGTGTTCGGCACCTCGCATCGGCAGAAGCCGGTGAAAGACGTGGTAGCGCGGGTACGCGGCGGCCTGCGCGAGCTGTTCTCGCTCCCCGACGGCTACGAGGTGGTGCTCGGCAACGGCGGCACGACCGCGTTCTGGGATGCCGCCGCGTTCGGCCTGATCCGCGAGCGTTCACTGCACCTCACCAACGGTGAGTTCTCCAGCAAATTCGCCGCCGTCGCCAAGGGCAATCCGTTCATCGGCGATCCGATCGTGGTGTCGTCGGAGCCGGGTAGCGCGCCGGAGCCGGTCTCGGATCCGTCGGCCGATCTCATCGGCTGGGCGCACAACGAAACCTCGACCGGCGTCGCCATTCCGGTGCAGCGTCCCGCGGGTTCGGGCGACGCGCTGATCGCGATCGACGCCACCTCCGGCGCGGGCGGTCTCCCCGTCACCATCACCGATGCCGACGTCTATTACTTCGCCCCGCAGAAATGCTTCGCCTCCGACGGCGGCCTGTGGGTCGCGTTGATGAGCCCGGCCGCGCTGGCCCGCGTCGAGGAGATCAAGTCCTCGGGTCGATGGACCCCGGAATTCCTGTCGCTACCGATCGCGATCGACAACAGCAGCAAAGATCAGACCTACAACACGCCCGCGCTGGCGACCCTGCTGCTTTTCGCCGATCAGATCGAATGGCTCAATGGCAACGGCGGCCTGGATTGGGCGGTCAAACGCACCTTGGATTCCTCGTCGCGGCTGTATTCCTGGGCCGAATCGAGTGAATACGCCACGCCGTACGTCGCGGATCCGGCACACCGTTCCCAGGTGGTCGGAACGATCGATTTCGCCGATTCCGTCGACGCCGCCGCGGTCGCGAAGGTGCTGCGCGCCAACGGGATCGTCGACACCGAGCCCTATCGCAAACTGGGTCGTAACCAGCTCCGCATCGGCATGTTCCCCGCGATCGATCCCGAAGACGTCAGTTTGCTGACGCGTAGCATCGACTGGGTCGTCGAGAAATTGGCCTGATAGCCGGAATAAGAAAATCCGGTAACCGCAACAAACGAGCAACCCCCGGGCCACGACGACAACTCCGGATTCGAATCCACACCGGACCGAAGTTCGCGAGTGTCGTTCGTGGCCCGGTTTTCACATTTTCCGGTCTACCGCGGTGACGAAACACGCTCGCTTCGAACGAAATCGGAGGGTCGCGCGCAGTCGCGGCAAACCGAGACGAACAGAGCAGATTAGCGGTTGTGTAGGCCTGTCCGCAGATTTTCGGCCCGCGTGTCTTGCCTCGAGATCATCGACTGTGCACTACTGTTTCGAAACAGTGGGCGGTGTCGCGAGCCGACGCGATAAGGAGGTAGTGGTGCGTGAACTTCGAGTGATCGGGGTGACGCCCGACTCCACCCACATCGTGTGCATCGATACCGAGTCCGGAACCAAGTACCGGCTGCCCGCCGACGACAAACTTCGAGCCGCGGCACGCGGCGACCTCGCCCGATTCGGCCAGATCGAGATCGAAATGGAAGCTACTATGCGTCCTCGCGATATCCAGGCCCGTATCCGCGCCGGCGCCTCGGTCGAACAAGTCACCGAGGAATCCGGCATGCCGTCGAGCCGGGTGGAGCGTTTCGCGTATCCGGTATTGCTGGAGCGGGCCCGTGCGGCCGAATTGGCGCAGAAGGCGCATCCGGTGCGCGCCGACGGTCCGGCCGTGGAAACCCTCATCGATATCGTCACCGCCGCCTTCACCGAACGCGGGCATACCCTCGAGAATGCCGAATGGGATGCCTGGAAGGACGAAAAGGGGGTCTGGGTCGCCCAGTTGCAGTGGCAGAACGGACGTTCCGAAATCGCCGCGCACTGGCGCTACCAGCCCGACGCGCACGGCGGTTCGGTCTCCCCGCTCGATGATCCCGCCTCGGATCTGATCGACCCGGATTTCGGTCGCGCGCTACGCGGTCTCGCGTCCATCCTGCCCTCGCAGGCCGAGATCGAGGCGCCTCCCGCGCCCGAACCTGTCGTCGAAGCGCCGAGGCCGCCCCGCGAAACCACTCCCGCGCCCGCACGTCCGGCGGCCCGGCAGACCCAGCCCACCGTCGACGAGTACTACGAGCAGCGCGCCGTCGCCGCCGGTGGCGCGCCCGCCGCGATTCCCGCGGCGAATGGTTCCGGTCCCGCGGCTCCGGCGACCGGCTCCCCCGCTGCCATCCCGGCGGCGAACGGTTCCGGTCCGAAGATCCCCGCGGGCAGCGCACCCGTCCCGAACGGTTCCGGCCCCGCGGTTCCCGCGGCCGGTGCCCCCGCCGCGATTCCGGCCGCGGCGTCGACCCCGGTCGCACCCGCCGCGAGCGCGACCGCACCGGCTCCGCCCGCCGCCCCGGCCGCGTCCGCGACGCCGCAGCCGTCCGTCGAAGAACCCGCGAAGCCGTCCAACGCCAAACCCGCACCGGCGAAAACCAATCGGAGCAAGCGGGGCAAGGCGCCGATGCCCTCTTGGGAAGACGTCCTGCTCGGGGTCCGCAGCTCCGGCCACTGACACGCGGCGCGCCGATTTCCCGGCCGGGGCCACAAGGCTGGGTTCGGTCGCACCCTCCGTGCATCATGATCGAGTTTGCTGGCTGCCGACATCCGGTTGCTGGGAGCCTCCGAATCATGAAATTCTGGAGCCCGCTGGCGTGTTCGGGAGCGGAAGCCATGCGGCCGAGCCATTCCTGCGCGTAGATTTTATGGGGTAGTCGACGCATTACGTCGGCGAAGGGCAGATCCCGGTGACAGAGGATGCGCTGCGCCATCGCGGTTTTGCTCGAAGTTCGCGGAGCTATTCGTGCAACTCGGGAGGTGCCGGAAATGCTGTCCAAAGCTTCTTCCCTCTGGTACGTCGACGCGTCGGATCCGACGGCGGTGCTCCGCGCGAACCACGACCCGGACCCGGATGCCGCACTGGCACTGGCCACGCAGCTCTACGCCGATCACGACGTGACGCCGGTCATGGTGGGCACCCTCGGCGGCTGCGCCGGTCCGGATCGCGACGAGGTGTACATCGGCTGCTATCCCGGTCTCACCGTGGTGTGCTCCACCCAAGCCGCGCAAGTACACCCGACCGCGCTGCCGGAACTACTCATCCGGCCATTGGCCTCGGAGCACACCTATCTGGTCGCCTTCGACACCACGCACGGCTGGGGCGCGTTCGCGCATTGGGAGCGTGGCGAATTCCGTCGCGCCTTCAGTGCGACCAGGGTGAATATCCTCGAAGACGAGGGCCTGCCCCTGGTGTGGGAACGTTCGTATTGGGCGGGCGAACATCCGGTGTGCTGGCAGCCGGGAGAATTGCCCGACGCCAACGCATTACCCTTCGATCCCCCCGATTTCGCGGATGCGGCGAACGACGAATGGCTGGGATTCCACTACCGCGCCCCCGCTGCCGATGGGACGCTCGGCCCCGGGGATATCTCGGTGTGCGGTTTCACCCTGATGCCGAAGGGCCATATGCCGGATCCCGCCGAAGTGATACCGGCGCCGCAGCGCCACCTCAACGGCGTGGCAAGGCGGCGCGGACTTTTCGGCTGGCTGGGCGGCGGTGACCGGGTGTCGTGAGGCGAGCAGCCGGTCTACGACGTCCGGCCCCACCGACCGTATCGGGCCGTTACAGGGACGACAGGCCCGCGATGATCAGTGCCGACCACGCCAGGACGACACCGGACGCGACTCCCGCGAGCACCCAGCGGGCCACCGGCGTTGTGCGCCAACGCCACGCGGAGGGCGTTGCTCCCCCGGCCGCGATCAGGTTGACCAGCACCGCGAGCACAGGATGCACTCGGGCCAGTGCCTCGCCGAAGGAGTAGACCGCGGCGGCCATCAGCAGGGCGACCATGACCGCGACCGTGATCCCCGCGGCCCACGGCGTCGGATCTCGATACTCCGGGTATGGCCGATAAGGCTCGTACGCTCCGTTGTCTTTCACGATCGCACCTCGCCTTCCACATCCCGGAGGTTCACGACATCCTCACCCGTTCATAGAACGCCATCGCCGCGGCCGTCGCCACATTGAGCGAATCGGTACCGGGTGACATCGGAATCCTGGCTCGGATATCGGTGGCCGCCATCGCTTCCTCGGTCAGTCCCGGCCCCTCCGCGCCGAGCAGCAGGGCGACCCGCGGGCCTGTCATCGCGGTGGCGAGGTTCGTCGCAGACCGGTCCGGGGTGAGCGCGATGATCTGGAAACCCCTGTCACGCAGCAGTTCCAGTCCACCGGGCCAGGTCGGCAATTGCGCGAACGGCACGCGCAACACATGTCCCATCGAGACCCGAACCGCGCGCCGGTACAGCGGGTCGGCGCACCGATCGCCGAACAGGATCGCGTCCGCCCCCAGTCCTGCGGCGTTCCGGAACATCGAGCCGAGATTCTCGTGGTCGTTGATGCCTTCCAGCACCGCGACCGTATTCGCCGCGCGCAACACCTCGTCGACACTCGTTTCGGGGGGCCGCGGCGCGACCGCGAGCACTCCGCGATTCAGATGGAATCCGACCACCTCGGCCATGACCTCGGCATCGGCCCGGTAGTACGGCACATCGACATCGGCCAGATCCTCGGCCAGTTGTTCGTAGCGCTTCCCGACTCCGAGCAGCGCACTCGGACGAAATCTCGAATCGAGCATCCGCTGCACGACCACCACGCCCTCGGCGATGACCAACCCCTTGCGGCCCGGCAGATCGGGCCTGCGGTCGGCGGAGGACAGATCGCGGAAATCGTCCACTCTGCTGTCGGCGGGGTCCTCGATATCGATCACTTCGGCCACCGCTACATCCTGCCGGGCGGGTCGGGCGGGACGTCCCGGCAGGTCGCCGCGCGACCGTTCGACGCGGGCGGTCCGCCGACCCGGATATTCGCGTGCCTGGTCAGGCCGGACATGGCATGGTCGTTGGCATGACTCTGGTTTCCGGAATCACCATCCGATCGGCAACCGAGAACGATGTGGCCGGGATCGGTCTACTCGGCTCGATCTCGTTCGGATTCGGCTACGAGCCGCCGGAGCGACGGACAGTGGAACCGATTTTCCCCGTGGACGGCGCCCTCGTCGCCGTCGACGGTGATCGGGTGGTCGGGCATAGCGCGTCGATGGCGATGACGCTGACGGTGCCGGGCGCGCGGACCGTGCGGGCCTGCGGGATCTCCGCGGTCGGGGTGGCGCCGACGCATCGGCGGCGCGGCATTCTGCGGGCCATGTACACCGAACAACATCGGCGGACCGAGGCGGACGGGGTGCCCGTCACCATTTTCACCGCCAGTCGCGCCACCATCTACGGGCGTTTCGGCTACGCGCCGACCATCCAGCGGAACGCGGTCAGCATCGACCGGCGCTTCGCCCAGTTCTTGCCGAGCGCACCGGATCCGGGCGGGGTCACGGTCGAGGTGCCGAACGATGTCACCGATCGGATCAAGGCGGTCTACGACCGGTGGCGCAGGCAGACGCCGGGCGCGCAGGTTCGCCCGGAATCGAGTTGGGCGCAGCGGTTCGCCGATCCACCGCAATGGCGCGCAGGCGAGACGACCCTGCTCGCGCTCACACACCCGGACGGGTATGTGCTGTATCGGTACCGCCACGACAACCAGGATCCGATTGTGCGGGTGGTCGAGTTCCGGGCGGTCACCACCGACGCGCACGCCGCGCTGTGGCGCGCGCTGCTCGGATTGGATCTCGTCGTCCGTATCGAGGCGGAAGTGCCCGACAACGACCCGCTGCCGTATCTGCTCACCGATTCGCGGCTGATGACGACCCATGATCGTTCCGACAGCCTGTGGCTGCGGATCATGGACGTTCCCGCCGCGCTCATGGCCCGCGCCTACCGGCGTGATCTGGATGTGGTCCTCGCGGTCACCGATCCGTTCCGGGACGCGGGCGGCGTCTTCGCGCTGCGCGTGCGCGACGGCGATGCCGAATGCGCGCCGACCACCCGCGCACCCGATCTCGAACTCGGCATCGATGTCCTCGGCGGGATCTACCTCGGGGCCTACCCGGCGCGCGCCTTCGCCGCGGCGAATCGATTGCGGGCCAAGGATATCGGTCAGGTGCGGGCGCTGGACGAAGCTTTCGCCTCCGAGCGCGACGCCGAACTCGGCTGGTTCTTCTGAGCGCTCCGGCGGCGGGGCCGTCCACGCCGAACCGGAAAACCTTCGGAGCCGTCGGTGGATTTCGCCGTACCCTGGTCGACATGAAGCCGATTCAGCTGGTCCTCAACATCCTCTGGCTCATTTTCGCCGGGTTCTGGATGGCACTGGGCTACATCGTGGCAGGAATCATCTGCTTCGTGCTGTTCTTCCTGGTCGTGCCCATTCCCTTCGGCGTCGCCTCGTTCCGGATCGCCGCGTACGTGCTGTGGCCGTTCGGGCGGACGACGGTCGACAAACCGGGCGCGGGCACCGGCTCGATGCTCGGCAACATCATCTGGTTCATCTTCGCCGGGTGGTGGCTGGCGCTGGGGCACCTGCTCACCAGCATCCCGCTGTTCCTGTCGATCATCGGGATCCCGTTCGGCTGGGCGAATCTGAAATTCATCCCGCTGTCGCTGTTCCCGCTCGGCAAGGACATCGTCGAGAGCGACCAGGCTTTCGGCGGTCGCTGAATACGACCGCGTCCGCTACTCGGATTCGGCGACGATCTGCTTCATGATGCCGACCGCGCGGGTCAGCACCACCAGCTGATCCTCGGTGAGGGCGGACAGCTGTTCGGTCATCCACTCTTCGCGCGCGCTCGCCTCGTCGGCGAGGAGCGCATGGCCCGCGGGTGAGAGCGAGACGATGATCTGGCGTCCATCGGTCGGATGCGGATTGCGCACGACCAGATCCAGATCCGTCAGCGAGGCGATAACCCTGGTCATCGACGGCGGCTGGACACGTTCTTTGGCGGCGAGCGCCCCCGGTGTCATGGCGCCCTCCCGATTCAGGGTGGCGAGCGCGGACAGCTGGGTCAGTGAAATCTGTGAGTCGGCGCGCCGACCCCGCAGATGTCGCGTCAGCCGAACCACTGCCAGTGAGAGTTCACCGGCGAGCGCTCGAACATCCGATGGCGTTGTCACAGAGCGAAACGATACGGGACCGGCCGACCGCGGGACGGGGGTTCCCACCGCTACGCTGAGGCGGTGACCCAGAAAGTCCCGCAGATCCCGCCGCGCCTGACCGACCCGCGTCCGGTCCTCGCGATCGGTAGCCTCCTGTGGTCGATCGCCACGGTGGTGGTGTGGGCAGGCGGTGAGCGGTGGGAAACAGCGCGGCCGGTCTGCCTGATGGGGCTGGCGGTGGGGCTGCTCGGCACCACGATCTTCCTGATTCAGCGCCGCGGCGCCCGCCGCGGCGACAAGGGCGCGCAGACGGGCCTGTAGTATCCGGACGGGTCAGCCGATCTCGAATTCGTCGCTGGTTCCGGTGAAAGGACGCAGTGCGCCGTCCGCGCCGAGAGCGTCGGCGTAATGCACGAACCGGTAGTGTCCCGGCTCCACGTCACCGGGGATGTCCCAGGTGAACCCGGCCACCGATTCAGCGGCGCCGCGCCTGCTCCAGTGATAGCGCACCGCCCACTCCCCCTCGTTCGCGACGCGCGTCCACGCACCGGACGCGGTGCGCCGCTGCACTTCGAGGAAGGTGCCGTTGCGGCGCGGGTTGTGTTTCGGATGGGCGGAGACGAATTCGGCCGCCGCGCGCTCGCCCGGCGCGTACGTGGGGGCCGGTTGGCTCAGCACGTCACCGAAGGCGCGTCCGGGCGGGGTGGCGTCGGGACCGGGTGCGGGCACGAAATTCGGCTGGAGCTGCGAGATGTCGCGCGGCGCCGGGCCGCGGCGAATCGACTGGCGGGCGGCGAAAGCTGAAGCCAGACGGGTGAATTCCTGGAGATAGGCGGGAAGGGTGTAGCGGCCGAACAGGGTCGACCCGCCTTCGTACTGCTGTGCGTCGTATTCCTCAGGGGTGGTGACATATTCGTGGTAGGCATTCGCGTAGCCCTGCATGAGCACCTGCTCCACGTCGACGCCGAGCGCCGCCGCGACCGCGCGGCGGATACGCAGGCCGGAGACGATGGTGAATTCGCCGCCGCCTCCGGCCAGGTAGAGCTCACCGATGCGCACGATCTGGATCGGCACGATATTCGGCACCCAGGGCGCGGGGGGCATCAGCCCCAGCGGTGCGACGATCGCCTTGGGGGCCTGGGCGTCAGCGAGCCACGCGGGCGCGGGAGCGGTCGGGTCGCCGAGGGCTTCGAGGAACGGATTGCGCACGCCCTCGGGAATGGGCAGGCCAGGCAGGCCGGGCCCGTCCTCGACACTGCCCGCGATCAGGGCGACGCCCGCGGCGGCAGGCGCGGTGTGGCGCGGTTGGCCGTCCGGGGTGAAACGGCCGTCGACGGCGATATCGGCGAGGTCGATGTAGCACAGCAGCGCGTCCACCGGGCCCTCGATCGACCGCGCCTGCGCGAGCGCGGCTTTCGATGCCGCGTACTGCCGCTCGCCGATGATGCGGGTGTTCTCGAACTCGTCCTCGGTCGGACCCGACGTCGGGCGCAGGTTGAGATTCGGGGACATGTCGCCCGCGTTGGTCTGGGCGAAGGCCGCGATGAAATCCGGTCGGCCGTCGAGATATCGGACGTCGTGCTCGATGTGTTCGTGCGCGAAAGAGGCGTAACCCTTGTTGTCCGAACTGATCAGGCGATTGGAGTTGCTCATCGACGTGTTGTGCGTGGCATACCAGGTGATGGCGCCGACCTGCTTGCCGCCCTTGACAATCGACAGTGCCGTCACAGCCGGATCGATGGCATCGGGGAAGTGCCCCTTATCCGTTTCCGGGTTGCGTTCGAAGGCGACGCGGGATCGGTTCACACTCGCGTCGTGCAGTTCGGTACGCCCCAGTGCCAAGGTCGCGGGGCCGAGATCGTCGTGGGCGGCCTCGATCGCCTCGACGATGCCGTTCACCTCGGCGTCGTAGACCTGTTGCTGGAAACCGAGTATGGAAAGGTTGTAGGCGTAGTCGTGGCTGGAACCGCCGCAGGTGGCATGCGAATGCGTCGAGGTGAGCATGACGTTCTGCTCGGTATACAGACCGCCGAAGCGGCGCGCGAGTTCCAGCATGACGCCACGGTGCACCGACTGGAAGATCATGCCGTTCTCGGCGACGACGTAGACGATGCGCCGATCGGCTGCCGCGAAGACGAACGCGCGAGCGCGCGGGCGCAAATGGATACCGGCGGTGGTCTGCTCCAGCTGCGAATAGCCCATCATTCCGCATTCGGCGGCCGGACCCGTGAGATCCGAAATACCGAGGCCGATCCGATAACCGCCCGACGCGGGTGCCGCGGCGGCGGTCGCGCCGAACGTCTCGGTCGCGGCGGGAAGCGCGGCCGCCGCGGCCAGGGTAGCCGACCCCGCGGCGGCGCGGGCCAGAACGGTTCTGCGTGACACAGGCATACGCGTCTCCTTCATCCGGATGGCAGCGAACCACATAACTGGACAAACGTCCAGTGCAGATTTTTCGTCACGGCGAATTGACTGCGCGCGCGGCGGGCGCTTAACTCGCTGAGGTGTCCTCCCGATTGAGCGTCGAAGAACGACGGGCCCACCTTATCGAGGCGGCGATCGGCCTAGCCGAGAAAAAGGGCGTTGCCGGTGTGACCACGCGCGATGTGGCTCAGGCGGCGGGCGTTTCGCTCGGTGTGGTGCATTACTGTTTCGAAAACAAGGACGCGCTGATGACCGAGCTGGTCAAAGCGCTCGCGATGGAATTACGCGATTCCGTCGATGCCAATGAAACGGTATGGCAGGACGTCGGAACTGGAAAAGAAGCGCTTCAAAGATTGGTGCGCGCCGGACTCGAACTCATGTGGCTCAACATCGAAGCCACGCCCGAACGACAACTACTCACCTACGAAACCACC
The DNA here is from genome assembly GCF_040606855.1 of Nocardia sp. NPDC005366. Taxonomy (NCBI): domain Bacteria; kingdom Bacillati; phylum Actinomycetota; class Actinomycetes; order Mycobacteriales; family Nocardiaceae; genus Nocardia; species Nocardia sp. NPDC005366. The sequence goes on from NZ_JBEXFQ010000003.1 coordinate 16,723, forward strand.
ACTTACGCATTGCGCGAAGGAGAACAGACCCCCGCGAAAATCGCGATCGCGCGCGAACAGTACACATTCAACGATTCCACGGTGGCCGACATACTCGACCACGCGCGCGACGCCACCGCCACCCAGTGGTCGGTCCCGGTGCCGATACTGAGCCGGTTCACCCTCAATGTCATCGACGGGGTGGTGCTGCGCTGGCTGGTCGACAACGACAGCGAAGCGGTGCGCGAGCAGTTGGATCTGCTCAGCGGAATGCTCGCGGGTTATTCGACGGCATAGGGGATTTCGCGCGCCGGAACACTCGCTCGGTCGACGGCGCGCGGGACGCTCACGTGGGTTGTCGCACCATCGCGCCACCAGGGCACCGAGATCGTCGCGGTCACCGCGCCGGACAACCGCACGCGCAACTCGTCGTGAATCACCAGATCACCGTCCTGCGGCGGAAGTGCGAAGATCCGACGCCACACGACACCGAGCGGTTCCGCCGACCAGGTGGTGCGGCGGCCGGAACCGATCACCTCCGCGGTGACGGAATCGGAGACCAGAGGCAGATCCAGCAATCGCGCCAGGGCGGGCGCGCACTCCTCGTCACCGAGCACAAGGCGCTGCGCGGGCACGACAAGGCCGAACCAGGGCCGGTCCAGCACCATGACACCGGCCGGGTCGGCGGCCTCGCCGGACAGGACGCGGACATGTTCGGGTAGATCGAGGTCGGCCAGATCGAGGCGTTCGTCGGCGACCGCGCTCGCGAGCAATCGATGCGCGCGGGCGACCACCTCGGGAGCGGGGGTCTTCGACGCGTCGGCGAGCGCGTCCAGCAATGCCTCGGCCAGATCCACTGTCATGGCGTCCGGGTTCACGAAAACCGCGCGCAGGCCGTCGAGATCGGACCGGGTGAATCCGTCGAAGGTGAATTCCGGTAGCAGCCCCACGAATTCGGGATCCTCTGGATGCCGGTAGAGGCCGAGTCGGCTGCCGTCGATACGGGCGTGTCGGCGCAGCCACCACGCGGTGTAGCCGTCCGGGTCAGCCACCAGGCGACGGGTCGCCGGCTCGGACACCAACTGGAGCAACGCATCCGGCCAGGCGATCTCGTCCACCAGATCCAGATCGCGGACCGCGGCGAACTCTCGCGGCTCCTCCGTCAGTCCCGCCCACCAGGATTGCTCGTCGTCCAGATCGTGATCGGGTCCGGTCGGATCGGATTCGGCGACAACGGCGAAATCCCAGCCGACGCCGATCGCGCGCAGGGCATCCGCGCCGTAGCGGTCGACGACCTCCTCGGCCAGGGTGCCCAGCGGCGTATCCTCGGCCATCAGCGGATACAGCGGCGCACCCGGTAGCAGCAGTTCGTCGGCGGGACGTAATTCTCCTGCGGTATCGGGTAATTCGAGCCGCCCGAGCCACGAGGGCAGCAGCCGGGGCTCGGCGCGCGTCGCGAGTCGCAGAATCGCGTCGGCGATCTCGGGATCGTCGGGGTGATCCTCTAGTTCGGCGCGCAGTCCCGGATCGTTCAGCAGATCCTCCGGGGTGGCACTGCGCGCTCCCAGCCGCGCGAGCAGTGGATGCGCCGCATCGGGATGCACCAGACGTGCCCAGTGCAGCGGAATCGCGATATCGAGCCGGTCGCCGAGCACCACGGTGCGCGGGCCGGTGACCACCCGGCCGTCGGCAAGCGGCACGGCCAGCGCCCCCAGCTCCTCGGCCGCCAAGGGATCGACGACGAACGGCTCGAGCGCCTCGTAGAGCCGGTGCCACCAGAGCGGGGTTCGCTCCAGCCCGCCCGAGAGCTCGGCCAGCCGCGCCAATCCGAGCCGATGCACATCCAGCACCGCGAGCGCCTCGGTATGCGCGGGTGCGGACAGCTCGGGAACCACCAGCGGACCGATCATGTCATCGAGCAGATCCGCCAATTCCGCACTCAGCCCGGTCAATACACTCGCGCGGGTGGGGATGGCGGTGAAGTCTTCGGTCGTCGGGCCGACGCCGGTTCCGGAACCGGCCGGGTCCGCCGCTCCGGTTCGGTTCTCCGGAGCGGGCGCGTCGAGCGGATCCCAGTCGAATGCGGTCACGGCGGGCCGACCGGTCGCGACGACCGGGAGCCACGGGTGGGTGCGCAGTTCGCGAAGGATGGCCTCGCGCAGGATGGCATCGGTCTCGCCGCGGGCGAAACGGGGGGCTGGGACGAGGACGAGGCGGTCCAGGCGCGGCAGTGCGCGGGCGAATTCCGCGTATCCGGTCGCCAATTCGGCGATACGGGCGCCCGGCAGCAATCGCCTGCGATCCGGTTGCATGGGAATGTCGGCGATCAGCAGCGCGGGCAGGGACAGCTCCTCATCGGAGCGGGTCGGTGCGCGCAACACGTCCTCGGCGGCCGGAACCGGCCTGCCTTTGCGGACGGGGACGAGCCACCGGGCGCGTGCCGTACGGAACTGCCACCAGACCCGCGGTTGTTCACCCCGAACCGTGACCCGCAGCTCCTGCAATCCGTGGTCGAGATCTACCACCGCACTGGTGATCTCGTCGTCACCGATCCGAATACTCTGCAACGCGGGAAGTTCGAGCAGCAGATCGACGGCTTCGGCGCGCATGGATTCGAGCAGGGCTCGCTCGTCCACGTCGTCGCGCAGCCGCAGGACGACCTCGGTATCCGCGCCCGCCGCGGGCGGATCGGGCAGCGGCCACGTCAAACGCAGGACGGGCGGGACGAATCCGGTATCCGCCGCCCCGGCACCGGGCGTCGCCTCGTCTGGGACGCGGATCGCGTTGTCGCGCAGCGCGGCTCGGGTTCGGTCACGCGAGAAATGCAGGGAGCCGGAGGTGGAGCGCAATTCGATATCGTCGCTGACCGACAGGACCGCGGTGAAACCCACACCGAACTGACCGACCGATACGTCGGGGTCGAGTTTGCCCGACACGCGCAACGCGGTCAGCGAATGCACACCGTCGATATCCATGGGCGCACCGGTATTGGCGATCCGGAGAATCCGCCCGTCCAGTCGCACCGACATGCGGCCGGGCACCCCGGCCTTCGCCGCGGCGTCGGCGGCGTTCTGCGCCAGTTCCGTCAGCAACCGGTCGCGGTATCCGGAGCGGACCAGATCCGCCTCGGTCGCGGCGTCCTCCCGCAGCCTGGTCGGCGAATCCCGCCACGCGGCGAGCACCCCGGACCGCAGCCGCTCCGAGCCGAACGGATCGGCCACCTCGCTCAACTCTGCGACGCTGATCGGAACTCCGCCGAACCCGTATCTCGTGCACCGTCGTCGGAAGGTGCGTCACCGGCCTCCGACTCCGATGCCGCGGAGTCGGCCGATGCCACCGATGCCACCGATGCCACCGATGCCGTCGATGCCGTCGATGCCTCTGCCGCCTCTGCCTCGGTATCCGTCACGGGTGGGGTTTCCACCGCGCCCGCGTCCGGTGCCGCCGCCGTGCTGGTCTCGTCTGCCACGGCGAGATCGGGGGCCTGCGCCGCGTCGGTGGCTACGGCGTCGGTCGGCCCGCTCTCGCGCGCCGGTTCCGGGGGGACAACGTCGTAGGCGGCGTCGTCGTACGCCTCGTAGAGGGGCGACCCGCCGCCGACGGGAGCTTCCACGTCGGAGTGCGCGCCGCAGCCGTACTCGGTGTGGACGACGTGGCCGTCCGCGCCCATCGCGTTGCCGCAGACGCCGAAGGCGGCGCGCAGGGCCCCGGCCAGAGGTACGTAGAAACCACAGCGGCCACAGGTGGACGGGGCCGCTCTGGCCATCTCGGTATCGGGGCCGAAGGCGGCGTACCAGCGCTCGGCCGCTTCTTCGCGGCCTTCGAGCGAGAGCACCTTGGTGCGACCGAGGCCGAGTTCGAGCGCGACCTCGTCGACAACCGGATCGCCGGTGGCGACATAGCCGGGGACGAGGCGCGGATCGCCCGCGGGCGGTGCGAGCAGATCACCCGGCGCGAGATCGCCGGGACGGACCCGCTGCTCCCACGGCACGAATTCGGGGGCGGCCAGGGCGTCCGGGCCCGGCAGCAACGCCGATTCGCTGACGGTCGCGTATTGGGCGCCGGGCGGAGCCGCTACCACGACCGCCCACTGCCAGCCGCGATAGCCGCGCATGGTGGCTTCGAAGCGGTGCGTCGCCGCACTCTCGTCCTCGGCGGTGACGCCGAGGTGTGCGCCGACCGCCGCTGGTTCCAACTCCAGGAGCGCGCGGCGGGCAACGTCCACGGCATCGGCCAGAATCGGCCGGACACCGGGCTCCGAAACAGAAACTGCGCTCACGGCCTACATTTTGCCGTATGGAACGCAATCGGCGTTCGTTGGCCGTCCCAGTCCTCGTCTGCCTGCTCGCGGCGGCAGGATGCGGCGGTGTCGACGAGGAGCCTCCGCAGCTGCGCATCGAGGTCGTCGGCACCCTGCCGCACGATCCGAAGGCGTTCACACAGGGACTCGAAGTGGGCGGCAAAGTGCGGTACGAAAGCACCGGGATGCCGGGCGCGTCGACTGTGCGCGCCACGGATGTGGATTCCGGGGTCGAACTGGCCCGCGTCGATGTGCCCGCCCCGTATTTCGGCGAAGGCATGACCATCGCCGGTGCCACCCTGTGGCAGCTCACCTGGCAGAACCACGTCGCCTTCGCCAGGGATCCCGTCACACTGCAGGCGCGCGGGCAGGTGACCTACGACGGTGAGGGCTGGGGCCTGTGCGCCAGGGCGGACCGCCTGGTCATGAGCAACGGCACCGATACGCTCACCTTCCGCGATCCGGTCACCTTCGAACCTGTCGGCACGGTCACCCTGCGCCGCCGCGGCGGCGCGCACCTCAACGAGCTCGAGTGCGCGCGGGACGGTTCGGTCTATGCCAACGACTACCCCACCGACCGCATCCTTCGCATCGATCCCGACACCGGCGAGGTGCTCGCCGTCATCGACGCCCGTGGTCTGCTCTCCCCTGCCGAGCGCGCGAAAACCGACGTGCTCAACGGCATCGCGCAACTGCCCGGCACCGACCGATTCCTCGTCACCGGCAAGTATTGGCCGACCATCTTCGACGTGCGTTTCGTTCCCGCTTGAATCCGATCGCGTTGCGACACAACGTCGCATCTTCCCGGTGTGTCGGGCGCCGCCGGAATACGCCGGATACCAGGATGCGACTTTCGCGACACTGACGCACACGGCCTGAAGACCACCGTTGGCCGATAGTCCAGAATTGTCAGTGTGACTACTCCCCGCGAACCCTCCGGTCCCGCCCGTGGTCCGTGGGACGGCGAGGAGCCCCCGATCGAACGGCACCCGGGTTTCGACCGGTATCCGCCACCCAACTCCTCCGCGCGCCGCAGACCGCTGCCGCCTTTGGACCCGCAGCGCGAAGCCCCGCGGGCCGATCGCCGCAGGCCGTCCGTCCCGCCGGAGGGTGACCCGCGACGCTCGCCCGATCCTCGTGCGGAGACGCGCCGCATCCCCGGCGCCCGCCGCGAGGACGCTTCCGCGCGCCCGCCCGGCACACCGCGCCATGTCTTTCCCGGTAAACCAGCACCCGCGCGCGAGGAACCACCCCGGCCCGCTCCGACCCGGCCCGCTCCGACCCGGCCCATGGATACCGAGCCGCCGACCGAGGAAAAGGCCGGTACGCGGCGTGTGCCGCGCAAGCTGACGGTCACCCGGGTCGCCGCCATGCGGGGCCGCGAACTCACCGAGAAGGGTTTCGCGACCTTCCAGCGCGCCGCCAAAGCCGACGGCGCGGACAAGTCGGGCCTGACCGCGCTGACCTACGCGACAATGGCCAATTTCGCCCTCGACGCCGCGATCGCCGTGGCCTTGGCCAACACGCTGTTCTTCGCCAGCGCGACCGCGGAGAGCAAATCGAAGGTCGCGCTGTATCTGCTGATCACGATCGCGCCGTTCGCGGTGATCGCACCGGTGATCGGTCCGCTGCTCGATCGTCTGCAGCGTGGCCGCAGGCTGGCGCTGGCGGCCTCGTACGCGATCCGCGCGGTGGTCGCGGTGGTTCTGATCTTCCAGATCGATTCGTGGGCGCTGTATCCGCTCGCGCTGTGCATGATGGTCGGCAGTAAATCGTTCGCGGTCCTCAAGAGCGCGGTGACGCCACGCGTGCTGCCACCGGATATAGATCTGGTGCGCACCAATTCCCGGCTGACCGTCTTCGGTCTGGTCGGCGGCACCATCGGCGCCGGCGCGCTGGCCGCGCTGGCCGCATCGATCGCCGGTTCCACCGGGGCGCTCGTGCTCGCCACGGCCATCGCCGCCACCGGCGCCTATCTGAGCCTGCGCATCCCGCGCTGGGTCGAGGTCACCGAAGGCGAAGTGCCGACCACGCTGAGCTATCACGGCGACGATTCGACGACCGAGGTGCTGGCCACCTCGAACGATCCCTCGGCGGTGCCCCCGCGTAAGCGACGTCAGCCGTTGGGGCGGGCCGTGGTCACCGGTCTGTGGGGTAACAGCGCCATCCGGGTGCTGACCGGATTCCTGACGTTCTACGTGGCATTCGTCGCCAAGGCCACGGGCGACGGCGGCTGGCACCAGGCCGCCATGCTCGGCGTGGTCGGTGTCGCCGCGGCAGTCGGCAATTTCACCGGCAACGCGACCGGGGCCCGGCTCACCTTCGGCAGGCCGCAGCTGATCGTCCTCGGCTGCACCGCGGCGTGCACCGCGGTCGCGCTGTTCGCGGTGTTCACCGACAATCTGCTCGGCGCGGCGGTGGCCACGCTGGTGGGGGCGGGCGCGAGCGCATTGGCGAAGGTGTCGCTCGACGCCTCCATCCAGGACGATCTGCCGCCGGAATCGATCGCCTCCGGCTTCGGCCGCTCCGAAACCGTGCTCCAGCTCAGCTGGGTGATCGGCGGCGCGGCCGGTGTGCTGCTCCCGACGGAGTACTGGAAAGGTTTCGCGGTGGTCACCGGAATACTCGCGCTCGGCCTGATCCAGACCTTCGTCAGCTACCGCGGGCATTCCCTGCTGCCCGGTTTCGGCGGCCACCGTCCGCTGCACGCCGAGCAGGAAGTCCCGGTGGCGCATCATGACGCCAAGGAACCGCGGGCCCAGCGATCGGACATCACACGTATTCAACGAGGGACGGGAGATCCCATCTGTGAGTGAGCGCAGCGAGCTGATCACGCATGCGGCGACGAGCGGCGACGAGGCGCAGTCGTGACCAAGCCGAAAACCCGCATCGTTCTCGCGCTGGTCGCGGCGGCGCTGTTCGTCGTCGTCGCCGCGACGGTGAGCGTACTGGTGGTGGCCGTCCGTGACGCGCCCGAGCACACGCCCGAACTCACCGCCTACGCGAAAGGCACGACCGTCGACGTGGCGCCGTTCGCCTACTGCGCGGTCAGCATGCGTGACTGCAAAGTGCTCCCCGAACGACCGGCGGACGCGGAAGGCACCGTCTTCGCGGGCCTACCCTGCGACCCGAACGTGTCGGAATGCAAGCGGGGCCGCACCGTCGATCTCGAAGTGCCGCCCGATTATCCCCTGCAACTGTCGCTGCCCAAGAAAGTCGCCGACGCCCCCTGGCTGGCGCAACTCGTCTACGTGACCTCGAACGGCGAGAAGGTGGACCAGGTCGTCAGCCGACACGACTACCCCGAAGGCGCACTGGCGATCACCATAGATTCGCACCCGACACCGGAACTGCGCCTCATCGGCGTAGAACTCCAATTGCCGATCCTCGCCCGCGACGAAACCGGCCGCGAGTTCTACGTCCCCCATGCGGCCTGGTCGATCAGCACGGTCTGAGAATCGTTCGAAGGGGAACGAATTCGACACTGGCAAGCGCGGAACCCGTGCAGGACAAGACATTCCCCACGAGGAAACAGGGCCGGACGTTCCCGCTGGCAGTCCCGAAAGAGCGACGAGACCCTCCCCGCCCCGCCCGGAGCGAGTCTTACGAGCGACCGTTCGCGGCCCCCTGGCCGCCGAAACCTCAGTGATCGAGTTCGCGCGCGACGGCGCGGACGACCTCCGAAATACGTTGCGTCATCTTGCGATCCGGGTATTTTCCCCGGCGCAGGTCCGGCTGGACCTTCGTTTCCAGCAGCGTGATCATGTCTTCGACCAGGCCGTGCAGTTCGTCGGGGCTCTTACGCGGCTGGGTGGATTCCTTGCGGGCGCCGCGCTCGCGTTCCTGCCCGGCGCGCACCGACGGCGGGGCCTCGAGCAACTTCAGGCTGAGGGCCTGCGGTCCACGACGTCCCGCGGCCATGCCGAATTCGACGCGCTGGCCCGGTTTGAGACCTTCGATGCCGTCGGGCAGCGCGGACGAACGGACGTAGACGTCCTCCCCCTCGTCCTGGGAAAGGAAGCCGAAGCCCTTTTCGACGTCGTACCACTTAACCCTGCCGGTCGGCACTGTGCTCACCCGTTCATCATCGAAACCCGGGCCCCATCGGCCCGAGCACATCCGTCTGCCCGGAACTGTTGCGACGTCTACCGTCGCGAACGTTCTGTCAGTTTGCGTAAAGAACGCGCCCCACAAGCCTGTAGGACGCGATCGCACTCGAGTCTACCCCGGTGGCGATTGCCGAAGCACATCAGTTTTACGGTCATCGAGTGACGAACCCATCCGCGCCACCGCCGCCGAGCGGCCCGCCGCGTCGCGCGAGCGACCGGCTCCTGTATGCCGCGCTCGCGTTGTTCGCTATCGGACTGCTCGCCATCGTCGCCATCTTCCTCACGCCGATCCTGAGCGACTCCGATCCGGCGCTGTGGCTCTACCTGACGGCGATGCTGACGCCGGTCGGTTTCATCCTCGGCGTGTTCTACGCGCTGTGGTCCGGCCGCCGATCCCGATGACCCGTCATGAATCACCCGTCGCGGCACGACGGTGATTACCCGGGTCGACGAAGGCTGAATCAATATGTGATCCTCATCACATAACGGTCCGGTCACGAGGGTCACGCGTCGCGCGAACCAACGATTCTGAACGCTTCTAGCTGCGCGGAAGCGTTTTCCCGCGCGTCGATACCGTGTCGAGACCTGTTCGTACACGCCGGTTATCAAATAGTGATTTTTCGCGGCGATCGTCGTACCGTCTATCTCAGCCGGGCAATCCCGGCACCACCGGCCCGCCGCACCGAACCTCACCCCGCGGGTACCGGACCCCGACGGAAACAGGGGTGGGGGCGGGACGGACGACCTCTCAGTCCGAACCCGAGCGAGACTCTCGCAGGTGCGGACGAGAGGAAGACACCCGATATGAGTGGACGCCATCGCAAGCCGACTTCCACCGGTCGCACCGTTGCCAAGGTCGCCGTCACCGGCGCCATCATCGGCACCGCAGGTGTGGCCCTCGCTGGAAACGCCAGCGCGGCACCCGACTCCGACTGGGATCGCCTCGCACAGTGCGAAGCCGGCGGCAACTGGGGCATCAACACCGGTAATGGTTTCCAGGGCGGTCTGCAGTTCTCGCCCAGCACCTGGAAAGCCCACGGTGGCCAGGAATACGCCGCCAGCGCCAATCAGGCATCCCGTGAAGAGCAGATCGTTGTCGCCGAAAAGGTTCTGGCCTCCCAAGGCTGGGGCGCTTGGCCCTCCTGCTCCTCCTCGCTCGGCCTGAGCAGCAGCCCCTCCCAGCGCTCCGCCCCCGCCGCCGAATCGCCGCGCTGGAACCCGACACCGTCCGCGCCGCAGGTCCAGGCCGCCGATGCCAACCAGGAGATCTTCCAGGCCGTGGATCGCGCCATCGCCGTGGTGCAGCAGCAGGGCGTGCAGATTCCGCAGCAGGCTCTCGATTTCCTCAACGCCAGCAAGGGCGCGCAGCTCGACCCGCACGTCGTGGACTTCTTCGCGGCCAACAAGGGCTTCCTGCCCCAGTAGACCTCATCACGAATAAGGCCCCCGCATCAACGAGGATGCGGGGGCCTTATTCGTATCTGCGGACCTTCCGGCCCGGAGATCAGCGGTTGATCACCGTCTGCGGATGCACATAGGGCAGCTGATCGGCCGGGAGCGGAAATTCGGTGTCCTCGCCGTAGGGGGAGAGATTACCGGAACGAGTCGACGAGAGTTCGGTGACGGCGTGGTCACCATCGGCCAGTTTCGGCCATCCATTGTCGACATAGGGTTTCTTCGATTTGTTCACCACAGCCCTATTCTGACATGCGCGGCAACCCCGGCGACTTCGTCCTCACGCTCCGACGGACAGACAGGTTCCATTAGTCTCGAAATCGAATGGTGATACGACGACCGATCTCGGGAGCACATGGGCAACTCGTCCGGCACGCCCGGTACCACACGGGGCATCGCGCCGCAGCACAGCGACACCGGGCGCGAGGAAGGGACGGCAGCGGATCGAAAACCCGCGCGCCGCGCTACCGACTCGCTGGCCGGGTGGTTGAGCGCGCGCACCGACGCTCAACTGGTCGCCCTGCTGCACGTGCGGCCCGATCTGGCTGTGCCGCTTCCTTCCTCGATGACGGTGCTCGCGGCGCGCGCCGAACAGCGCGCCTCGGTGCTGAGGGCCACCGATGATCTCGACACTCTCGAATTCGCCATCGTGGAGATGCTCACGGTCCACAGCGCCGCACGTCCCGCGGGAGACGCCACGCCGCTGAGCCGCAAGGCGTTGCGGGACGCGCTCACGGGCCGGGTGACCAAGGTGGCGCTGGACGCCGCCCTGGAGCGGCTGACGGCCCGCGCCCTCGTCTGGCTCGACGGTGACGATCTGCACCTGGTGCCTGCCACCGCCGAGGCCCTGCCGTGGCCGCTCGGCAGCACCACCGAGATCCCGGACGCGCTGACCGAACCCGAGATCGTGGCATCGCTGGCCGAACTCGCCCCGCCCGAACGCGCGCTGCTGGACAAACTCGCCACCACCGGCCCGCGCGGACGCACGAGGGATGCCGCGCCGGGCACGCCGGCGGATCGTCCCATCCAGCGGCTCCTGACCCGACGACTGCTGCACCGCATCGATGACGAGACGGTGGAGCTGCCCGTCACGGTCGGCCAGGTACTGCGCCGCGAGCCGGTGACGCATCCGCACAATCTCACGCCGCCGAAGCCCGATCCGGGTAAGCACACGCCCGCGGAGGTGAATGCCGTCGCGGCGGGTGAGGTGGGCGAGCTGCTGCGCCATTGTGCCGACATCGTGGAATCGCTCGGTCAGCTTCCCGCCCCCGCGCTGCGCGCGGGCGGGCTCGGCGTGCGGGAGTTGCGGCGCATCGCCAAGCAGATCGGCGTCGAGGAGAACCGCGCGGGGTTGCTGGTCGAATTGCTCGCCGCCGCCAGTCTGATCGAGAAGGGTTTGCCAGAACCCGCTCCCGCGATCGACTCCACCGACGACTTCTGGGCGCCGACCCCGGCCGCCGACAGCTGGCTGGAGGCGCCGCCCGCCCGTCGCTGGGTGACCCTCGCGCTGGCCTGGCTGGATATGGACCGGATGCCGTGGATGATCGGCATGCGCGACGCGAATGACAAACCGCTGGCCGCGCTCTCGATCGAATTGCGCAATCCGCACGCGCCACGGGATCGCCGCGACATCCTCGGCCTGCTCGCGGAATATCCTTCCGGCACATCGCTGGAGCCCGCCGATATCGGCCGGGTGTTGGCCTGGCGGCAACCGCGCAGGCGCAGGCATTTCCGCAACGAAGCGGTGACACATACGCTGCGCGAGGCCGCGGAACTGGGATTCGTCGGCCGTGGTGCGCTCGGGTCGCCCGCACGGGCCCTGCTGCACAGCGCGACCACCAACGCCGCCGACGCCGAGACCGCCATGGCGGCGGCGCTGCCCGAGCCGGTGGATCATGTACTCGTACAGGCCGACCTGACGGTGATCGCCCCCGGCCCGCTCGTTCCCGAGCTGGGCAGGCGGATAGCCCTCGTGGCCGACGTCGAATCCGCGGGCGCGGCCACCGTGTACCGGATCGGGGAAACCTCGGTGCGGCGCGCGCTCGACGCGGGGATGACCGCGGCGGAACTGCACGCGCTGTTCGGAACGTATTCACGCACGCCGGTACCGCAAGCACTGACATATCTGATCGATGATGTGGCGCGACGACACGGCCGCCTTCGAGTCGGGATGGCGCAATCCTTCCTTCGCAGCGACGACCCAGCGCTGCTGGCCCAGGTACTGGCCGCCCCGGTGGCGAGTGAACTGGCGCTACGGGCCATCGCGGAGACGGTCGCCATCGCCCAGGCCCCGCTCGCCGAAGTGCTCGAGCGGCTGCGGGCGGCGGGTTTCGCGCCGGTCGGCGAGGATTCGGCCGGTGTCATCGTCGATCTGCGTCCACGTGGCACGCGGATCTCGGTGCGGCCCCTGGCGCGCAGGCCCTACCGGCCTTCCGCGCCGAATACCGGACAACTCGAATTGCTCGTCGCCGAGTTACGGGCAGGCGAGCGCGCGGCGGGCGCTCGCTCCGGACAGGAGGTGCGCGCCGACGGCACCCGCACCAGCACCGCCGCGACCCTGGCATTGCTGCAGTTGGCTGCCAAGGTGCGGCGGTCGGTGAATATCGGCTACGTCGACGCGTCGGGCGTCGCGATCCAGCGTGTGGTCGAACCACTGAAGGTGGGTAACGGGCAACTGGACGCGCTGGACCCGGTGACCGGCACGGTCCGGCATTTCACCCTGCACCGGATCGCCTCGGTGGCCATGCTCGACTGACCGGCCGATCGCGCGTACTACGGCTTGGCCACGCAGAAAAGGGTTTTGGGGTCGGGAACGGTGAGGAATTGTTGCGCGTTGTCGCACAGCAGCTCGTCGGTTTCCCCGTCGATGCGCTGGAGGACCTTGAAAGTCGCGTCGGGAGAAGCGCAATCGGCCCACTTGTAGGGAGAGGTGCTCACGTCGTTGTAGCAGGCGCCCTGCGCGAAATTCGGTGCGAGGCACATGAACGTTGTCCGGCCACTCACCGATTTCTCTGTGTAGCTGGTGTATTCGTTCGACGGGCATTCGGTTTTGGTGCCGAAGGTCTGGAAGACCTTGTAGACGGCCTTCGGTGACGAACAGTCGATCGGCTCGCCTTCGGTGGCGGTCGGGGAATTGTTGGTGATGTTGATGCAGTCGCCGACCTCGGTCTTGGCCACATCGGACTTCGTCGCATCGTCGACGGCCGAACAACCGGTCACCGCCGCCGCGAGGGCGGCCACCGCCAGGAGGCCCGGCGCGACGCGCACCGACAGCCTCACACCTGGGAACTTCACGTGAAAACCTCTCTCACCGGGAAAGTTCACGTTGCTCGTGAACGCGGTGAGGATACCTGCACGATCGCGGTGGCCGCATCCGATCCCCGGCCGGACGGACCAGCCTCAGAGGGTCAGGCCGTACATCCCCAACGTGGAATATCCGAGAATCCTCGGCACCAGACCGAACAGCAGCAGAAGTCCAGAATTATTCACTCACAATACCTTCCATAAGCGCCCACCACGTGGACGTTCGCCCAACTCGTGTGATGTGTCGCACCGAGTGGACCCATCGTTACGCTTGGACAGTATGGCCCTAGAAGACGCCGCCCGCGACCTGTACGGGCTCGATCCCACGGAATTCGTCGCGGCGCGCGCCGGTCTCGTCGCCGCGGCCAAGGCGGCGGGCGACCGGGATCTCGCGGACGCCATCGGCCGCCTGCGCAAACCGACCGTCAGCGCGTGGACGGCCAACCTGCTTGCCCGCTCGGCCCCCGCCGAGGTGGACGCGTTGCTCCGGCTCGGAGCCGCCCTGCGCAAGGCCCAGCGGGAATTGTCCGGCGATCGCCTCCGCGCCTTGGGAACCCAACGTCAGCAGGTCGTCACTGCGATGGCCGAGCGGGCAGGCGCACTCGCCGCCGACCACGGCCGCCCGGTCAGCGACACCGTCGTGCGCGAGGTCGGCCGGACGCTGACCGCGGCACTGGCGGATTCCGATGTCGCCGCGCGGCTCAGCGCGGGCACGCTCGCGACCGCGGCCGATTACGAGGGTTTCGGCCCCGCGGGCCCCGCGCTGGCCACGGCGCCGACCGCGCCGGCACCCGAGGAACCCGCGTCCGCGACCGACGAGACGAGCGCGGACCCGGCCCGCGCGGAACTGGACGAGGCCCTCGCCGAACTCGAATCAGCGCGCGCCGCGGCCGATTCCGCCCGCACCGAAGCGGAGCTGACGGCCGATCGGCTCGCCGAGGCGGAGCAACGCCTCACCACCGTTCGCGCCGAACTCTCCCATGCCGAACAGCAGCGGCAATTCGCCCGAACCGCCGAACACGACGCGCGGGAACGGCTTCGGCTCGCCCAGCGGCATCTGGACCGCGCCGAACGCCGTGCGGGCCGGGCACGCGAACGCGTCGACGGCGACTAACCGCGCAGCGCGCCGGGAAAGAGGTACTCCCGCGGCGGCGGCACGGTGTCATCGAGCCAGGCACGGAGGAAGCCGGACAGATCCGTCGGCGATTTCGTCTGCACGAAGGTGCGGAACTCCGGCATCGAGGCGTTCCCGTAGACGTGCGCGGCGATGAATTCGCGTACCGCGCCGAAGAACACGTCGTCACCGAGTCGCTTGCGCAAAGCGTGCAGGAACAGTGGGCCCCGGTAGTACACCGAGGTGAACTCCCGTCCCGCACCGGGATTTCCCAGCGGGATATCCCAATATTTCTGATCGTTCAGATGTCGGGTGACGGTGTCGCGGTAGTCCGCGTCCACGTCGACGCCTTCCATGCGTTCGGGCCACAGATAGTCGGCGGTATAGCTGGCGAAACATTCGTTCAGGCAGATATCGGACCACTGGCGCACCGACACCGAATCGCCCCACCACTGATGGGCGATTTCGTGGACGACGGTCGGCAGATCGGTCCAGGGCGCGTAGATCGGCCGCGTCTGGGTCTCCAGCGAGAATTCGATATCGGCGTCGACGTAGATACCGCCCGCGGCTTCGAAGGGATACGGCCCGTAGAGCGCCTCGGCGAAATCCAGGATCTCGGGAAGCCGCTGCTCGGTCTCCCGATTTCCCTCCGACTCCGGGGCGAAGGCGCTCAACAGGGGCGTCCCGTCGGCACGGCGCTGCTCCAGAAAGCCGAAGCGGTCGATGGCGACGGTGGTCAGGTAGCCGAGCACCGGTCGACGCGACTCCCAGTCGACGATCCGCTTATCGCCCCGCACCGTGTCTGCGGTGCGCGTTCCGTTGGAGACCACCTCCCATTCGGCGGGCACGGTGGCGTGCAGGGCGAACGTCGCCTTGTCCAGCGGAGTGTCGTTGAGCGGGTACCAGGTGGTGGCCGAATGCGGTTCTCCCGCGACGAAGGCGCCGCCGCTCGGCGAGATCGTCCAGCCCTCGCCCTCGCTGTCGGATGCCTGGCCCGCGTACTCGACCTGGACGGTGAAGGGCAGGCCGGGCAGCAGCGGGAGCAGCGGGGTCACGGTCAGTTCGTGCTCGCCGTTGCGATCGAAGGCGGCGGGCAGATTGTTCACCGACACCATGCGCACGGCGGGGCCGTCGAAATCCAGGTTGAACGCGCGCAGCGCCTGGGTTGCCGTCGCGTCGACGCGGGTCCGGCCGACGAGTTCGCGACTCGGCGGGTCGTAATCGATGGTCACGTCGTAATGGCGGACGTCGTAGCCGCCGTTGCCGTCCTCCGGGTAGTACGGATCACCGAGGCCGGGAGACCCGACGCACGAATCGGCAAGGGCGAGCGCGGGTTGCGCCACGACCAGTACCGCCGCCACTGCCGCGGCCCCGAGGCCGGACAACCTCACTCGACCACCGCCCTTTCGATAACCGCCCTTTCGACAACCGCCCCTTTCGACAACCACCCCTGACTCGGCACCGCTGGATGGTAGCTGGTTCAGTCGACGCTGCCGCCGATCGCCACCGACGCGCCGAGACCGACGATCATCACGCCGCCCGCGCCCCCGACCGCCTCCAACCTACGCGGCGACCGCGCGAACCAGGTTCGCGCCGAGACCGCCAGCATCGCCCACACGCTGTCGCTGACCAGCGCGATCGCGATGAATACGGTGCCAAGGATCAGCAATTGCCAGGGCAGCCGCCCGGCCGAGGGCTCCGCGAAATGCGGAAGCACGGCGGCGAAGAAGACGATCGCCTTCGGATTCGTCACCCCGACCACGAGGCTCTGGCGCAACACCCTCGCATCGGCATCGGCATCGGCATCGGGCGCGGGGTCGACCCGCGCGCCGAACGCCTCGCGCAACGATTTTCGCTCCCGGATGGCCTGCACGCCGAGGTACATCAGATACAGCGCCCCGGCGAGTCTGACCACGGTGAGCGCGAGCGACGACGCCATGAGCAGAGTCCCGAGCCCCAGCGCGACGACCACGAGGGCCGCGTAGACCCCCGCCGCGTGACCGACCACCGAGAGCAGGGCGGCGCGCCGCCCGAGGGTGAGCGCCCGGCCGATCGTGAAAAGCACACCCGGACCGGGCACGACGATGAGGACGAACGCTGCCGCGACGAATGCCAGCAGATTGGAAGCTGGAACCATGCAACGAGTCTAGACAGGCGCGCAAGGCGTTTTCGCGGGTTCGCCGCGCCAGTACGGGCCCGGCGCAGGCGGTTTCACGACCCCAGGTCGCCAGGGAGTTGCTGCGGATCGAGCAACAGGCGTTTGGCCGATGTGTCGCGCACCTTGGCGGCGAGGGCGAGATTATCGGTGAGCAGCCGCCACTCCGCCTCGCTGATCGCGGCGCGGGCCCGATCGATGACGGATCCGTCCCTCGTGCCCCACGCGATCGGCATCGCGCTCACCGTCTGCCAGCGTTCTCCGACCTGGCGCGGGGCCCGGTCGGTGCGGATCGCGACCGACGGCACCCGCTCACCGGCCCGCTTGTGATGGCCGGGCAGATCGCGAACCTTCCGGGTGACCAGGGCGTAGCGGTGGTCGGGAGTGTCCGGTCTCGAGATATCGACGAGGGCGAGCAGCACCACACCGGACGGATGCGTTTCCGAGACCACCGCGGGCACCAGTTCACCGTCGGCGTACAACTTGTCGATACTCGACCGATGCGGGGCCCACAGCGCGACCCACAGCGCGACGACCGCGCCGAGGACAAAAGCGACGGCGAGCAGATAGGACCACGGATGGTCCAACCAGATCAGGTAGGCCGCGGCGGCGGCGGCGAGCGCCGCCGCCGCGATCGCCATGATGCGCAACCGGCGTAGGTCGGCGAATACCTCGTTCACCGCATGGGCGTGGCTGCGGTCCACCGGGAATTCGAAGCGTCGCACGTTTTCTTCCTAGCACACGTTTCGGAGGAATCGCCTCCGCTTATCCGATGGCCGGCCCCAGCAAGTCGTCGGCGTCCGTAATGCGATAGGCGTACCCCTGTTCGGCCAGGAAACGCTGCCGGTGGGCGGCGTATTCGGCGTCCAGCGTGTCACGTGCGACCACCGAATAGAAGTGGGCTTGGCCACCGTCGTGTTTCGGTCGCAACAACCGCCCGAGCCGCTGTGCCTCCTCCTGGCGCGAACCGAACGTTCCCGAAACCTGCACCGCGACAGAGGCTTCGGGTAGATCGATGGAGAAATTCGCGACCTTGCTGACCACGAGCACCTGGATCTCGCCGCGCCGGAAGGCCTCGAAGAGTTCCTCGCGCTCTTTGGTTTTGGTCGACCCCTGGATCACCGGCGCGTTCAGTTCGACGCCCAATTCGTCGAGCTGATCGAGGTAGGCGCCGATCACCAGGGTCGGCGCGTCCTTGTGCTTGGCCAGGATCGATTGGACCACGGGCATTTTCGTGCGCGCCGTCGAGCACAACTTGTAGCGCTCCTCCGGCTCCGCGACGGCGTAGGCCATCCGCTCGGCATCGGTGAGCGTGACCCGGACCTCGACGCAGTCGGCCGGGGCGATCCAGCCCTGCGCCTCGATATCCTTCCACGGGGCGTCGTAGCGTTTCGGGCCGATCAGCGAGAACACGTCGCCCTCCCGGCCGTCCTCGCGCACGAGCGTCGCGGTCAATCCGAGTCTGCGCCGCGACTGGAGATCGGCGGTCATCCGGAAGACCGGCGCGGGCAGCAGATGCACCTCGTCGTAGATGACAAGACCCCAATCGCGGCTGTCGAAGAGTTCGAGGTGCTTGTATTCGCCCTTGGTGCGGCGGGTGATCACCTGGTAGGTCGCGATGGTGACCGGGCGGACCTCTTTGCGTTCACCGGAGTACTCGCCGATCTCGTCCTCGGTCAGCGAGGTGCGCGCCAGCAGTTCGCGCCGCCACTGCCTGCCCGCGACGGTATTGGTGACCAGGATCAGCGTCGTCGCCTTGGCCCGCGCCATCGCGGCGGCGCCGACCATCGTCTTGCCCGCGCCGCACGGCAGCACGACCACGCCGGAGCCGCCCGCCCAGAACGAATCGGCGGCCATCCGCTGGTAATCGCGCAACTCCCAATGGCCGCCCTCGTAATCGAGGTCGATGGGATGGGCCTCACCGTCGACGTAACCCGCCAGATCCTCCGCGGGCCAGCCGATCTTCAGCAGCATCTGCTTGATCCGGCCGCGTTCGGAGGGATGCACCTGCACGGTGTCGTCATCGATGCGGGCACCGAGCATGGGCGCGATCTTCTTATGCCGCAGCACCTCCTCCAGCACCGCGCGATCGAGGCTGACCAGCATCAACCCGTGCGCGGGATGTTTGACCAACTGCAACCGGCCGTATCTGGCCATGGTGTCGACGATGTCGACGAGCAGCGGCTGCGGCACCGCGTACCTCGAATAGGTGACCAGGGCGTCCACCACCTGTTCGGCGTCGTGACCCGCCGCCCGCGCGTTCCACAGCGCCAGCGGGGTCACCCGATAGGTGTGCACATGTTCGGGCGCGCGCTCCAACTCGGCGAACGGCGCGATGGCCTGGCGTGCCAGGTCGGACGACTCGTGGTCGACCTCCAGCAACAGCGTTTTGTCGCTCTGCACAATCAGCGGACCGTCGGTCACAGTCTCTCCTCGTATCTGGCGGTCGGACGCCCATCCCCCGGCGGCGGGCCGGTTCGCCCACCCGATCACGCCGATCGGGGCCCATTCTCCCCGAAACCACCGACAATCAGTGCCCCGGCGCCGATGCGACCCGCGCCCGATAGCGCGGCACATCGATCAACTCCGGAACTACAGCGTTTCACCCGCCCGATTTGTTCCGGCGGCCCCCGCCGACCGGTCGAGATCACAGCAGGTCCACCGGTCCTCGAGTGGACCGAGACAGGTCCCCCGGACGTGCGCGACGATCGCATCATGATCGGAACTGCGGCGATTGTCGGGGTGGCGGCGGCGGCATTGGGCATGGTGCTCACGCCGGGGCCGAACATGATGTATCTGGTGTCACGCACGGTGTCGCAGGGTCGCGGAGCGGGACTGATATCGCTGACCGGGGTGGCAGCGGGGTTCGGCGTCTACCTCGCGGCAGCGACAGCGGGGATCACCACGGTGTTCGCGGTGGTGCCCGGGTTGTATCTGGCGCTGAAAATGGCCGGGGCGGCCTACCTGCTGTGGCTTGCGTGGCGGGCCGTGCGCCCCGGCGGTGTGTCGGTGTTCACCCCGAGCGCGATGCCGGCCGATCCGGCCCGGCGGCTGTTCACGATGGGTCTGGTGACGAATCTGCTGAATCCGAAGATCGCGATCATGTACATGGCGCTGATCCCGCAGTTCGTCGCGCCGGAGCGCGGACACCTGTGGTGGCAGAGTCTGTGCCTCGGCTCGGTGCAGATCGCGGTGGCGCTGACGGTGAACGGGCTGATCGTGCTCGGAGCGGGCGGTATCTCGAACTTCCTGACCGGGCGACCGCTATGGCTGCGGGCCCAACGCTGGCTGATGGGCTCGATGCTCGGGGCGATCGCGGTGATGGTGGCGACCGATCGAGCGCGACCGGTGCCCGCGTAAGCGGGCGAGCACGGCACAGCACGGTCCACCGGGACGAGGCCTCCGATCGACCTCGCCGGTTGTGAGCCCCCGATGCCTATCTGCCCAATCGGTAAGTGAGCTGGGCGAATCGACCGATCTGCTCGACCTTCGTCAGCGTCATGCGTTCGGCGAGGACGCGCCGCGGCAGCAGCGGCGCGCCCGCTCCCAGCGTCACCGGCGCGACGGTCGCGATGATCTCGTCCAGCAGGCCCGCGTCGGCGAACTCGCCCGCCAGGCCGCCGCCGCCGATGATCCAGATATCCTTCTCGCCCGCGGCCTCCGTCATCTCCCGGTGCACCGGTTCGACCCCACCGGAGACGAAGCGAAGGTTCGCACCGGCCACGGCGGGCAGATCGCGGTGGGTGAAAACCCAGGTCGGCAGGTCGCCATAGGTGCTCTGCCAGGATTCGGCCGAATCGTTCGCGAGTATCCATTCGTAGGTGGTCGCACCCATGCACATGGCTCCGATTCCAGCGAAGAAGCGTGCGAAATCGGCGTCCGTCTCACCGCCGTTCTCCACCTCGAACAGCCAGGTGAGCGAGTTGTCCTGATCGGCGATGAAACCGTCGAGGCTGGTGGCCGTGTAGTACCGCGTCGTCGTCATATCGATGATCGTGTCAGCGATACCTGACATCTGCTGTCAGGGTTTTCAGCCGACCGCGACATCCGCTCGCAACCGCCGCACTCCCTCATCGAGGGTCTGCGCGCGCTTACAGAAGGTGAAACGGACCAATCGATTCCAGGCGAGCTTGTCATCGGCGAATACGCTGACCGGCACAGCGGCGACGCCGAGACGTTCCGGTAGCGCGCGGCAGAATTCGAGGCCGTCGGTGGCGCCGAGCGGACCGATATCGGCGCACACGAAATACCCTCCGGCACTGGATTTCACATCGAAACCGGTTTCGGCCAGAGCAGCGGAGAGCCGTAACCTTTTATCCGAGAGGGTATTTCGCAGATCGACTACCCAGTCGATCTCCTTGTTCAGCGCGTAGGCGACCGCGGGCTGGAACGGACCGCCCGCGACGAAACTCATGAACTGTTTGGCCGCGAGCACGCCGTCGATCAGATTCGCCGGACCGCACGCCCAGCCGGTCTTCCACCCGGTGACGCTGAAAGTCTTTGCCGCACTGGAGATAACCACGGTTCGCTCGGCCATGCCGGGCAGGGTGGCCAGGCTGATGTGTTCGATGCCGTCGAAGACCAGGTGCTCGTACACCTCGTCGGTGAGCACCAGCAGATCGTGCTCACAAGCGATTTCGGCGATCGCGAGCAGATCCGCCCTACCCAGCACGGTTCCGGTGGGATTGTGCGGGGAATTGACCACGAGCATCCTGGTCGCCGGGGTGATCGCCGCCCGCAGACTGTCCAGGTCGAGGACGAATCCGGCGCCATCGGCGACCAGTCGGGCGGTGCGCCTGGTCGCGCCGGCCAACGCGACGGCCGCGGCGTAGGAATCGTAATACGGTTCGATCAGCACCACTTCGCTGCCGGGTTCCACCAGGCCGAGCAATGCCGCGCTGATCGCCTCGGTCGCACCGACGGTGACGAGCACCTCCGTATCCGGGTCGTATCGGGTGCCGTAGCGGCGGTCCCGATCCTCGGCGATGGCGTTGCGCAGCACCGGCATTCCGCGACCGGGCGGGTACTGGTTCATCCCGTCGGCGATCGCCTGCCTGGCGACCTCGAGCATGCGCGCCGGGCCGTCGGAATCCGGAAAGCCCTGCCCCAGATTCACCGCGTCGTGCCGGAGGGCGAGTTCGGTCATCTCGGCGAAGATCGTCGAGGCGAAAGGGCGCAAACGGGCGACGGTGGCGGATTCCGAAGACATACCCGGAGAGTAGCCCAACAGTCGCCATCGTTGCCATCAGATAGCGAATGGCTATGTTTCACATTGAATTCAGCCGCTCTACCTGCATGGTTGTGAGTTTTCCAAGAGGCCGCTAGCCTCGCCGTGTTCTACCTCACAAATCCGTCGCTTCCGACGGAATCTCGAAAGGGGCACTCATGGCCTCGTATCTGGACCTCGTACTGCAACCGGCCGCGTCGGAGGTCGCCGGATCAGTACTCGGTTTCCTTCGGCACATAGCCAACGACCTCATCGCGGGCGGCAACTGGTTTACCGGATCGTCCACGGGCGATTGGTTCACCGGGTCGACGTCGGGCAGCGGGGGCGCGGGATCCTCGACCGGTAACTGGTTCACCGGATCCTCCATCCCGTAACGACACCGATCACGCGGGGCCGGGCCGGGCCGATGAGAATACGGCCCGGCTTCCGATTCAGATCCGCACGCCCGTCAGCTTGGCCGGATTCGCGTGATCGTAAGCGCCCGAGACCAATCCATCGCGCACCGTGAAACCGACGACGCGGGCTGGATGCCAGAGCTGTTCGTCGGTCTCCGAATCCAGATTCATCACAAGACCCAATTGTCCGTTCACCGTGGCGAATTCGTATCGCGTCGCGGCATCCGTGGAATCACCGATACCGTAGGTGCGCACCAGATCCAGCATGCTGCGGGCGATCCTTGCCGCGCCGCCGACGATATTCACGGCGGTGGACGTGGTGCCGTTGGCATCGCCGATCAGCACCGAATCCGGATGCAGCGATGCCGCCACCGTGTCGGCGTCACCGGTGGCGAGGGCCGCGAGCAACGACCGCACCGCGGACTCGTGCTCGGCATCCGAGACCGGTCCGGGAATTGCGCCGACCGCCGTACCAGCTTGCTCCGCCGACTGCCGCGCCACGTCCACGGGAATGTCGAGTATTTCGGCGATCTCGTCGAAGGACACCGAAAGCCATTCGTGCAGAACGAATGCCACTCGCTGGGGTGCGGTCAAGGTATCGAGTGCGACCATCATCGCCATGCGGCATTCCGGACGTCGCACCGCCGCCTCCAGCGGGTCCGGCGCACTCGACGGCCGCACACCGGTCACCACCGGCTCCGGCAACCACTGCCCCACGTAGGTTTCTCGCCGCGACGCGGCACTGCGCAGATGTTCCAGGCAGATTCGGCTCACCACGGTCGTCAGCCAGGCCCGCAGATCATCGATCTCGGATTGATGCACGCCCCCGAGCCGCAGAAAGCTCTCCTGAACCGCGTCCTCGGCGTCGCCGACGCTGCCCGTCAACCGGTAGGCAACAGAAAGCAAGTGCGCCCGATGCGATTCGAACAATTCAGCGAGAAGAGCGGCAACCATCGAGATGATTGTACGGTCCGCGCGATCTCCGCCCGACCGCGGTGCCGCACGGGTCGGATATCACGAATACGGCGGTTTCTCGCCGCCACCCGGTGTCGACGACCGGGCGCGGCGTCGAACTCACACCCGAACGTCCGCGGGCCCGAGTTGGCCCGCGGAGACGTTCGCCCGGATCAGCGCTCGCGCCGCCGACGCACGGCGTCCGCGAGCCGGTCGAGCTGGCGTGCGGTGGTGTCCCAGTCCAGGCACGCGTCGGTGATGGACTGGCCGTAGGTCAGCTCGTCCGCGTGGCCGAGCGTCAGATCCTGGCGACCCGCTACGAGGAAGCTCTCCAGCATCACACCGACCACGCCCTGCTCACCGCCCGCCAGCCGCTCGGAGATATCGGTGACCACATCGACCTGCTTGTTGTGGTCCTTATTGCTGTTGCCGTGGCTGGCGTCGACCACGATCCGCTGCGGCAGCGCAGCCTTGTCCAGGCGGATGCACGCTTCGGCCACCGAGGCCGCGTCGTAATTCGGTCCGGTGCTGCCGCCGCGCAGGATGACGTGGCAGTCCTCGTTGCCGCTGGTCCGGATGAGCGCCGAACGACCGTCGAGATCGGTACCGGGGAAGACATGGCTGGCCGCGGCCGCACGCACGCCGTCCACCGCGACCTGTACGTCGCCGTCGGTGCCGTTCTTGATGCCGACCGGCATCGACAGCGCGCTACTCAACTGACGGTGCACCTGGCTGGCCGCGGTGCGCGCGCCGATCGCACCGTAGGAGACCAGATCGGCGATGTACTGCGGGGTGATCGGGTCGAGGAATTCACAGGCCACGGGCAACCCGAGCGCGGTGATGTCGACGAGCAGCTTGCGGCCGAACCCGAGTCCGGTGTTGACGTCGAAGGAGCCGTTCAGGTGCGGGTCATTGATCAGACCCTTCCACCCGAGGGTGGTGCGTGGCTTCTCGAAGTAGACCCGCATCACCACGTGCAGCCGATCGTCCAGCTCGGCCGCCTTGGCGGCGAGGCGCCGCGCGTAGTCCATGGCGGCGGCGGGATCGTGCACCGAACACGGGCCGACGATCACCATCAGGCGGTCGTCGTCACCGTTCAGCACGTCGATGGTGGCCTTGCGGCCCGCACGGACGGTGTCGGCGAGATCATCGGTGATCGGGTGCACCCGTCGCACCTCGGCGGGCGAGCGCAGGGGGCTCACGCTCAGCGTGCGTTGGTCGTCGAGATCGGAATGCCGCGCGTCGACGTCAGCTGCGGTTGTCATGTGTGGGTTCCTTTTCTTCAGGCCGACCCACGGAATCGTGCTAACCCGTCGAGCCGGTCAGTATCCGGCTCGGGGTGGAGGAGAGTCAGCGCAGGAATGTGGCGCAGACCAGCCCACCCGGGGCCGGCTTGCTAAACCAGAAATACGCGCGCTGCACGAGGGTGACAGTACCAGTACCGATCAACAGATAACCGCGGGGATGACATCGCGCCCCGCGGAAGGTGCCGGAGATCACCACCGACGCGACGTGGCTATCGGGGGCGATCACCGGCGATCCGCGACGCTCAGGACCACTGCCCCGGTTCGTAGGAACCGGCGGGCGTGCCCGCGATGACATTGATCCGGTTGTAGGTGTTGATCAGGGCGATCAGCGAGATGAGCGCCGCGATCTGGTCGGCGTCGTAATGCTTCTCGACCTGGGCCCAGGTGTCATCGCTGACGCCGTGATGGGCGTCGGCCAGGCGGGTGCCCTCCTCGGTGAGCGCGAGCGCGGCGCGCTCGGCCTCGGTGAATACGGTGGCTTCGCGCCAGGCCGCGACCAGATTCAGTCGGACCTGCGTCTCCCCGGCGTGCAAGGCGTCCTTGGAATGCATATCGGTGCAGAATCCGCACCCGTTGATCTGGCTGGCACGCAGCTTGACCAGCTCCTGGGTCGGCTTGGGCAGGGTGGAGCCGTCCACGACCAGTCCCGCGTTGCCGATGCGCTTGATGAACTTGGCGCCGTTGTCGTTGCCGATGTAGTCGAATCGCGCGTTCACGGTGTCCTTCTTTCTCGGTGGGGCGATTGCCTTTCACAGAGAGGACGACGCGGCCCGCCGAAGTGTGACAGGGCGGGCGGCGCTGGTTTTCGGCGACGCCCCTACGTGCCGAAGGTGTAGGTGACGCCGGTCAGTTTCTCCGACAGATCCCACAACTCGGCCGCGACCTTCTCGTCTTTCGACGCCTTGCTCGAACCCGACCGACCCGGATATCCGCGCATGCCGCCGAGCGAGGTAGGACCGTAGTACGCGCCGGGCTCGACCGACGCGGTGGCGGCGTACAGCTCCGGCAGCGCCCCCATCTCCGCGCTCTGCGCGAACAGCCGATTACCCACCGACATCAGCGGATCGAAGAAGGATTCGGTATGCGACTGCAATTCGGTGGCGGCATAGCCGGGATGCGCGGCCACCGACAGTTTCGACGATCCCGCGGCGGTGAGTTTGCGCTGCAATTCGTAGGCGAACATCAGGTTGGCCAATTTCGCCTGCCCGTAGGCATTCCAGCGTTGATACTTGCGGCGTTCCCAGTTCAGGTCGTCGAGGTCGATGCGGCCCATCGCGTGCGCGCCACTGGACACCGTGACCACGCGGTCCGAGATCTTGTCCAGCAGCAGGCCGGTGAGCGCGAAATGGCCGAGATGATTGGTGCCGACCTGGCTTTCGAAACCGTCGGCGGTGCGGCCGAGGGGGACGGCCATCACGCCCGCGTTGTTGATGAGCACATCGGCCCCGTCCACCGACGAGGCGAATTCGCGGATCGAGGCGAGGTCGGCGAGATCGAGCCGGGCCACGCGCGCACGCGCGCCGATCCGCGAGGCCACCTGCGCGCCTTTGGATACGTTCCGGCAGGCCAGCACGACATCGGCCCCCGCCGCAGCAAGGGCCTGGACGGCCACCGCGCCGAGTCCGCTGTTCGCGCCCGTGACGATGAACGTCCGGCCGGTCTGATCGGGGATGTTCGAAGCGTCCCAACGGGTCATATGGCGAGTCTAGTTCCCGACGGCACGCCCGCGACGGATTTCGCCCGGCGACTCAGATAGGGTTGCCTAACCTTCCTTGAACCGCGAACCGCCATTTCCCCGCACGAGACCCCTGTGAGGCAGACCGTGACCTCGACCTCCCCCGCGTCGACCGACCATCGCGACGGCTATGTCCCCTTCCCCGCCGACGCGGCCGAGTCCTATCGCGCCGCGGGTTACTGGACCGGACGCCCCCTCGGTGAACTGCTGCGCGACACCGCGCGGCGGCACCCGCGCCGGCCCGCCCTGCTCGACGGCGCGTCGGTACGCAGCTACACGCGGGTCGACGCCGACGCCGACCGGATGGCGCGCGGACTGCTCGCGCTCGGCATCGCGCCGGGCGACCGGGTCGTCGTGCAACTGCCGAATGTGCCGGAATTCCTGACCGTCCTGTTCGGCCTGCTACGCGCGGGCGCGATCCCGGTACTGACACTGCCCGCGCATCGCAGGGCCGAAATCGAACATCTGGCGGCACTTTCGGAGGCCGTCGCCTACGTCATCGCCGACCGGCAGGGCGATTTCGACTACCGGGAGTTGGCCGCGACGGTCATGGACGCGGTACCGACACTGCGTCATGTCCTGGTGCACGGCGATCCCGGCCCGTTCACCGATCTGGCCTCGGTGCCGCGTGAAGCCGACACCGAGCTGCCGGAGATCGATGCGAGCGATATCGCGCTGATGCTGGTGTCCGGCGGCACCACCGGTCTGCCGAAGCTGATCGCGCGCACCCACGACGACTACGCCTACAACGCGGGCGCGAGCGCCGAGATCTGCGCGCTCACCGAGGACGACGTCTACCTCGCGACATTGCCCGCCGCGCACAACTTCCCGCTGGCCTGCCCCGGCATCCTCGGCACTGTCGGGGTGGGCGGCGCGCTGGCCTTCGTCACCGATCCCAGCCCCGAGAACGCCTTCGCCGCGATCGAACGCCACCGGGTGAGCGTCACCGCCGTGGTGCCGCCGCTGGCCCAATTATGGTGTGCGGCGGTGGAATGGGAGCAGGCCGACCTGGGTTCGTTGCGACTGCTGCAGGTCGGAGGCGCGAAACTGGTCGAGGTCAACGCCAGGGACGTCGAACCCGCGCTCGGCGCGAGACTACAGCAGGTCTTCGGCATGGCCGAGGGACTGCTGAACTACACCCGCCTCGATGATCCGGCCGATCTCGTCCGCACCACCCAGGGCAGGCCGCTGTCCCCGGCCGACGAGGTGCGCGTCGTCGACGGCGAGGGTCACGATGTCGAGCCGGGCGAGGAGGGCGAACTGCTCACCAGGGGCCCGTACACGATTCGCGGCTATTACCGCGCGCCCGAACACAATGCGCGCGCGTTCACCCCGGACGGCTTCTACCGCAGCGGGGATCTGGTGCGCCGGCTGCCCTCTGGTCACCTCGTGGTCTCCGGCCGCATCAAGGATGTCATCAACCGCGGCGGCGAGAACATCTCCTGCGACGAGTTGGAGGAGCATCTGCTCGCCTACCCCGCGGTTCGCCACGCGGCGGCCGTCGGACTGCCCGACGCGGCACTCGGCGAGAAGGTCTGCGCCGTCCTCGTCGTCGACGGCGAGATGCCCACCCTGGTCGAGATCAAGGCTTTCCTCACCGAGCGGGGTCTGGCGACCTACAAGCTGCCCGATCTGCTCCGCCGGTCGGACCGTCTTCCCGTCACCGCCGTCGGCAAGGTCGATAAGAAGGCGCTGCGCGCCGAAGGCTGCCCGGGCAGGCCATAAGGCCGGGCGGCACAGGCCGCCCGGCCTTTCTCCTGGCCGGGATCAGGCTTCGACCAGGTACGGCGCGATGCTGGCGAGTTTTTCGCAGGTCTCCTCGAACTCCCGGTCCGGACGCGACTGTCCGACGATGCCCGCGCCCGCGCGCAGCCACGCGCCCTCGGTGGTCTGGTAGACCGCGCGCAGCACCAACGTCGCCTCCAGCGCGCCGGTAGGCGAAATCGTCACCACCGCACCGGAGTACAGGCCGCGCGCAGCGCCATCGAGCCGGAAGACCGAGTCGACGCCCTCGCGCTTGGGGATTCCCGAGGCGGTGACCGACGGGAACAGCACCTCCAGCGCGTCCCAGCTGGAACGGCCCGCGGCGAGCGTGCCGCGCACCGTCGAGGCCAGATGCTGGACGCTGCCGCGTTCGCGGACCGCCATGAAGTCCGACACGGCGGGGGTACCGGGATCGGCGACCGAGACGATCTCGGCGAAGGAGGTCTGTACCGAAATCGCGTGCTCAACGATTTCTTTCGGGTCGCCCACCAGATCCGCGCGGGCCACGCTGTCGATCTCGGCGCCGAGGCCGAAGGCGCGGGTACCCGCCAGCGGCTCGGTGGTCACCACGCGGTCGTCGTCCACCGACGCCACCAGCTCGGGGCTGAAACCCGCCGCTTCCAATCCGCCGAGGCGGAGCAGGAAGGATCGGGCCGGCGTGTTGTGCGCGCGTCCGAGCCGATAGGTGGCGGGGACGTCGACCGCGAAGGGCAGCTCCACCTTTCGCGACAGAATCACTTTCTGATAGCGGCCGGAACGGATTTCGGCGACCGCCGCGGCGACCCGGTCCCGGTAGCCGGTCGGATCGACGCGGATATCGGCGGGATGCGGCTGGGGCAGCGCGCTGTCCCGCGAGTCCGCGATCAGGTCGTGGATATCCTCGACCTCGACGGGGGCGGCGCCGGAGATCCTGACGCCGGATTCGTCGACGCGGACCTCGATGCGCGGAATCATCAGATGCGCGAGCGGCGCACGTGGATCCACATGCGCGGTGGCGTCGAGCGCCCACGCGCAGAATTCGAATCCGATCCAGCCGTAGGCATTGCGGCCGTCCAGCGGCAGTGCGCCGAGCGACTCGTCGAGTACGCGCGCCGGGGTTCCCTCCCATTTCGACGTCGTGGTCCGACCGTCCCAGGTCACCCGCAATTCGTGCACATCGAGTTCGACACTGCCGATCGGGTCGGCGGCGAACACCCATTCCCCCGGACGCTCGTACATGACGTATTCGCCGAACCGATCGGCCGAAGCCAAGCGCGACATCGCTGCCGCCGGATCGGTCACATACCCCACGCGCGAGCGCTCATCCGTGGTCGACAACGGTCCTCCAAAGGTTATGCTGGCCTAACTCGAGAGGTAAGGTTAGCATTACCTGACCATGCAGCGTGGCGCGCTCGCCTCCGCGCCACCGCCGCAACGTGGGGTCATTTGTGCTGTGTATCAGC
This sequence comes from Nocardia sp. NPDC005366, assembly GCF_040606855.1. Lineage (NCBI taxonomy): Bacteria > Bacillati > Actinomycetota > Actinomycetes > Mycobacteriales > Nocardiaceae > Nocardia > Nocardia sp. NPDC005366. The sequence goes on from NZ_JBEXFQ010000003.1 coordinate 45,962, forward strand.
TATTTCGATGACCTCACCGAATTGCCGTCACATCGCCGACGAAAGGCTGGGCGACCCCGCGCCCGGCAAACTCACCCGCCGGAGTTCCTGCGCAAACGGCCGTCGAGGGATTGAATAAGGGGATCGTCAGTTTGCGGAGGGACCACCGATGATCGATCACAACGGCGGCGCGCCCGCACCGGCTGCGCGGACCGCGGCACCCGGTTCGGTGGTGGCCCTGGTCGATGCCTCCTCACCGGTGGAACGCGATCTCATCGGCACCTGGCTGGCCGAGGGCGGCCTCGCGACGGAGTTCGGCGCCGACGTGCCCGTCACCCAGTTGGACCTCGACGCGGGAGCCATCGCCACGCGCCTGGTCGGCAGGCGCGACGACCCCCTCGTCGTCCCGGTCCGGGTGCTGTGGCTGCCACCGGAACGCGACGGCGTCCGTCGCATCACCTTCGCGGATCTGGCTCTGCTGACCAACCCGCGCAAGCCCAACCGGCTCGCGCAACGCAGGCTGATCCGCCAATCACCGGACCGGCACGTTGTGCTCACCGGACAACCCGCGCTCCTGAGCGAGCTGCGGCTGAACAATCCCGAGGCGTCGGCCATGTTCGCCACCGGCTCCGCCGAGCCGTTCGCCCGCGCGATCGTGCGCGCGGCGGTTTTCGCCTTGGAACGCGCCGAACGCACCGTCATCGGCGACCGGTACAAGGTGCCGCGACTGGTGGCGGAGGAAATCCTGGACACCCCGGAATTCCTGCGCAGACTCGAACTCGTCGCCGATCGGATCGGCGCCGACCCGCAGGAGGTCTACCGGCGCGCGGAGAAGGCGCTCAACGAACTGGTCGCCGCGCAGAGCAGGCTGGTCTCGGACCTGTTCACCCAGGCCATGCGCCCCGTGCACGCCTCGACATGGAAGGTCGAGACGGAGGAGTCCGGACTCGACGCGCTGCGCACGCTGAACCGCCGCTACCCGCTGGTCTTCCTGCCTTCGCACCGCTCCTACGTGGACGCGTTCGTCCTCGGCGATGTCCTCGCCCGCAACGATTTCCCGCCGAACCACGTCATCGGCGGGGCCAACCTGAGTTTCTGGCCGATGGGCCCGATCGCCCGGCGCACCGGCACCATCTTCATCCGGCGCAGTTTCGGCGACGACGAGGTCTACAAGGCGGTGGTCGAGGAGTACTTCGCCTACCTGCTGGCCAAACGATTCAATCTGGAGTGGTACTTCGAAGGCGGACGGACCCGCACCGGAAAACTCCGGCCGCCGCGTTACGGCCTGCTGAACTATCTCGCCGCCGCGGTGCGCGCGGACCGGATCGACGACGTGATGCTGGTTCCGGTCTCGATCACCTACGAACGACTCAACGAACTCGGCGCGATCGCCACCGAACAGGCCGGCGGGAAGAAGAAGCCGGAAGGTCTCGCCTGGCTCGCACGGTATGTGCGCAGTCAGCAGCATTCGGCGGGCCACGTCTACGTCCGATTCGGCGCGCCGCTCTCGGCGCGCGAACGACTCGCCGCGTACGGCGATCCGCTCCGCACACCGCAGGTCACCATTCCGCTGCACCGTACCGATGCCGCGCAGATCGAAGCCGTTCCGACCGCGACCGACGAGGAGACCGCGGAACTGGAGCGAAAGGCGGTCCAGCGACTTGCCTTCGAGATCGCGGTCGGCATCAACGCGGTCACCCCGATCACCGTCAACGCGCTGGCCACCCTCGCCCTGCTCGGCGTCCACGAACGCGCCCTCACCCTGAGCGAGGTGCGCACCCTGCTCGCCCCCGTCCTCGGCTATATCGACAAACGCGGACTGCCGAGCGGCGAACTGGCCGCGCTGCGCGACGAACAGAGCCTGGCGGTGGTCTTGGAACAGTTGTCGCTGGCCAGGGTGGTCACGGTGTACCGCGGCGGGCTGGAGCCGGTCTACTCGATCGAATCCGGCGCGCATCTGGAAGCCGCGTTCTACCGCAACAGCGCCGTGCACTGGTTCATCAATCGCGCCATCCTCGAACTGGGGATCATCGCGGCGGTGGAACTGCCGGAGCGCGACCAGCTGAGCACCGGTTGGGAGGAGGCGTACCGACTGCGCGATCTGCTGAAATTCGACTTCTTCTTCCCCGAACGCTCCGAATTCGAAGCCCAGTTGACCGCCGAGATGCTGCTGGTCGATCCCGAATGGCACAGTCACACCCGGCGCGACACCTTCGGCAACGACATCCTCGACAAACTGACCGCCTCCGGATTCATGATGGCCCACCGGGTACTGCGCTCCTTCGTCGACGCGCAGATCGTGGTGGCCGAACGACTCGCCTCCCGCGATCCCGCGCTCGAGATAGACCGCAAACAATTCCTCGAGGAATGCGTCGCGGTCGGCAAACAGATGCTGCTACAACATCGACTACGCAGCCCCGAATCGATATCCACCGAACTGTTCACCAGCGCGCTCAAACTCGCGGACAACTACGGCCTGCTCGTACCCGCCGACCCGGACTCCGACGAACAGCGTGCCGAATCTCGTCGCCGCAGAAACGAATTCGCCGACGAGCTGCGCACCATCGGCGCTCGGATCTCGCACGCCGCTGCCCTCGATCCCTCGAATCGACTGGAGCAGAGGCGTTGACGAGTGAGCCGCACGCGGCCCGGATATCGGACGCGGCGCTCTCGCACCGCCCCGAGGCCACCCCGCCACATGATCTCTCGACGCTGCTGGCCGCGATCCGGTCCGGACCGCACGGCCCGGATATCGCCGCGATCTTCGACCTCGGCGCGGTACTGACCGGCGGTTTCGCGCGGACGCGGTGGTACAGGCGCCGCGGCGGTGACCCGAGCGCCGTCCTGCTGGACGGTATTCGCAACGGTCTCACCGACGGGGAGTACAGCCGGTTCCTCCAGCAGTCCTCACATGCGCTCGCGGGCCGCACGGAGGCCGAACTCGACGAACTCGGTGTGCGCTTGTTCCGGCACACCATCTACGGGTATCTGTACCCCGAAGCGTGGCAATTGATCCAGACGCACCGGGCCGCCGGACATACCGTGGTGCTCGCCAGTTCGCTGACCCGATTCCAGGTGGTCCCCGTCGCGACCGCGCTCGGCATCGACACGGTGCTCTACACCGCGATGGCCGCCCACGACGGCGTGCTCACCGGATATGTGGACGGAAAGACGCTGTGGCGCAATGGCAAAGCCGACGCGGTACGCACCCTCGCCACCTCAGGCGGTATCGATATGAGCCGCAGCTACGCCTACGCCGACACCTCCGCCGACCTGCCGCTACTGGCCGCCGTCGGACATCCGGTGGCCGTGAACTCCGAGCGCAAGCTGAATGTGTCCGCCGCCGAGAACAATTGGCTCGCCCTGAGTTTTCCTCGCCGCCGCACCCCCGGACCGGGGGATTACCTGCGTACCATCGCCGGGATCGTGGCGCTACTGGGCGGCGCGCTGTTCGGGGTGCTCTCGAAATCCTTCACCGGGCAGCGGCGCAAGATGGCCGACGCGCTGATGGCCTGCGGTACCGGAGCCACCCTGCGGGTGCTCGGCGTGCGATTGCGGGTCACCGGCGCCGAGCACGTGCGAGCCCCCCGGCCCGCGGTATTCCTGTTCAACCACCAGAGCCAATTCGACGTGATCATCGTGCCCAAGGTGCTCGAAGGCGGGGTCACCGGAATCGGCAAGAAGGAACTGACCCGCAATCCGATTTTCGGCCCGCTCATGCGATTCGTCGGCGTGACCTTCATCGATCGATCCGATACGTCGACGGCGAAGGCGCAGTTGGCCCCGGTGGTCGAGACTTTGCGCGGTGGCCTTTCCATCGGTATCGCACCCGAGGGAACCCGCTCCTACACACCGGAAGTCGGGCGGTTCAAGAAGGGCGCGTTCCATATCGCGCATCAGGCCGGAGTACCGGTGATTCCGGTGGTGGTCCGCAATGCGGGCGAGATCTCCTGGCGCAATTCGATGATCGCGCGCAAGGGCACCGTTGACGTCGCGATCCTGCCCCCCATCGATGTCTCCGGATGGGACCCGAACGATATGGACGATGAGGTCGAGCAGGTCAGGCAGCAGTTCCTCGCGACATTGCTGAATTGGCCCGCGCCGGACTGACAGTGGGGGCATGCGTCCGCGCACGCGAGTGTGACCGGTGACATCGCGTTCACAAAAGGCTTGACCTGAATGGCCATTGAGGTTTCACCATGGGGACTCACAGGAGATTCACAGCTCTCACACAGGAGAACGCCACCATGTCCATCGCACAGCCTGCCACTCGCGTCCTGCCCATACCGGCACTGAACCGTCCGGTCGCCGTCTTCGGCGCCGTCCTCGTCGCCCTGGCGGTGAATCTGATCATCTGGCTGATCGGCGCCGCGGCGGGCGGCGACTTCGTCACGGTCGACGGAGCCGAATCACAGGATGTGGCCCCCGGCGGCGTCATCGTGATGTCGACCGTCCCGTTGCTCATCGGTCTCGGGGCCGCCGCCCTGATCTCCTACCGGTGGGTATCGGTGCTGCGGGTCGCCGCGGTGGTCGGTTCGGTACTCGCCCTGGCCACCATCGCGTTGACCATCGCCGCCGATTTCGACGCCGCGTCCACGGTGGCGCTGTCGACCATGCACGTGATGCTCGTACCCGTCATCGTCGTCAGCACCGAAGGACTGCGCAGGCGACTGACCCAACCCTGACCCGTGCGCTCGATACGACGCGGGGCCGCGCATCCCGGGATGCGCGGCCCCGCGTCGGTCGGCCGCGTGGTCACACCGAGCGGCCGAACAACAACTTCCACGGCATCAACGCCGACTCCAACTGCACCTTCAGACTCATCTTGGACGCGCCAACGGTGCGCTCCTCGAAGCGGATGGGCACCTCGGCGATCGGGATGCCCTTCTTGACGGTGCGGTAGTTCATCTCGACCTGGAACGAATAGCCGTTGCTCTGGATCGATGCCACATCGATGGCACGCAGCGTATCGGCCTTCCACGCCTTGAATCCGGCGGTCGCGTCCTTCACGCTCAGACGCAGGATCAGGTTCACGTAGAAGTTGGCCCACGCGGACAGCGCCTTGCGGTACCACTTCCACTCCTCAGCGGTGGATCCGCCGGGCACATACCGGGAACCGAGCACCACACCCGCGTCGGTGGTCTGCAACTTCTCCAGCATCGCTGGAATCACCTCGGCCGGATGCGACAGATCCGCGTCCATCTGGATCACCACGTCCGCGCCCTCGTCCAGCGCCCGCGTGATGCCCGCGATGTAGGCGCGGCCGAGGCCGTTCTTCTCGGTGCGATGCAGCACGCCGATAGTATTCGGCGATTCGGCGACCAACTTGTCGGCGACTTCACCGGTTCCGTCCGGAGAATTGTCATCGACTACGAGTACATGCAGGTCGGGCACCGGCAGCGCGGTCAGCCGCTCCACCGCAACCGGCAGATTTTCCCGCTCGTTGTAGGTCGGCACAACAACGGTAACCCTCAAGGGTCGCCCTCCCTGCTCACCTGGTCCAGCCCCGCAGCCCACGCGGGACCACCGAGCATTCGGTTGATTTCTGAGAAACCCTAGTTGATGGACCTGAGAGGCGCCCGAGGGGTATTACGCAGTGTGATCAGTCACTATCACTCACCATCGCGCCACGATCGATCTCGCGCGTCCTCACGCTCGTTGCGCGCCCGCGCGATATCCAGCGCCCGCTCGGCCGTCGCCTGATCCGGATACGGCCCCATCCGATCCTGGAACCAGCACCGCTTTCCCTGCTCCGCCTGCTGATGCTTCAAGCAGTAGTACCACTTCTCCGCCATCTCTCCAGCATCGCACCGATCGCGGACCGCATCCCGTATTTCGCCGCGATCACGGTCGTCATCACCGACCGGACGGGGGCCCGTCGATCGCCCGCGCCGAACCGCTGCCTCACCCGCACCGGACGGCAGGCACGCTCGGACCGGACCGTCGATCCCACTCGCACGAGCCGATCAACCCCGGCCGTACCGGGCCAGGTAGTGCCACACCTTCTTCAGCTCGCCCGGCTCGAATCCGGCACCGCGGGCGACTCCGAGAATTCGCGCATTCAGCACATCCCGATCGGCCACCGCGCGGGCGACCTCGACGATATATTCGCCGCGATAGCCGGAGTGCTGTGCCACCTTGTCCATGTCGACGACGAAGCCCGGATGCCAGCGCACCGGACATGCCAGGTCCGCTGCCGCGTCCTCGATCGGCGTTCCCCGATAGGAGCGGTCGAGGACGAGCGCTTCGACGTCGGTCGCGATATCGACCGGTCCGTGCACGTGCGCCTCGATATAGGCGTCGAGCGGATCATCGACCACCGACTCCCGCGCCAACCGGATCAGATCCATCGCCCGTGCCGTGCCGAAGGACACCGGTTCGAAAAAACTGTCCGGATAGCAGAACGTCGTCCGCCGCAGCGTCGCCTCGTTGACCACGAAATACGACGAGCCGAATCGCGGCGAACTGCCGTAGGGGTCGGCGCGATAGTTCAGCGACCCGTATTTCGGCCGGTGCGCCGGCGCCGAGTCGTCGTAGGCGCCACCGAATATGCGGCTCTCCCAACGCCACCGATCACCTCCGGGATAGGCGGTGAGTCCGCCGTTGCCCGTCCCGGTCTCGAACTGTGACCGGTAGACCCCCTCGGCCGCAATGGCTTCCAGTGTCGTCCGTGTCCCAACGGGCATATCGGGATGGAAATGCAGATTCACCCGTGCCGAACGCGGTAGCGGCGAGCCGAGCGCGAAACGCTCCACATGCGAAATCGCCACCGCGGCCGGTGTTTTCCCGGCGAAACCCTTCATCTGACTCCCTTCGCCGGAGCAGCGCGACATCTGCCCATGCACCCCTGCGAAGAGCATGCCCCCGGGGTCGCCACGGTGAGTGTGGCATGTGTCGAGCAGTCCGGTGGCACAGCCGCGCGACATCCACTACCCGCTGTTCGACAGTATCGAGTAATACCGTGCGACCGTATCCGGCAACCCGCGTGATGGGCGGCGAGCGGCGGTCCGCAATTCCGGTGCCGAATCATTCACAAGGGACCGATTGCTTCGAGCGCGAAGGCCTGGCCACATGTTTCGAAATGAATGCACTGTCATCAGCGGTCACCGATTCGGCCGCACTCTCCTACGCAATTACCGCCACGTGAGCAGATTTCTTTCGAAGAGCCGAATACGCGACTCATCACCGCACACATCGCCATCGATAGAAACATGACATTTCATCCACTTCCGCCGCGCCACACCTGCGCGCGCGACGAGCTTTTCATCCGGTGGACGGATGGCGCCGCCGCACCGATCTACCATTCCCCGCGCGCCGCGGTCCGGCATCCCTCCTCGCGCGCGAAAGGAAGCCAGACCCGATAATTCGGCCACAGAACGACATGATCGTTTCCGATGAAAGTGATGGCACGAGAAACACATCATTCGGTCACGGTGAGCCGAACCGTGACGTGTACCGCGTGCGCCCGCGGGCAAAGGGCGACCGGGCCGCGCACCGATGGCCTCGGTCCGGATCTCGGCGGCCGACGTCTGCCGTTCGCGGTACCCGACGTCCCTCCCGACGTCCCTGCCGACGTCTCTGCCGAGAAACGCGAAATCCCCCTCGACCAGATGAGCGTCAAGGGGGATCGGAGTGGCCAGGGCCGGGATCGAACCGGCGACCTTCCGCTTTTCAGGCGGACGCTCGTACCAACTGAGCTACCTGGCCGCAGGCACCCGTTCCGAATGCCATACGCGAAACGCCGGATTTCTCCGGCGCTTACTTGCGACCCTGACGGGACTCGAACCCGCGACCTCCGCCGTGACAGGGCGGCGCGCTAACCAACTGCGCCACAGGGCCTTGCGTGCTACCAACGGTCCAGAGACCGTACCCCCTACGGGATTCGAACCCGCGCTACCGCCTTGAAAGGGCGGCGTCCTAGGCCGCTAGACGAAGGGGGCTCGTCCCGGATTTCTCCGGACCGGCTTTCAACGGTTGTCCGTTGGGAGCTCGCATAGCTTATGACAGCTGCGCCGCGTTTCCCAAATCGGCTGGTCAGAGCACTCGAACCGCGTCTACAGCACGAGTCCGAGCTCTTCGAGCCTTGCGGTGGCCCGCCAACCGTTCGCCCGGAACTTCTCGGTCCACTCCGGGGTGGCCATGGACTCGATCACCACCTCGAGCGCCTCGCCGAATCGCGACCGCAGATCGACCGCACCGCCCATCAAGTCCACCATGTACCGCTGACCGGCCAGCGCCGCCGTCAGCGTGCGCGTGAACCGGTCGGGATCGGCATCGAGGCGCAGCTGGCCGTGTTCGATCGCCCGGACGGCGAGTACGCGGGTCGCGCGACCGAGGATCCGGCCGCCACCCGCCTGGACGTCGCGATAGAAGTCCGGCTCGATGATGAGCCGGTACTCGGCCTGCACGATGATGTCGTGCTCGAGACGTAGCGCTATCTCGTCGATCATCCCGTGCAGGGCGTCGAGCGGTCCGAGATCCGTTCGCGCCAGCCACCGCTCGGCGGAGGAGCGGTAGCGTTCGATCGCCGTCTCCAGCACCGCGCGCGCCAGGTCTTCCTTGGAATCGAAATGGAAGTACATGGCGCCCTTGGTTGCGCGCGAACCTTCCAATATGCGGTTGAGCGATGCAGCGGCATAGCCGCTCTTCCCGAACTCAACGGCGGCGGACCTGATAATCGCCGCGCGTGTCCGGCGGGCCCGCTCTTGCTGCCGTGCCATGCTCGAAACGCCTCCGAAGCCTACTCGCCGCCAATCGGTACCCCACAAGAAAGGAAACCCTTGGCGCGAAGTTATGAGTTTTATCAATACTTCAAACCGGGTTTTCGCCCAGTTTCAAACTTTCGGTACGAAAACTTGCGAAAAACCTGAAACACACCAGCTGGTATAGTTTTCCTGCCCGGGTGCGCCGCAGGGGGTGCGCACCCGGGCTTTACTTCTTCTCGAATGAGCCTCCTGCGGCATCGAGTCCGGGTTTGCCACGAACGGCCGCACCGTTCGCGACACGGTCGGACACAACAACGATAAGCCGAATTCCAGATCCCCGGGCGATTCGCAGATTCCTCCGGAATTCACCCAGGCGTCACCGTACCCGTAATCGTCTTCCGACATGCGGCAAACCGAAGAGTCAGTTAGCCAGCGCGGATCCCACTCCAATACAGCAAACATCTCGCAACCAAGAATCACCCGGGCGGAACACCGAATTCCGCAGCGGCGCAGCAGTGTTCACCGGACTCGACAGACATGCCGCACCGCCCGACATCGGCCGCGCGGCACCCGCTGACGGCGCCACACTCCCCCGAGCTCGGTACCGACTCCCCCCGAATACCCAAAGACTCTGCCACACAACATGATTCGATGATATCCACGTTCGACGGAAATGAACAAAGCTGGGCAGCAGATGGTTACCGAGATCATCGTGACGCTTGTGGCCCTTGTTACCCAGTGCGACATCGCAACTCGCACCACCGACGCCGGTCCACCCTCGGCGCGGCACGCGCGGACGCCGGATGTTTCACTCGCCGCCGCGGCCGACGCTCGATCGGGTGCGGCCAGCGGATTTCTCATACCGGCGGAAACGCCGGGTGATCGGGCAAACGTGGGTGACTCCAACCCCGCGGCCTCTCGGCCTCTCGGCCTCTGCGAGTGCCCCCTGTAGGACTCGAACCTACGACCTAGTGATTAAAAGTCACCAGCTCTACCAACTGAGCTAAAGGGGCTCGGCTCGAGAGCCTACCCGACGGTGGGCGCCAACGCCGAATGCGGGGGCGCGCCGCATCGGACCTTGCCGAGCCGTCGGCGAGCCGCCCGAACCCGCGCCCGGGGCAGGGACGCGGAGCCGGACCGATCGGTACGCGGATCGTCATTCGACGCGCCGACATCACCGTGCCGCACACGACATTCCCGGTAATCGGGCCTTCCGGCGAGCGCGGCGGAACCCCCGGGAACAGCGAAGTGTCGGCAATCACCGAATCACTCGACGGACAGGACGCATCGGCGATCGAGTTACCGCGCGGCACCGGCTGCCGGGTCCGCGGCGGTCTGCGGTGGAGCCGCGTTCGGAAGGGATTGTGTTCTCGCTCACTGACCGCGTGCTGGCTGCCGCGCAGCCGATGCGGCAGTCAGCGACGTTATCGTCGGCGGCGTGCCACGGCGCGGGGTGTCGCGGCGATACCGCCCCAGCGCGCGAACCGTCCGAGGCATCCGAGGCATCCGAGGCATCCGAGGCATCCGAGGCGTCGATCGGACCGCCAGTGGGTAGTCGAAGCGGTATGCGGTGGGCCGTTGGGCGGTGCGCCCCGACGAGACCGCCGTGATCGGCTAACAACTTCGGCCCGGCAGCGATAGACCACGAGCCACGGACCGAAACGCATCCGATCCTGTGGGAATTCACAGCACGCCGAAGGAGGCAGGACTTGCGAAACCACCTAGACTCGGATGCGGCGGCGAACGTCGATGGCGACGTATGAACTGCATCACCGTGCGATTCTTCTCCGGCGGATGCGTTTCGCATCACACCTACGGTGCCGTAAGGTATGGCCGCATCAGCACGACACCGGGGGGACGACCTGTCAGCGTGCACGCACTCAGAAGGGCTATTACATGGCAAGGGATCTGACTCAACTCGAGCTTCTTACGGAGTTGGAGCCGGTTGCCGAGGAAAACGTCAACCGGCACCTCTCCCTCGCGAAGGAATGGCATCCGCACGACTACGTCCCGTGGGACGAGGGCCGCAATTTCGCTGCGCTCGGCGGGGTCGACTGGGCTCCCGAGCAGTCTCGTCTGAACGAGGTCGCGAAGGCGGCCATGGTCACGAACCTGCTCACCGAGGACAACCTGCCCTCCTACCACCGCGAGATCGCCGAGAACTTCTCGCAGGACGGCGCGTGGGGTACCTGGGTCGGTCGCTGGACCGCTGAGGAGAACCGGCACGGCATCGTGATGCGCGACTACCTGGTGGTCACCCGCGGCGTCGATCCGGTGGCGCTCGAAGAGGCCCGCATGATCCACATGACCAACGGTTTCGCCTCCCCCACCGAGGCCGACGCGGGTTTCCTGCATTCGGTCGCGTATGTCACCTTCCAAGAGTTGGCCACCCGTGTCAGCCATCGCAATACCGGCAAGGTGTGTGACGACCCCATCGCCGACCGCATGCTGCAGCGCGTCGCGGCCGACGAGAACCTGCACATGATCTTCTACCGCAATATGTGCGGCGCGGCCCTCGACCTGTGCCCCGACCAGGCTCTCGAGGCGATCACGCTGATCCTGGAGAACTTCCAGATGCCGGGCGCGGGCATGCCCAACTTCCGCCGCAACGGCGTGCTGATGGCCAAGCACGGCATCTACGACCTGCGCCAGCACCTCGAGGAAGTGGTGCAGCCGGTGCTCAAGAAGTGGGATCTTTTCGAGCGCACCGATTTCACCCCGCGTGGCGAGGCTGTCCGCGATCGTCTCGCCGTCTTCCTGGAGAAACTCGGCCAGGACGTCCTCAAATTCGAAGAGCAGCGTGATCGCATGCTGGCTCGCGAGGCCAAGAAGCGCGAGCTGGCCGGCGCCAACGCGGGCTGACCACCACCGCGAAGCCCCGAGACACGAGCGCGCCGGCACCGGAGAATCCGGTGCCGGCGCGTTGTCGTCGCCGTACCGCGTTTCTACTGCCGCACCGCCCGTGTCAGCGGTCACATCGAACGGAAATGAGACACTGATGGGCGTGACGATGACTACCGAGGCGAAGACCACGCTGCGGATCGGACCGTATCCGGTCGATCCCCCGGTCGTGCTCGCGCCGATGGCGGGCATCACGAATCTGGCGTTCCGCAAGTTGTGCCGCGAGTTCGGCAGTTCCACCTCCATCTACGTCTGCGAGATGATCACCGCGCGCGCGGTGGTGGAGCGCAATGAGAAAACGCTGCACATGATGTCCTTCGACGCCGACGAGCATCCCCGTTCGATGCAGCTCTACGGCGTCGATCCGGCCACCCTCGGCGAGGCGGTGCGCATCATCGTCGGCGAGGGCTGGGCCGATCACATCGATCTCAACCTCGGTTGCCCGGTGCCGAAGGTCACCCGCCTCGGCGGCGGCGCGGCGCTGCCGTACAAGCGTGCCCTGTTCCGCCGGATCGTGCAGGCCATGGTCGGCGCGGCCGAACCGGCGGGGGTTCCGGTGACGGTGAAATTCCGCATCGGCATCGACGACGACCATCCGACCTACCTCGACGCCGGGCGAATCGCCGAGGCCGAAGGGGCGAAAGCCGTCGCGCTGCACGCCCGAACCGCCGCTCAGCGCTATTCGGGTCAGGCCGATTGGTCGGCTATCGCACGCCTCAAGGAGGCCGTGCGGACCATTCCGGTACTGGGTAACGGCGACATCTTCTCCGCCGCGGACGCTGTCCGCATGATCGATGAAACCGGATGTGACGGAGTCGTCGTCGGCCGGGGATGCCTCGGACGCCCATGGCTTTTCGGTGAATTGCAGGCCGCGCTGCGCGGTCAGCCGCTGCCGGAAGCGCCGAATCTGGGGCGCGTGGGCGAGGTGCTGTACCGGCACGGCGCACTGCTGTCCGAACATCTCGGCCAGGAGAAGGCCATGCGCGATCTGCGCAAGCATATGGCCTGGTACCTCATGGGATTCCCGGTCGGGGCCGATCTGCGCCGCGCCTTCGCCACGGTGTCGAGTCTGACGCAGTTGCGGGATCTGATCGAGCAACTCGACCCGAGCGCGCCGTTCCCCAAAGATGCCGAAGGACCGCGCGGACGGCAGGGTTCGCCGGGGAAGGTCGCGCTGCCGCACGGCTGGCTCGATAACCCCGACGACACCGCGGTGCCGACCGCCGCCGACGTCATGCACAGCGGCGGCTGATCCGCGCCGCGCCTCATCCAGAGCACACGAATGTCCATGCGCCGATTCATTGTGGCGATCGCCGCCCGTCCCGCCCGGCAAACTCGCTTGCGCGGCGAATAATCAGCGCCGAGGATATGGACATCGGAATCGCTAATATGCAGCTAACGAACTTCGGCGAGCGGCGGCCAGCACTGCGGGGTACCGCACCTCGCGCTGGGCTCGCTCGTCGTGGCGGAATCGTTATCATTGTCGGAATCGGTCATGCCGGTCGAATTCGGGCCGGGCGGCGACAAAGACGAAAAGCGAGGTTCGTTGGTGGGTGACGATCGGCACGGGCAATCGCCACGGCCCGGAGGTCGCGCCCCGTGGGAGCGCTATCCCACGGCGGATAACACCGAACGAGATGGCGCTCATACGTCGCGGCGGTCGAGGCACGACGCCCCGGACGATTCCGGCTCGACACCGCTGACGGTGCAGGATCTCGTCGAGAAGGTCGACAACGAACGCACCGGCCGCAGACGCCGGGCCCAGGAACCCGCCGCGCAGGCCAGGAACCCCCGTCGCCCCGACACCCCGCCGCAGGCCGATCCCGGCCAACGTCCCGTCGATCCCGCGGCGCGCGCCCCCGAGTCCGCCCGGCCGCCGCGTCCGGCGAGTGGAACGCGGGCACCGGCCCATCCGGGCGCCGCGCCGCCGCGCAGCGGGGGTAACTCGCGTCCCTCCACGGGTTCGGTGGTCGTCGACGATATCGCCGGGAAGAATCCCCCGGCACCGCCCCGCGGCGCCGGTAAGCGAGCGCCGAAGGCGGAACCCGCCGAGGCCGTCACCGATGTGATCGAGCCGGTCACCGACAGCCCCGTGGCCGAACCCAAACGGGCGAGGAAAGCCACGCCGTCGCCCGCCACACGTGCGTCCGCCGAGCCGAAACCCGTCGGGAAACCACCGCTGTCCCGGCTCGCCGCGGGGAAACAGCGCCGCAACCGCAGGCTCAAGACGGCAGGCCGGGTCTCCGCCACCCTGTTCGCGGTGCTGGCCCTGTTGATCACCGGCGGCGGCTGGAGCTATCTGCGCGCCACCAACAATTCCTTCACGCAAGTCTCCGCGCTCGACGACAACTCCGAGGACATCGTCGACTCGAACGCGCAGCTCGGCGACGAGAACTTCCTGATCGTCGGCACCGATACCAGAGCGGGAGCCAATGGAAGGATCGGCGCGGGCACGATCGATGACGCCGAGGGCGCACGCGCCGACACCGCCATGCTCGTGCACATCCCCAAGAACCGGAAACGCGTCGTCGTGGTGTCGTTCCCGCGCGACCTCGACGTGACCAGGCCCCAGTGCGCGGGCTGGGACAACGACAAACCCGGTTACACCGAGCAGACCTTCCCCTCCGCGATCGGTGACAAACTCAACGCCGTATACGCCCTCGGCGGACCCAAATGCCTCGTGAGCACGATTCAGCGGCTGACGGGCAGCACCATCAACCACTTCATCGGGATCGACTTCGCCGGATTCGAGGCGATGGTCGACCAGGTCGGCGGCGTGGAGGTCTGCGCGCCCAAACCCATCGTCGACGAAATTCTCGGGACGGTGCTGGAGAAGTCCGGCAAACAGCGCATCGATGGCGCGACCGCGCTGAGCTACGTGCGCGCACGGCATGTCTACGGGGAAGAACGCAGCGATTACGACCGGATCAACCGCCAGCAGCGTTTCCTCGCGTCGCTGTTGCGTGGCGCACTGTCGAGCAGGGTGCTGTTCGATCCGGGCAAGCTGAACGGTTTCATCCGCGCGTTCACCGAAGCCACCTTCGTGGACAAGGTCGCACCGGACGATCTGCTGATGCTCGGCCGATCGCTGCAGAAAATGGACGCGGGCACCGTCACCTTCCTGACCATCCCCACCGCGGGCACCACCTCCTACGGCAACGAGATCCCCCGCGAATCCGATATCAAAGCCATCTTCAAGGCCATCAGGGACGACCAGCCGCTGCCCGGCGAGAAACACGCGGCGACCGACGCCACCACCACCACGACGACGCCCGCCGCCGAGCCGCCGAAGATGGTCGCCGTCGACCCCAACAACCTCTCCCTGCTGGTGTCGAACGGGTCCGGGGTGCCCGGCGCGGCGAATACGGCGGCCAACAAGCTGACCAACTTCGGTTTCAACCTCTACAGCACCGGCAACTACTCGCTGGGCAATTCCGCCACCACCAAAGTCAGATACGCACCGGGGCACGAGGCCGAGGCCGCGACCGTCGCCAGTTCGGTGCCCGGCTCCACCCTGGAGTCCGACAGTGAACTCGGCAGCATCATCGAGGTCGTCATCGGCAAGGACTACACCGGCGTCATCAAGGCCCCGACCCCGGTGGGTGACATCATTTCGAATGTCGCCACCGCACCGTCCGCCCCCGCGGCACTACCGCCAGATCTGGAACATATAAACGCCGCCGACGACACCTGCGTGTAGCCGCGCCGCCGTCGACGCTGGTGACGGGCCCACATCGACACCGGCCATTAACGGTCCGTTCGTGACTTGGACAAGGCTGGGAACTAGTCTCTGCTGTCATGCGTGTCATCTACAACGAGCAAATGGCCGATCTCGCCCACCTGTTGGGCGAGATGGCCGGTCTCGCGGGTTCGGCCATGGAACGTGCCACCCAGTCCCTGCTCCAGGCCGATCTCACGTTGGCCGAATCGGTCATCTCCGAATACGACCGGATCGCGGAACTGATCGGCGAAGCCGAGGAGCGGGCTTTCGCCCTGCTCGCGCTGCAGGCGCCGGTCGCGGGCGATCTGCGCCAGGTGGTCTCCGCCATCCAGATCGTCCAGGATGTGAACCGGATGGGCGCGCTGGCCCTGCATGTCGCCAAGGTGACCCGCCGCCGCCACCCCAATCACGCGTTGCCCGAATCGGTCAACGGCTACTTCGCCGAGATGGGTCGCATCGCGGTGAACATGGGTTCCGGGGCACAAGAGGTGCTGGAAACCCGCGACCCCGAGCGCGCCGCCCAGCTCAACGTCGACGACGAAGCGATGGACGACCTGCACCGGCACCTGTTCACCCTGCTGATGGACCGGGATTGGAAATACGGTGTCGCCGCGGCCGTCGACGTCACGCTGCTAGGCCGCTATTACGAGCGTTTCGCCGACCACGCGGTCGAAATCGGTCGCCGGGTCATCTTCCTGGTCACCGGCGTGTTGCCGCCGGATACCGACGCAGAGGTCTGACACCGGCGGATTCACCCGTTGGCAATGGCATAGAGACGCGTATCGCCGCCCCGGATTTCCGGGGCGGCTTCGCGTAGCCGGTTCCGAAAACTATGGCTCAAATACGAATGGCCCGCGCGTTTCCGCGCGGGCCATCTTTTTCGCTCTTATCCGAAGCGGCCGGAGATGTAATCCTCCGTGGCCTTCTGCCCGGGGTTGGAGAAGATCTTCTCGGTATCGTCGATCTCGATCAACCGGCCCGGCTTTCCCTGGGCCTCCAGGTTGAAGAAGCCGGTCTTGTCGCTCACCCGCGCCGCCTGCTGCATATTGTGCGTGACGATGACGATGGTGAATTCCTTCTTCAGCTCGGTGATCAGATCCTCGATCGCCAGGGTGGAGATCGGGTCGAGCGCCGAACAGGGCTCGTCCATCAGCAGGACGTCGGGCGAGACCGCGATGGCGCGCGCGATGCACAGACGCTGCTGCTGACCGCCGGAGAGTCCGCCGCCCGGTTTGTCCAGGCGGTCCTTCACCTCGTTCCAGAGATTGGCCCCGCGCAACGAACGCTCGGCGACCTCGTCGAGCTCCTTCTTGTTGCGCACGCCCTGCAATTTGAGCCCGGCCACCACATTGTCGCGAATCGACATGGTGGGGAACGGGTTCGGTCGCTGGAAGACCATGCCGATGGTGCGGCGCACACCGACCGGGTCGACGGTCGCACCGTAGATGTCCTCGCCGTCGAGCAGAACCGCACCCTCGACGCGGGCATTCGGGGTCACCTCGTGCATGCGATTGAGCGAACGCAGCACGGTGGACTTACCGCAACCCGACGGACCGATGAAGGCGGTGACGCTGCGCGGCAGAACCGACAACTTGACATCGGCAACCGCGTGGAATTTGCCGTAGAAGATATTCAGATCTTTGACGTCGATGCGTTTTGCCATCGGAGTTTCCGTTCGGTTATCGGTTGCGGGTGAGCAGCTTGTTGACGACCGCCGCCGCCGCGTACAGCAGCGCGATCAGCAGGATCAGGGTCAGGGCAGCGCCCCACACGCGTTCACGGCCCGCGGCCTCCGGATTACCCAACTCCTGGTAGATCAGCAGTGGCAACGAAGCCATATTGCCGTCGAAGAGATTGGTATTGATGGATTTCGAGTAACCCACCAGCACCAGCACCGGCGCTGTCTCACCCATGACGCGAGCAAGCGCGAGCAGGATGCCGCTGATCATGCCCGGCGCGGCGGTCGGAACGACGATCCTGACGATGGTCTTCCATTTCGGCACACCGAGGGCGTAGGAGGCCTCGCGCAATTCGTCCGGAACGAGTTTGAGCATTTCCTCACTGCTGCGTACCACGACCGGCAACATCAGCAGGACCAATGCCAGCGACACCGCGAACGCGCTCTGCGGTGCGCCGAGGGTGGCGATCCACAGCGCGAAGATGAACAATGCCGCGACGATCGAGGGCACACCCGCCAGGATGTCCACCATGAACGTCGTCACCTTGGCCAGCCTGCCCCTGCCGTATTCGACCAGGTAGATGGCGGCCATGATGCCGAGCGGCACCGCGATCACCGCGGCGATCGCCGACTGCACGACGGTGCCGTAGATGGCGTGGTAGACACCGCCGCCGGTCTCATCCGGGAGGATGCCCTTCTGCGAATTCTGCCACCAGTCCAGCGAGAGGATCGCCGTGATGCCCTTGCTGACGACCATCCACAGCACCCAGACGAGCGGTACCAGGGCGATGGCGAAACAGGCGGCGACCAGACCGGTGGCGACATGGTTCTTGATGCGGCGGCTCGTGCTCACGTGGCGGAAGGTGGGCGCCTTGACCGGCTTGTCGAGCGTCGACGTCGTGGTCATCACTGGTTAACCTTTCCGCCTGCCGCGAGCCGGGCGAGCGCGTTGACGACGAAGGTCAGCGCGAACAGCACGAAGCCCGCCGCGATGTAGGCGCCGGTCGGCAACGGGGTACTGAATTCCGATGCCGCCGAGGCGATTTTGGACGCGAAGGTGTAGCCGCCGTCGAACAGCGACCAATGTCCCGCCTGCGTCGAGGTACGCAGCACGAGCAGTACCGCGATCGTCTCGCCGAGGGCGCGGCCGAGGCCGAGCATGGATCCCGCGATGACACCGGAACGCCCGTAGGGCAGCACGGTCATGCGCACGACTTCCCATTTGGTCGCACCGAGCGCCTGCGCCGCCTCGATATGCGTCACCGGGGTCAGGTTGAAGACCTCACGCGAGACCGAGGTGATGATGGGCAGGATCATGACCGCCAGCACGATGCCCGCGGTGAAGATGGTGCCGCCGCCGCTGACCGACACGTTGCCCTCGTCGAAGAGGAATAGCCAGCCGAGTTTGTCGTTGAGGAATTCCTGCACCGGTCCCAGTTGGGGAGCCAGCACCAGGAATCCCCACAGACCGAAGACGATCGACGGCACGGCCGCCAGCAGATCGACCAGCGAGGCGAACGGCCGCGCCATCGCCTTCGGTGCGTAGTGGGTGAGGAACAGCGCGATGCCGACGCCGATCGGCACCGCGATGATGAGCGCGAAGACCGAACTCAGCACCGTGACCATCAGCAGGTCCTTGATGCCGAACCTCAGGTTATTGGCATCGGAGGTGTTGAACTCCGTGCTCGTGAAGAAGTTGACCCCGTCGGCCCTGAGGGAAGGTACCGCGCGAATCAGCAGGAACAGCGCGATGAGTGCGATGGACGCCACGATGATCGCGCCCGCCGCGACGGCCATGGACCGGAAAATGGTCTCGGCTCGCTGACTGTGTGGCTGACGCGCTGCCGAGGTCCCCTTGGATTGAGGCTCCTTGGTGAGGCTCACGTCATCTCTCGGTTCGCTCGGCATAAGGGCAGTATCTCCAGCCGCGTTCGGGCCCGTCGAGTCCGACGAGCCCGCTGCGGTCACCTCAGGGTGCACGGTCATGACTATGCGATCAGGAGATGGCGTTGATCGCGGTGGTCAACTTGGTCTTGAACTGGTCCGGGATCGGGATGTACCCATTCTCGTCCAGACCCTTCTGGCCGTTGGTCACGGCCGAGCTCAGGAACGCCTTGACCGCCTTGGAGGTGTCCGCGTCGCTGTACTTGGAGCAGACGATCTCGTAGGTGGCCAGCAGGATCGGGTAAGAGCCTGCCACGGTCGGCTTGTAGAACGAGGTGGTGTCGAGCACGAGATCGTTACCCTCGCCCTTGATCTTCACACCGTCGATGGCCTTGCCCGCGGACTCGACCGTCAGCTTCACCGGGGTCTTGCTCGCCGAGGTGATGATCTGGGCGACCGAGAGGTTCTGCGACTTGGCGAACGACCACTCGTTGTAGGTGACCGAGTTCTTGGTGCTCTTGATCGCGGCCGAGGTGCCCTCGTTGCCCTTCGCGCCCTCGCCGATACCACCGTTGAAGGCCTTGCCCGCACCCTTGCCCCAGGCGCCGTCGGAGGCCGCGTCGAGGTAGAGCTGGAAGTTGTCGGTGGTGCCCGACTCGTCGGAGCGGAAGATCACGGCGATCTTGTCCGAGGGCAGTTTGGCGCTCGGGTTGAGCGCCTTGATCTCGGGGGCGTCCCAGGTGGTGATCGCGCCGTTGAAGACCTTGGCGGCGGTCGGCCCGTCGAGCACGAGGTCGGTCACGCCGTCGATGTTGTAGGTGACCGCGATCGGGCCGAAGACGGTCGGCAGGTTCCACGCGGGGGCGCCGCAGCGTTCCTGCGCCTTGGCGGGTTCTTCCTTCTTCGCGCTCAGCGGCGAGTCGGAACCACCGAAATCGGTCTGGCCGCCGATGAACTCGTTCACGCCCGCACCGGAGCCGCTGGAGGTGTAGTTCAGGGTGGAGCCATCGCAATTGGCCTCGTAAGCGGCGATGAAGCGCTCCATGGCGTTCTTCTGCGCCGACGAACCGCTGGCCTTGAGCGCCTTCTTACCGCCGCAGACGAGACTGCTGTTGGCGGTGTTGCCGGAATCGGCCGAGGTGTTGTCGTCACTGCCACACGCGGCCAGCGGCATGGCTACCGCGGCCAGCACACCGACGAGGGCGCTGCTGCGCTTGAGCTTCACTATTCCTCCGGGAATCACGTCATACGCGCCCGGTCCCTCACCGGCCCGGGC
This sequence comes from Nocardia sp. NPDC005366, assembly GCF_040606855.1. Taxonomy (NCBI): domain Bacteria; kingdom Bacillati; phylum Actinomycetota; class Actinomycetes; order Mycobacteriales; family Nocardiaceae; genus Nocardia; species Nocardia sp. NPDC005366. The sequence goes on from NZ_JBEXFQ010000003.1 coordinate 66,106, forward strand.
GGCTGTTGTGGTGCCGTTCGCGGGGAACTAGCGCACCGGGCAGCGGCTGTGCTGCCTCTAAGTAACGTAAAGTCGCCCGGTTGACAGTTGGACCAGTCCCGGTGAACGGAAAGTGAACAGGCTGGCGCGATTACTTCCGTCGTATGTGACGTTTGCCCCAGCGTTACTCGGGCGGCCCCGCAGCGCCTTTTCCTATTCGGATACCGCGTCCGTCGCGGCCGTGTAGGCGACATCGACGTGGGCGGTTTCGAAGCCGAGCCGAGTGTAGGTGCGCACCGCCGCGGCGTTGTCGGCCTCGGTGTAGAGCAGCACCTCGCCCAGCCCGCCGTCACGCAGATGACGCAACCCGGCCAGGGTCAGCAGGCGGCCGAGTCCCCTGCCCTGCGCGGCCGGATCGATGCCGACCACGTACACCTCGCCGACCGGCGGGTTCTCTTCGTAATGCACCTTGGTCCAATGGAAACCGAGCAGGCGCTCCGGAGCCTGCTCGGCGGTCACCAGGAACAGCCCCTCGGGGTCGAACCACGGCTCGTCGCGCCGCACCGCGATATCGCTCTCGGACCACCCGCCCTGTTCCGGATGCCAGGAGAAGGCGGCGTTGTTCACCCGCAGCAGTTCCGCGTCGTCGGAGGGACCGGTATAGGTGCGCAGAACAAGATCCTCCGGCACGACGAGCTCGGGTAGCTCCGGCATTGCCAGCGGACGGCGCATCTGCCAGAGTTCGCGAGCGGTCACCAGACCGAGCCGCGCGGCCACCGCCTCGGCAGCCGGCCGGTTACCGTGCGCCCAGACCCGAGTCCCCGCGCCGCCCTCGGCCAGTGCCGCGGCGACCAACTCCGTCCCCACCCCGCGACCACGCGCCCCCGGATCGACCGCGACCTCGGCCATCGCCGGGTGGTCACCGTTGCCCTCGACCAGATTGGCGTAACCGACCACGGAGCCGTCGCGTTCGGCGACCAGATGACGCGCCGAATCCGGCGCCGTCAGCGAGAGCACGGCCTGCTCGGATACCGGGGCGACACCGTCGGCGGCGGTCGCCCGCGCCAGCAGATCGCGTACCGCGCCTGCGTCCTCGGCCGTCAGGCCGGCACTCCATCGCCGTGCCGAATCCGTCATCGCGTCGCCTCCCTCGTTCGCGGCACTGCGAGTCGCCGCAGGTGGTGCCATGACATCGCGGATACGGATGCCACGTGTTCCCCGTCTCACAGCGTCGCGGGTGCCCGGCCCATTCCCGGCACGCGGGCATACGGCAGCGACGCACGTCCCGTGCCGGATCGGCGTCTACTGCTGCGCGGCCCCGTTGACGGGAGCCAGCGGGGAGCCATCGGCCTCCGCGGCGTCCTCATCGGGATACGGGGCGGGTTCGCCCTTAGGGGCGGTGCGCGACGGACGGACCGCCTTGTACCCGACATTGCGAACCGTGCCGATGAGCGACTCGTACTCGCTGCCGAGTTTGGCGCGCAGCCGCCGCACGTGTACGTCGACCGTTCGGGTGCCGCCGAAGAAGTCGTAGCCCCAGACCTCCTGCAGCAGCTGCGCCCGGGTGAAGACCCGGCCCGCGTGCTGCGCGAGGTATTTCAGGAGCTCGAATTCCTTGTAGGTCAGATCGAGCGGACGCCCGCGCAGCCGCGCGGTGTAGGTGCCCTCGTCGATCACCAGCTCGCCGAGGGTGATCTTGCCGGTGTTCTCCGGGCTCGCCACACCACCGTTGCGCCCGACGAGCAGGCGCAGGCGCGCGTCCAACTCGGCCGGGCCGGTTCCCGGCAGCAGGATGTCGTCCAGTCCCCAGTCGGCGTTCACGGCCACCAGACCGCCCTCGGTGAGGACCGCGACGACCGGGACCGACGATCCGGTGCTGCCGAGTAGCCTGCACAGTCCCCTGGCGGCTGCCAGGTCTGTGCGCGCGTCGACAAGTGCGACATCCGCGGTACCCGCTTCGAGCAGGGAGGCCACCTCGGTCGGCGCAGGGCGCACATTGTGCGCGAGCAACGCGAGCGAGGGCAGCACCGACTCGGGATTGGGGTCGGAGGTCAGCAGGAGCAGCTCCACAGCACTCCTCCTATCTCGTAGCTCCGCAGGACACAGCAACACTGCTAAGCCACGTCGCTGATCACAGGTGATTCCGGATGCAAGATTAGCGCGTCAACCCCGATGACCTCGCCATCCGGGTGACGGAAGTACCCATATACAGACCATCGATACTCGAAATGCACCGCCAAGTACTGTTTCTTTCATGCGCAAGCTGATCATCGGGCTCCTGGTACTGGCGGGCTTGGCCGTGGTCATCGATTTCGGTGCGGCCGCCTACTCGGAATACCGCGTGTCGCGGGCGCTGCGCGTCGGTGCCGATCTCAGCGCGGACCCCGAGGTGACCATCCACGGATTCCCCTTCCTCGGCCAGGCGCTCGACGGTCGCTACCAGAGTGTCGGCATCCGCGCGCAGGCGGTGCGGCCGGATATTCCGGGCCAGATCTACGTGGAGGCGAACCTCACCGGAGTACGCCTGCCGTTCCGCGATCTGTCCGACGGCAGGGTCCGCCGGGTACCGGTGGAGAAGCTCGACGCGCGCATGGTGATCGAACCGGTCGAACTCGGCCGGTTGTTCAATATCCCGGATCTGCAAGTGCATTCGCGTCCCGCCGACAAATCCGACGGCACCGGCGGATCGGGCGGTTCGGGTATGACCACTACCGCCGACGCGCTGATCCTCACCGGCACGCTGCCCGGCACCGGCACGAGGCAGGGCAGCAACGGCGCACAGCTGGCGGGCGACAAGGTGGCCGTACAGGCCGATCTGAAGCTGGTGGGCGATCAAGTGGAGATCACGGCGACCGGGTTCTATCGCAGCACCGGCCCCGACTTCCCGACCGACGTCGAGATCCCCGAAGCCGACCGCCCCGCGGTGCTCGCCAGGTTCTCGCGCACAATTGGCACCAAGGAACTCCCGTTCGGAATCAAGCCGACCCGTGTATTCGCCCTCGGCGGACAGATCCAGGTCGAGGGTAAGGGTGAGAATGTGACGATCGATTTGGACAGATTGCAGCGACCATGACGCAAATCACAATTCTACTGGTGATGCTGGTCGCCGCGACCGCGGTCGGGGTGGCGCTGCGGCGACGCGGCGGCGCGGTCCGTGTCACCGAGAAGGCCGCGCCGGAAGAGTCGGCTCGCGGGCAGCTGCTTGCCACCGTCGGCGTCACCGGCGCCGGGCCCGCCGTCCTGCACTTCTCGGCGGACTGGTGTGGGCCGTGCGCCGCGGTGCGCCGCGTAGTCGCCGGTGTCACCGAGGAATTGGCCGAATCCTCACTTCCTCCGCTCGATATCGAAATCGATATCGACGCCGAACCCGCCCTCGCGCGCGAGCTGAATGTGCTGTCACTGCCGACCACCTTCGTCTTCGACATCAGCGGCCGCGAACGGTTCCGCATCTCGGGGGTGCCGAAGGCGGGCGATCTCCGGACGGCGCTGGCCCCCTTGACAGTGCCCGACCGGGCCTGACATCCCCCGCATACGCCCTGTTTCGCACCCGGGGTCCAATTCTCCTGCCGAATTGGGTAAACTCCTCCTCGTGCAATCCGACCACGAGCTGATGCTCACCCGACGCCGCACAGTTGATCTGTGTCGGCTCGGTGGTTGTTGCTGCCTGTGCCGCTGACCGGTCGGCCGTTCCAGATTTCCTGAAGCCGACCTATGTTCACCGCGCGAGTGATCACTGCGATCCCCCGATGAACTGGCAAATTTCCGCCAACAGAGTCCTTCAGCGCAGGAGTACCTCCCATGCCCTTCGAAACCCCCGGCACTACCCCCGATCACGTTGACGTCCGCGGCCCGCGCTTCGCGGCGTGGGTGACCACGGCCGTCCTCGTGCTCGTGCTGCTCGCCGCGACGTTCTCGACCGCCCTCGCCGCCGTGCTCATCGCGATCCAGGGCGTCGTCTTCGCGGTCGGCGCGGCCCTCGGCCCGCGGCGGCACCCCTACGGCCGGATCTTCGCCGCGCTCGTCGCGCCGCGCATCGGTCCGACCACGGAAACCGAGCCGACGGCCCCGCTGCGGTTCGCCCAATTACTCGGCCTGGTCTTCAGTGCCGTCAGCCTGCTGGGTTTCCTGGCCGGCTACACCGTGGTCGGCGGGGTGTTCGCCGGCTTCGCCCTGTTCGCCGCGTTCTTGAACGCGGCGTTCGGGATCTGCCTGGGTTGCCAGATCTATCCGCTGGTAGCCCGCTTCCGCCGGACCACTCCGAGCGGCGGCGTTCGCGCCACCGAGTCTTCCCCGGCACAGAACTGACCCTGCAAGTCGAAATCCCGAAAGGAACAACATGGCTCGCTCCGATGTCCTGGTCTCCGTTGACTGGGCCGAAGAGAACCTCAACGCCCCCGGCGTCGTCTTCGTCGAGGTCGATGAGGACACCTCCGCCTACGACGGTGGGCATATCGAGGGTGCCGTCCGGCTCGACTGGAAGAAGGACCTGCAGGATCAGGTTCGTCGCGACTTCGTGAACCAGGAGCAGTTCTCCGACCTGCTCTCGGCCCGCGGCATCTCCAACGACGACGAGGTCGTGCTGTACGGCGGCAACAACAACTGGTTCGCCGCGTACGCGTACTGGTACTTCAAGCTGTACGGCCACAACAACGTCAAGCTGCTCGACGGTGGCCGCAAGAAGTGGGAACTCGACGGCCGTCCGCTCTCGCGTGACGCCGTGAACCGCCCCGCCACCCAGTACAAGGCCGCCGCGCCCGACCTGACCATTCGCGCCTTCCGCGACGAGGTCATCGCCGCCATCGGCACCAAGAACCTGGTCGACGTGCGCTCCCCCGACGAGTTCTCGGGCAAGATCCTGGCTCCCGCGCACCTGCCGCAGGAGCAGAGCCAGCGTCCCGGCCACATCCCCACCGCGATCAGCGTGCCGTGGAGCAAGGCCGCGAACGAGGACGGCACCTTCAAGTCCGACGAGGAGCTGACCGAGATCTACAAGGAAGCCGGTCTGGACGGCGAGAAGGACACCATCGCCTACTGCCGGATCGGTGAGCGTTCCTCGCACACCTGGTTCGTGCTGCAGGAACTGCTCGGCCACCAGAATGTCAAGAACTACGACGGCAGCTGGACCGAATACGGCTCGCTCGTCGGCGCCCCGATCGAGTTGGGAGAATAAGTCATATGTGTGCAGCACCTACCCAGGGTCAGGCAATTCCCGCCGGAGTCGACGTGGAGAAGGAGACGGTCATCACCGGCCGTGTCCTGAGCACCGACGGACAGCCGGTCGGCGGCGCCTTCGTGCGTCTGCTGGACGGCAATGGTGATTTCACCGCCGAGGTCGTGGCCTCCGGCACCGGCGATTTCCGCTTCTTCGCCGCTCCCGGCGCGTGGACCGTGCGGGCGCTCTCCTCGTCGGGCAACGGCTCGGCCGAGGTCCGCCCCGAAGGCGCGGGCATCCACAACGTGGAAGTCGCGGTCGCCAAGTAAGACGCGATCGACGGCCCCGGCGCTCCCCTGTGAGGGGAAGCACCGGGGCCGTTTGCGTCGAGTAGGGCAGTAGTCGTTAGACTCCGAGGGTGGTCCTCTTCTTCGAGATTCTGCTGGTGGCCGTAGCCATCCTCATCGGCTGGTTCGGCCTGTACGTCTTCTACCGGCTCTTCACCGAATCATGAGTGATCTCGCGAGCGAAGGTTCCAATCCGGCCGAGCACGCGAGTGAACACATGAACGGCAACGGGCGACAGTCCCGGCGCAGTGGCGACGAGGCGGTGGCCGAGGCGGCCGAACGGGCAAAGTCGACGGGTGCGCGCAACATTCCGGTCCTGCCGGATCTGCCGCTGCCCGAGGAGACCGCGAATCTGCGGCTCGGGCCGGATCTGAGCCCTGCGATGCTCGCACTGCTGCCGATGGTCGGCGTGTGGCGCGGCGAAGGCGAAGGCAATGCTCCCGAACGCGGCGACTACCGCTTCGGCCAGCAGATCATCGTCTCCCACGACGGCGGCGACTACCTCGCTTGGGAATCGCGCTCCTGGGTCATCGAAACCGACGGCTCCTACGGCGGGCCGGATCTGCGCGAGAGCGGTTTCTGGCGGGTCGGTATCGACGGCAACGACGAGGTAATCGAACTGCTGCTGACCCACAGCACCGGCATCGTCGAACTGTTCTACGGCACCGCGCTCACCCAATCGTCCTGGGAGCTCGCGACCGACGTCGTCATCCGGTCCCAGTCCGGGATCGTGGTCGGCGGAGCCAAACGGCTCTACGGCATCGTCGAGGGCGGTGACCTGGCCTACGTGGAGGAACGCGTAGTCGCCGACGGTCCCCTGGAACCCCGCCTGTCGGCTCGCCTCCAGCGCTACATCGGCTGAGCGTTCACCGAAGACACACCGCTCAACCGCGTCGGCCGACAGCCGTCAGATCGATATCGATCTCGAACGGCACGCTGATCTTCAGGCGGTCGTGAAAAATGCCCACCGGCACATACCGATTCGTCGCGGGATCGAGTTCGTAGACGTAGACCACAACCCGGTCGGCTTCGCCACGCTCGACCCGCCAGTAGTGCGGGATTCCGGCCTTGGCGTACTTCAGGGGCTTGGTTTCACGGTCGCGTTCTTCGGAACCGGGCGATACCGCCTCCACAGCCAGGACGAGATCCTCGGCAAAGTAGTACGTCGACGGTTCCCTTCGGTCGAGCGCTTCCGCGGTCACCACCATGACATCCGGCTCGGGCATCTGACGTTTGCCGAGCCTGACAGCCATTTCTCGGTCCGCTCGCAGGTGCTGGGGTGCCTGTAGGTCCAGTTCGCGGCGAAGAAGTGACAGTACCTGCCGGTGCCACTTCTCCTGTGGAATCACGAAGACCAGACCCCCGTCGATCAACTCGGTGTGCTTCGGAAGACCGGACAGCTCCAAGAAATCGTCGACGGTGAATCCGCCCACCGGCGGAATCACCCAGTCGGGTAACGGCTGAACGGTCATTTCCCCAGCGTAGCGCTCTCGGTACGGGTGACGACGGAAATGGAACGACCCCCGAGCCGTACCCGTGCGGGTGGAACCTGCACGAATCCCGGTCGGACTGGACCGGGGGCTCGGGGGCCGGGTGGCTGCTTTGGATTCGCGAGCGCTCGCCCGGTGGAATCCACCTGCAGCGGTGGCGCTAGCGGACAGCCACCTCACGCGTCCGTTGGATAACCATTCTTCGAACCACCTCCTTCCTTGTGTACAGACGAAGTTAGTGAAGACGTCGGTGGGTGTGCAACGGATTATTCGGCGAGCGGAACTCGGGGGCAGGGCCCGACGGTGACCGCGCCGGATGCGTCGACGCGAACCACCACGTCGGCGCGGTGATCGGCGGGCAGTTGGTGGGTGACCACCACGACGGTGCGGTCGGGGTCGACCAGCCCGCTCGACGCGTCGAGGAGATCGCGCAGGAGACGGGCGCCCGGTTCGGCTTCGAGATGTTCGGTGGGTTCGTCCAGGAGCAGGACCCTGGCCGGGGAGATGAGGGCGCGGGCCAGCAGGATGCGGCGGCGTTGACCGCCGGAGACCGCTGCCGCGCCACCGACGAGGTCGGTATGGATACCGTCGGGCAGGGAGTCCAGCCAGTCGCCGAGTCCGACCGCGCGCAGGGCCTTCTCGGCTTCGGGTTCGGCCAGATCGCCGCGGGCGACCCGCAGATTCTCCAGCACCGTTGTGCCGAAGAGGTGGGCATCCTCGGCGAAGAAGGTGGTTCCGGGGCGGGGGGTGTCGAACAGCCCGGCCCAGGACATGAGCAGCGTCGTCTTACCCGCGCCACTCGGCCCGATCACGGCGATTCGTCGTTCGTCGGGGCGGGCGGGAAAGCGGTGCGGCGATGTGCCGGTATCGGTCGTCCGCGTCCGATCGACCGCGGGACGCTGGCCGGTGTGGTCGTCGAGTCGGGTCAGGCGGTGCAGGGCGGCCCGGGCGGTGGTGAGGGTCTGAGCGGCGGCGGGAAGGGGGGCGACGGCTTCGAAGGCGGATAACGGGAGCAGGACGAGGATCGTGAGGGCCATGGGAGTCATGGCGCCGGGAGCGCCGCCGCCGTAAACGGTGATGCCGATGATCAGGGCCGCGAGGACGCTCACGCCGATCGAGAAGGGGGTCGCGGCGGCGGCCGAGGCGCTATGGGATGCGGCGGAATCCTCGGCGGCGACCGCTCGGTGGCCCGCTGCCTCCGCGGCGGCGACGGTTTCGTCCAGTCGGCCCGCGACGCGCAGTTCGGCCGCGTGATCGAGCACTGTCATGGCGTGGGCGGTGAATTCGGCTCGGTCCGCGCGCACCGCGAGTTCGGCCGCGCGCGCGGCCCGCGCCGACAGCCAGGGTGCGATGATTCCGGTGAGCGCTAGGGCCGCTGCCAGAATCGCCGCCGCCGGGACGGAAATCGTGGCAAGTAGACCGACGGCAGCGAGCGACAGAATCAGTGCCACGGCGACCGGTACGAACACACGCAGTACCACCGCGCCCAAATCATCTATATCGCTGCCGATTCGGACCAGCAGATCGCCTCGGCGCATATGTGCGGCACTCTCGTCCAGGCTCGAGGCTGGACGCGTACCCGCCCGCGTTGACCCGCTCGCGACTTCGGATGGCCGCACTCGCGCGTGATTCGCCTGTGGGGCAACGACTTCCGCGACCGGGGCCGAACGGCTTCGAGTCCAGATATTCGACCGTGCGAGAGCACGATAGACGGTGGTGCGCGCGATCGTCATCGAGCGCAGTGCGACATCGTGAGTCGCCAACCTTTCGAGGTATCTCGCCAGACCACGCGAGATCCCCAGTGCCCGCACCGCGACCACCGCGACACTCAAATCCAGTACCGGCGGCATCTCCCACGCCCGCGCGATCAACCACGCCGACAGCGCGGCCAATCCCAGCGCACTGCCGAGTGCGGCCACACCCCAGATGATCGCCACCAGAATCCGCCACGGCGACAACGCGAGCAATGCCCACATCCGGCCCAGATCGCCACGTAATGACTCCCGGCCGCCGCTGTCGCCGACAACTGGCACTCGGAACTCGGCACGGTCCGGCGCCGCCGGGGAAAACGCTCGCCCATCGATCCGGGTCATGAGCCGACCGCCATACCGACATCACTGCCGGTGGCTTGCACGTGGACGACGTGATCCGCGGCGGCGAGGACGGTGGGGCGGTGACCGACGACAACGACCGTCGCGCCCGCGGCCGCCCGTTCGCGCAGGGCGGTGAGGACAGTCAGCTCCGTCTCGGGGTCGAGGTGGGCGGTGGGTTCGTCGAGCAGGAGCACGGCGCGGTCGGCGGCCAGCACGCGGGTCAGTGCGAGACGTTGGCGTTGGCCGAGCGATAGGCCGACGCCCCCGGCACCGACGACGGTATCCCATCGGTGCGGCAATTCGTCGAGGACCGCGTCGAATCCGGTGGCGACGCACGTGGATTCGATATCATCGAGAACACGCGCCGCGCCATTGGCCGAAGTGTCGGTGGTGCGAGCGCCGAAGAGTTCCAGATTGGCGCGCAGGGTGCCGGGAACGAGTACCGGGCGTTGCGGCAGCCACGCGACCCGCGACCACCAGGTGTCGGGATCCAGATCGCCGACGTCGACCCCGTCGACGGTGACGCGGCCGCGATCGGGTGCGATCAGGCCCAGGATCGCCTGGAGCGCAGTGGATTTCCCGCTGCCGTTCGGACCGGCGAGTACCGTGACCGCGCCGGGCCGCAGCACCGCGGACAGGTCGGCGGGCGCGGATCCGAGGCGGGCGCCGACCGAGAGGTCGCGGATCTCGATGAGCGGGGCCGAGGTGCGGGCCCTGGCGTCCGACGCGATCCCCTCGGCGAGGGGATCGCCGGCGACAGTCGATATTCCAGTTCGCGTTGGTGACGCCGACCGGGGCTCCAAGACCGCGAATGCCCGATCCGCCGCCGCCATCCCGTCCTGTGCCGCATGGAACCGCTCCCCGACCGTGCGCAACGGCAGGTAGACCTCCGGGGCGAGGATGAGCGCGACGAGTCCCGCGTAGAGACTCATCCCCCCGTACACCAGTCGCAGGCCGATGGAGACGGCGATCAGCGCGACGCTCAGGGTGGCGAGCATCTCCAGCACCATGGAGGACAGGAACGCGATGCGTAACGCGCGCATGGTGCGTTGGCGCAGCGAGTCGCCCAGAGCCTGGACTCGGTGTTCCATGGTGCGCCCGGAGCCGACATTCTCGGCGTCCGACGCCGGGTTTCCCGCGTTCGGAGGTCGAGATCGTCTGTCCAGGCCGGGTCCGCTCTCGCGACCGAGCGCCCGCAATGTCGGCATCCCAGCGAACAGGTCGAGCAACTGGTCCGACAGCCTTGTCGTCGCGGCCAGGGTGGCTTCGGCGCGGCCCTGGGTGAGGTATCCGATGAGGATCATGAAGATCGGGATCAGCGGCAGCGTCACCACGGCGATCGCACCGGAGATCGGGTCGTGCACGGCGATGACGATCAGCACGATCGGGGGAACCAGGCAGGCCAGCAGCAGGGCGGGAAGGTATCCGGTGAGATAGGCGCGCAACCCGCTCAGCCCGGTGCTCACGACTACCGCGAGTTCGGTTCGGCGAGTGTCGAGTTCACGCGGCGGGAGTTCGGCGCCTGCGGCCAGGACCGCGGTTTCCAGTTCCGTCACCACCGTCGCCCCCGCCCGGTGCGCCGACCGCGACTGGATCCAGGTGGCGAGCGCCCGCAGGGCGATAGCCGCCGCGAGTACCGTCAGTTCCACCGTCCACCCGCCGAGCGCACGCCGCCCGGGATCGGTGACGACTCCGGCGAGCACCCGCGCCAGCGTGACCGCGGTGACCACGATGCAGATCGTAATCACCACCGAAAGCCCCACGCTCAGCGCCAGATACGGGCGCGCCGAGCGGGCGTACTTCCACAGGCGGGGGTCGACGGGTGGACGCGCCATGCCGGATCAGTCCCCGGCCGGACCCATCGGCAGGCCGACGGGAGCGGGAATCTGTTCGACGGTGATGCGTTTGCGGAACACCCAGTAGGTCCAGCCCTGGTAGGCCAGAACGACGGGGGTGACGATGACCGCCGCCCAGCTCATCACCTTCAGGGTGTAGGGCGTGGAGGAGGCGTTGTCGACGGTGAGGCTGAACGCGTCGCTGATGGTGGAGGGCAGCACATTCGGGAACAGCGAACCGAACAGCAGGACGGTAGCCGCGGCGATGGTGACGGTCGTGCCGGTGAACGCCCAGCCGTCGCGTCCGGCGAAAACCGAGATCCCGACCGTGACGAGCCCGATGACGGCCGCCACCAATGGAATCCACGTCCAGCCGGTACCGTAGGCCAGTTGGGTCCAGATGCCGAAGGCGGCGACGACCACCGCGGTCGGGACCAGCAGCACGCGCGCGATGCGCACCGAATCGGCGCGCACCTCGCCGCCGGTCTTGAGGTTGATGAAGATCGCACCGTGCAACGCGAACAGCAATCCGGTGGTCAGGGCGCCGAGCAGGGCATAGGGCCCGAACAGGTCCCAGACCGATCCGCCGATATTCTTGTCCGCTTCCAGCGGCACCCCGTGCACGACATTGCCGAAGACCCAGCCCCACGCCAACGCCGGCACCCAGGAACCGATTCCGATTCCGGCGTCGCACCAGCCGCGCCAGCGCGGGTCATCGATCTTGCTGCGGTATTCGATGGCGCAGATCCGCACGATCAGGGCGACGAGTACGAGCAGCAATGCCAGGTAGAGACCGGAGAACAAACTCGCGTACCACTCGGGGAAGGCCGCGAACATCGCACCGCCCGCGGTCAGCAACCAGACTTCGTTGCCGTCCCATACCGGTCCGATGGTGTTGAGCACCACGCGCCTTCGGGTATCGCTTTTTCTGCCGAGGATCGGCATCAGCATGCCGACGCCGAAATCGAAACCCTCGAGGACGAAGTAACCGGTGAACAGCACGCCGATCAGCAGGAACCAGAACTCTTGCAAATTCATCATCGACTCCTAGGACGATGGCAGGGCGGGGTCGGCATCAGTAGGCGAACGAAAGCTGTTCGACGGCAGGTTCTTCCGCGCTGCTGCCCGGAGTGTCATCGGAACCGTCGGGGCCGCCGCGCGGGGCGGTGATCGGCGGTTCCTCTGGCCCGACGATCACGTACCGGCGCATGAGGTAGAACCACACCACCGCGAGCGCGCCGTAGAGCAGCGTGAAAACCACCAGCGAGGCGATGACCGTGCCCGACGCGTGATCGGAGACACCGTCCTGCACCATCAGCCGCAGGTTCGGGTCGCCGGTCGGATTCGGGACGACCACCCAGGGCTGACGTCCCATCTCGGTGAACACCCAGCCCGCGCTGTTGGCCAGGAACGGGGTCGGTATGGCGATCAGGCACAGCCACGAGTACCAGCGCTTATCGGTGATCCGGCCGCCCCTGGTCAGCCACATGCCGACGAGCCACAGCAGGATCGCGCCCGCCGAGAGTCCGATCATGGCGCGGAACGACCAGTAGGTGACGAACAGATTCGGCCGATAGTCTCCCGGACCGAATTTCTCGGCATAGGCCTGCTGCAGATCCTGGACGCCCTCGAGGGTGACGTCGCTGAATCTTCCTTCGGCGAGGTAGGGCAGCACGTAGGGGACTTCGATCACATGGGTGACGCTGTCGCAGTTGTTGTGCGTACCCACCGTCAGCACCGAGAAATCCGGATCCGTCGCGGTGTGGCACAGAGATTCCGCCGAGGCCATCTTCATCGGCTGCTGTTCGAACATCAGCTTGCCCTGGATATCGCCGGTGAAGAACAGCGCGACGCCGGATATCACGATCACCCACATGCCCGCGCGACCGCCCGAACGCCACATCGTGCGCGCCTCGGCCAGTCTCACTTCGTCCCCGCTGCGGGCGTTGCGCACCATCCACCACCCGGCGATACCAACGACGAAGGTGCCCGCGGTGAGGAACGCACCGGCGACGACGTGCGGGAAGGCGGCCAGGGTCGTGTTGTTGGTGAGGACTTCCCAGATGCTGGTCAGTTCGGCTCGCCCGCGCTCCGGGTTGTATCGCGCGCCGACCGGATGCTGCATGAACGAATTGGCGGCGACGATGAAATAGGCCGAGGCGTTCACCCCGATCGCGACCAGCCAGATCGTGGCCAGGTGCAGCAGTTTCGGCAGCCGGGACCAGCCGAATATCCACAGTCCGAGGAAGGTGGATTCGAGGAAGAAGGCGACCAGCGCCTCCAGGGCCAGCGGTGCGCCGAAGACATCGCCGACGAATCGGGAGTATTCGCTCCAGTTCATCCCGAACTGGAATTCCTGCACGATGCCGGTCGCGACGCCGAGCGCGAAGTTGATCAGGAACAGCTTGCCGAAGAACTTGGTCAGCCGGTACCAGTGGTCTTTGCCGGTGACGACCCACGCGGTCTGCATGCCCGCGACCAGCGGCGCGAGTCCGATGGTGAGCGGGACGAAAATGAAGTGGTAGACGGTGGTGATACCGAATTGCCAGCGCGAGAGGTCGAGGACGCTCATGCCCGAGCCCCGCTGTCGGACGGGTTGGGCACAGGTACCGGACGCGGACACACCCTGCGCAGATTGCGTTCGCTCATACGACCCTCCAGGCGAGCTACGACATGACGTAGTAAGCATAGGCCGCAGGACAGCAGGGGCAACGTGCTTCAACTCACGACGCGCCACCCATTAGCCGTGTCGTCGCCCACATCGCGCGCAAGCCCCGTTTCCCGTGCGGACCGGGGCCGACCCGCACCGCGCGTTCACCAGTCGCCGATGGCCCCCGCGCGCTCGACACCCCGGTCGACCAGTTCGATGATCTCGTCGGCGTTATCCGGCGCCATCATGCGCAGACCGTCGAGCGAATTGACCCGCGCCGCGAGCGTGATACTCGACATCAGCCAAATGCTGTCGCACGTGAGCAGATCGGCGGTGAACAACTGGCTGTACTTGCACTCCCAGCCCGCCTTCTCCGCTTCGACGTACAGCGCGCGCTGGGTGACTCCTGGCAGCACGCCGTTCTTCGCGGGCGGGGTGAGCAACGTCTTGTCTCGCGCGATCACCACCGTGGAGCGCGGACCTTCCAGCACCCGGTTCTCGGTACTGGTGAAGATCACGTCGTCTGCGCCCATCCGATGCGCGAAACGCAGCGCGGCCATATTCGTCGCGTAGGACAGGGTTTTCGCGCCGAGCAGCTGCCACGGCGCGGCCTGCGCCAGATCGATCGAAATTCCCCGCGACAGACTCACCACCTTCACGCCCTCGGTCCTGGCCTGCTCCACCCGTTCCGGCACCGGCAGCACCAGCACATAGGACGTGGGGACGGGCACCGCGGCGGCGAGATCGCCAGAGGTGACGCTGGACCGCCCGCCCGAGAATTCGGTATCGCGGCCACGGGTCAGCACCAGCCGCATCATGCCCTCGCGGTCGGAGCCCCACTCCTTGGCAGCGGTCTCCACCGCCTCGCGCCAACGGCTCGTTTCGGGTTCCGGTAGGTCGAGCGCCTGCGCCGAACGCCGCAATCTTCCTAGGTGGAATTCGATCGCGCAGGCGGTACCGCCGCGCACAAGCACCGTCTCGAAGACGCCATCGCCGCGCAGCACCCCGATGTCGTCGGCAAACAGTAACGGCGCGTCCGCATCTCGGACCACGCCGTCGAGTGTTACAAGAACCCGATCTACCATGCGTCGAGCGTAGGCTAGTGAGCCTGCCCACGTCTTCAGGCGGGACACAGTCCCTGCGTTATTCGCGTCGACAGGGGCCATCGGGGGCGGTATACCGATCGGCGGGTATCGACGAGTCACCGTCTTCCGCGAAATCATCGGGCGGCGTGGCGGATACGACCGAGATATGAGATTCGTCGTTTCGACACGCGCGATATCGGGATGTCTCCGTGCGCGGCGCTCGCGCCGCCGAGCTCGCCCGCGTGGGAGGGGGTTCTCAGCGGACGCGCGCGCGGACGCCTACAGTGGTCGATGTGTCGGTGGATGTCGTGCCCAGCCCCATCCTGTCCGTCTCGGGTGCTGTCCCGGGTGCGCCCGGTTCCCCCGATGAGGCGGTCGCCTGGCATTACGGTGATCCGTTCGGGGAACAGAAGGCCGCCGCGGAGCGGGTCGCGATCGTGGATCGGTCGCATCGCTTCGTCCTGAGCATCACCGGCGCCGAGCGGCTCAGCTGGTTGCACACGATCACCAGTCAGCACATCGCGAATCTCGGCGATCGGCGATCGGCGGAGAATCTCGACCTCGATCTCAACGGCCGGGTGCTGCACCATTTCGTGCTCACCGATCTGGATGCCACGGTGTGGATCGACACCGAGGCCGATCGCGGGCCCGAACTGCTGGCCTTCCTGAGCAGAATGGTCTTCTGGGCCGATGCCCAACCGCGCGAGGCGGGCGATCACGCGGTACTGACGCTGCTCGGCCCCCGGGTGACCGCGTTGACCGAAACGCTGGGCCTGAGCGAGTTGCCCGGCGTCTACGAGGCCGCGCCACTCGAAGGCGGCGGCTTCCTGCGCCGCATGCCGTGGCCGAGCGCCGACTCCTTCGATCTGGTCGTCCCCCGTGCGCGACTGGCGGACTGGTGGTCCCGGCTGACCGAAGCGGGCGCCGAACCCGCGGGCATGTGGGCCTTCGAGGCACTGCGCGTCGCGGCGGTACGGCCGAGGATCGGCCTGGACACCGACGAACGCACCATCCCGCACGAAGCGCGCTGGATCGGCGGCGTCACCGAATTCGGCGCGGTCCACCTGGACAAGGGCTGCTACCGCGGACAGGAGACCGTGGCCCGCGTACACAATCTGGGGAAGCCGCCGCGCCACCTCGTACTCCTGCATCTGGACGGTTCGGCCGACGAGCGCCCGGCACCGGGGGACGATGTCACCGCAGGCGGCAGGACGGTCGGCCGTCTCGGCACCGTCGTCGACCACTACGAACTCGGCCCGATCGCGCTGGCCCTGGTCAAACGCAGCATTCCCGCCGACACCCCGCTCACCGCCGGCACCGCTGCCGCGGCGATCGATCCCGATTCGGTGCCCGACGACGACACCCCGCAGGCGGGCAGACTCGCCATCGACCGGCTACGCGGACGATGAACCCCCGATGCGCCGCGGTGGAATATCCGCGACGGTCGACTACTCCCCGCTCGACTACTTCCCGCTCGACGACGAGCACTCCCGCCCAGCCATCGTGCGACGAGAGGGACCGAGCCGATGCCATCCGATGACTCACCCCGCGTACTCGCGGTGTGCACCGTCCACGCCGAACTCGAGGTACCGACGCGCGTCGGCAGGACCGCCATCGACAAGCGGCCACGACAGGGCCGGGTCGCGGTCGGCCGACTCGGGATCGAAGGCGATCACGTCTGCGACACCGAATACCACGGCGGCGTCCACCAGGCGGTATACGCCTACGCCGAACAGGACGCGCGCCGCTGGGGTGAGGAACTCGGACGCGAGTTGCCCGCAGGCTGGTTCGGCGAGAATCTACGCATCGGCGGCCTCGCGGTCAGCGACGCGGTATTCGGCGCGCGCTGGGCGATCGGCGACGCCCTGTTCGAGGTGAGCGCCCCCCGGGTGCCGTGCGCCACCTTCGGACACTGGTCCGGCGAGCGACACTGGGTCAAACGGTTCGCTCTACGCGGCGATACCGGGGCCTACCTGCGGGTATTGCGGCAGGGATCGATCGGCGCCGGCGATCGGGTCGTGGTGGTGCACACCCCGGCACACGGTGTCACCGTCCGCGACCTGTTCACCGGCGCGGATATGGATCTGCTCGCGATCCTGTCCGCCGAGGAGCCGACGATCTCCGACGACGTGCGGATGCAGATCGAGCGCCACGCTCGCCGTCACGCGAATGCCGGACGCGCCGAGCGACAGCGCGCCGGGCAGCTGACGACGGGAGCGAACTGATGGGCGTCGAACTCGTCGAAGTGGTCCGCTCCGGATTCCGGGAGTGCGTGCACAGCGGCTCGGTGGTCATCCTCGACGCGGACGGCGAGCCGACGCACGCGCTCGGTGAGGTGCACGTGCCGATCTTCCCCCGTTCGACCAATAAGCCGATGCAGGCGGTCACCCTGCTGCGCAACGGCTTCGATCCCGTCGACGACGCGGAGCTGGCGATCGCGACGGCATCGCATTTCGGCGAAGCCGACCACATCGCCCTGGTACGGCGACTGCTCGATCGGTTCGGATTCGACGAGACGGCCCTGGAATGTCCGCCGGACTATCCGTTCGAGGAGCGGGCCCGCGCCGAGGCCCTGGCAGGCGCGCCGCGCTCGATCTTCATGAACTGCTCGGGCAAACATGCCGCCATGCTCGCCACCTGCGCGATCAACGGCTGGCCGACCAGGGGCTACCTCGAACAGAAGCACCCGCTCCAGCAGGCGGTGATCGCGACCGTCATCGAGCTGACCGGTGAACCCGAGACCGATCTCGGCATCGACGGCTGCGGACTTCCGATCATCCCGGTCTCGCTGGTGAATCTGGCCCGCGCCTTCTCGAATATGGCCACCGCCGCCCCGGAATCGGCGCAACGCCGGGTCGCCGAAGCGATTCGGGCCAATCCGCGAGTGATTTCGGGCACGGACGGACCGGATCTGCTGGCCATGCGGGCGACACCCGGACTGTTCTGCAAGATCGGCGCCGACGGCGTGCACGCCGGTGCGCTCCCGGACGGCCGGGCCTTCGCGTACAAGATCGATGACGGACACGACCGTGCGCGAATGCCCCTGACGCTGGCGATTCTGCATCGCATGGGCATCGACTGGACCGACGATCATGCCGCGTTGGCAGCTCCCGCGGTACTCGGCGGCGGGGCGAGGGTCGGGGTGATCCGGGCCATCCCGGGCGTCATCGAATAGCACTTCCGACGGCGACAGCCGGGCAAACGGCGTCCGTTCCGGAGTTCTTCCCCCACTCCTGGAAGCGCGACCGCCGGACACACGCTAAAGTGTCTGTCAGGAAGAGTATTAATTCGAACGGGGCCGCCAACACACCCCAGGCCGCCCCGCAGTGACGCGAGGGGGTCAGCCATGGGCCGTGGCCGGGCTAAGGCAAAGCAGACCAAGGTCGCACGCGAGCTGAAGTACAGCTCAGCGCCGACCGACTTCGCGAGCCTTCAGCGCGAGCTTTCAGGCAGCCCCAACTCCCAGTTGAGTCGTGGTGTGCTGTCCGATAAGCACGATGCTGACGCGTCCTCATCCCGGTGGGATGAGGACGACGACTACGACGACTGGCGCCGCTGACTCGGATTCACGTCTGAAGGGGGAGGCCGACGGGCCTCCCCCTTCAGACGTTGACACCGTTTTCGCGGACATCGTCCGAGAGGCTTGCCGTACGACATCGGTGTCCCGCATCCAAGGTGCGGGACACCGATGGTGATATTGCCGTCTCCATTGGGGGACAACGGATTCTGGCCGATCCGAGCAAAGAAGAACCCCGTGGGCAGCACCCACGGGGTTCTTTTCGCGTTCTCGGCTCAGAAGCGCGGGTGCTCGCCGACCAGGACCGCGCGCGGGGCGTCGGCGTCCTTGGCCTTCTTCACCGTGCCGAGGGTCCAGCATTCGATATGCCGCGCGGTCAGCACCGCGAGGGCGCGATCGACATCCTCGGGGGCGACGACGGCGACCATGCCGACGCCCATATTGAAGGTCTTCTCCATCTCGATCCGGTCCACCCGGCCGCGCTGGGCGATCATCTTGAAGACCGGGGCTGGGCTCCAGGTGCCGCGATCCAGTTCGGCGACCATCCCGGCGGGCAGCACCCTGGCCAGGTTGGCCGCCAGTCCGCCGCCGGTGACGTGGGCGAAGGTGCGCACATCGGTCTCGGCGATCAGGGCGAGGCAATCCTTGGCGTAGATCCTGGTCGGCTCGAGCAGTTCCTCACCGAGGGTGCGGCCGAATTCCTCCACGTGCCCGAGCAGCGACATACGGTCGATATCGAGCAGCACCTTGCGCGCCAGGCTGTAGCCGTTGGAGTGCAGACCCGAGGAGCCCATGGCGATGACGACGTCACCGGGGCGCACCCGGTCCGGTCCGAGTACCGAATCGGCCTCGACCACGCCGATACCGGTCGCGGACAGATCGTAATCGTCGGGATCCATCAGGCCGGGGTGTTCGGCGGTCTCGCCGCCGAGCAGCGCGCAACCGGCCTTGATACAACCATCGGCGATTCCGGAGACCAGTTCGGCGACCTTCTCCGGGACGACCTTGCCGATGGCGATGTAGTCCTGCAGGAACAGCGGTTCGGCGCCGCAGACCACCAGATCGTCGACGACCATGGCGACCAGATCGAGCCCGACCGTGTCGTGCTTGTCCATCGCCTGCGCCACCGCGATCTTGGTGCCGACACCGTCGGTGGATGCGGCGAGCAGCGGCTCGCGGTAACCACCCTTGAGCGCGAACAGTCCGGCGAATCCGCCAAGTCCGCCCTGCACCTCGGGACGGCTGGCCTTCTTCGCCAATGGTCCGAACAACTCGACTGCGCGGTCACCGGCCTCGATGTCCACGCCTGCCGCGGCGTAGGAGGCGCCGCTTGGTGTCTGTTCAGTCATTTTCGGGGAAAGCTCCAAACCGAATCGGCGGATAGATGCCTGCTCACGCTACCGGAGTCGGATAACGACTCCCTCGCCTCCCCGCGGCTGGCGATCGTGTATGAGAGCCACGCCACGGAGTGCGTGACCAGGAAATCATTGTGCCAGTTCGGCGCCGAACATGATGGCAGTCCGGGAACGCGGCCTACGGACGACTCAGCGCGCTCGCGTTCGCGTTCTCGCCCAGCAGCATCGCTTCGGACTGTCCGGCGAGTACGCCTTCGAGCACGTTCTTCCCGATGGCCGCCTCGGCGGGCAGCGGGATCGGATAGTCGCCGTCGAAACACGCGCAGCACAGGCGCGAACGCGGCTGTTCGGTCGCGGCGATCATGCCGTCGGTGGAGATATAGCCGAGGGTGTCGGCGCCGATCGAGCGGCGCACACCTTCGATCATGTCCTCGTAACTGTCGTGCGCGCCCGCACCGTTGGCGATCAGCTCGGCGCGCGAGGCGAAGTCGATGCCGTAGAAGCACGGCCACTTGACCGGCGGCGAGGCGATGCGCACGTGGATTTCCAGCGCGCCCGACTCGCGCAGCATCCGGATCAGCGCGCGCTGGGTATTGCCGCGCACGATGGAATCGTCCACGACGATGAGCCGCTTGCCGCGGATCACCTCGCGCAACGGATTCAGCTTCAGCCTGATGCCGAGCTGGCGGATGGTCTGGCTCGGCTGGATGAAGGTGCGCCCGACGTAGGCGTTCTTCATCAGGCCCTGCCCGTACGGCACGCCGGACCCCTGCGCGTAGCCGACGGCGGCCGGGGTGCCGGATTCCGGAACCGGGATCACCAGGTCGGCGTCCACCGGATGTTCCTTGGCCAAGCGGCGGCCGATCTCGACACGGGTTGAATGCACCGAACGGCCGGAGATCGTGGTGTCGGGCCTGGCCAGGTAGACGTATTCGAAAACGCAGCCCTTGGGCTCGGGGTTGGCGAAGCGCATCGATCGGACGCCGTCGGCGTCGATCGCCAGGAGTTCGCCCGGTTCGATTTCGCGCACGAAGGCCGCGCCGACGATATCCAGGGCGGCGGTTTCGCTGGCAACGACCCAGCCACGCTCCAACCGGCCCAGGCAGAGCGGGCGGACACCGTGGGGATCGCGTGCGGCGTAGAGGGTGTGCTCATCCATGAAGGTCAGGCAGAAGGCGCCCCTCAGCGTCGGCAGCAGCTCCATGGCGGCCTGTTCGATGCTGGAATCCGCCGAGGCGTGCGCGAGCAGCGCGGTCACCACGTCGGAATCGGAGGTGGCCCCGACCGGCTGCGTACGACCGGCCGACACCGCTTTCCCGGTGAGTCCGAGTTCCCGCGCACGACCGGCCAATTCGGCGGTATTCACGAGATTTCCGTTATGTCCAAGGGCAAGCCCGGAACCGACGGCGGTGGTGCGGAAGATCGGCTGGGCATTTTCCCAGGTCACTCCACCGGTGGTGGAGTAGCGGCAGTGGCCGACGGCGATATGGCCCGGCATGGCGGCCAGTGTCTGCTCGTCGAAAACCTGGCTCACCAGGCCGAGATCCTTGAAGACGAGAATCTGCGAACCGTCGGAGACGGCGATGCCAGCCGCCTCCTGTCCACGGTGTTGCAGCGCGTAGAGACCGTAATACGTGAGCTTGGCCACATCCTCGCTCGGCGCCCACACTCCGAAGACGCCACACTCTTCACGTGGCTCGTTCTCATCGACGTCCGGGCTTGCGGATATCGCGGTGGTGGACGTTAGAGACTCGCTGTCGACCGGCATGTCGGCGTTGGTCACCGTTTGCTCCCTGTTCGGGCGGGCTGGGGGCATTGCTCATTCTACGGGTGAAAGTGAATCGGCGATGACCACCACCGACTTCGGGCAGCAATCGTCCGGCGAAGCTGCCCGAATCCGGTCCCCTCAGCTGTTACCGTCCGAGACCGTGACCACTACCGGGAGCGGGAGCGACGCGGGGGAAGACAACGCGAGGCCGAGGCCGCGTTTCCGGCTCAGGATGGTGGGAGCTCCCCTCCTCGTGCTGACCCTGCTGACCACGCTGCTCGGCATCATGTACCTGGCCTATGTCGTCGACCCGGAAGGCAACCTGCACGACTTCCCCATCGCGCTCGTGAACCAGGATGTCGGCGAAACCCTCGGCGCTCCGGGTCAGCAGCAGCGCGTCGATTTCGGCAGCCAAGTGGCCGACGGGATCGCGCGGGCCGTCCCTTCGGACGAGATCGATCTGCGGGTGCTCGGCATCAACGAAGCCGAACAGCAGATGCAGTCCGGCAAGGTGTACGGCGCGATCATCATTCCGAGCGATTTCTCCAAGCGACTCGGCATCCTCGGCGTCGGGAGCGTCATCCCCGCCGATATCGAGCGCCCGATCATCACCCTGCAGACCAATCCGCGAACCGGGGCCTTCACCACCTCGATCGTCAACCGGATCGGCGCGAAGGTCTTTCCTCAGGTGAACGAGCAGGTCGGCAAGCAGTTGACCGAACAGATACAGGCCCAGCTGCGACCCCCGCCCGGTGGCGGATCCGCCACGGAACTGACCGGCGCGACCCTGCTGACCCTGCGGAGTCCGCTGCAACTGGTCGTCGACGAGTTCCGCCCGCTGCCCAGCGGCACCGGCGAGGGCCTGACGGCCTTCTTCTACGCGCTGCTGTTACTCCTGGCCGGCGTGATCGGCTCGATGACCATCCACACCATGGTCGACGCGGCCCTCGGCTTCGTGCCGACCGAATACGGCCCCTGGTTCGTGCACTACCCGCCGACACCGATCTCGCGGTTCACCACCCTGTTCGTCAAATGGGGCGTGATGGTGCTGGTGGCGAATATCGTCTCGGGGATCTACATGCTCATCGCCCACCTGCTCGGCATGCCGATCGAGAATCCGCTGGCGCTGTTCCTCTACGGCGCGTTCGCCATCCTCGCGGTGGGTATCACCGGGCTGTCGATACTCGCCGCGATCGGGTCGGCGGGTCTGCTGGTGAACCTGATCCTGTTCATCATTCTCGGCCTGCCCTCCTCCGGCGGCACGGTCCCGATCGAGGCGACGCCGAAGTATTTCGGGTGGCTGGCCACTTTCGAACCGATGCACCAGGTATTCCTCGGCATCCGCTCGATCTTCTATTTCAACGCCGATTTCGACTCCGGACTCGGCCGCGCGGTCTGGATGACCGGACTCGGACTGGCCGTCGGCCTGGTTCTCGGCGCGACGATCTCCCGCTACTACGATCACAAGGGTCTGCTGCGCGGCTCCACCGCGCACGCCTGACTCGCGCAGCCGGACCGGCCCGCCGCCGGTTCAGAACCCAGGAGAGTGTTGTGAATTCGTGGATCGAGCGCGCGCGGCAGCTGTCGGACGAAGTCTTCGCGCCGCATGCCGACGCGGTCGACGCCACCGGCGAAATCCCCGCAGGACATTTCGACCTGCTCGCGGCCAACGGGTTCTACGGCGTCACTCTCTCCGACGATCTCGACATCACCACCTTCACCGAGGTGGGTGAGATCCTGGTGGCCGCCTGCCTGGCCACGACCTTCGTGTGGGCGCAGCATCTCGGCGCCGCCCGCCGGATCGCCACCTCGCCGAATCACGGTCTCAGAGACAGGCTCACCGAGGATCTGCGCCGCGGCAGGGTGCGATGCGGGGTGAGTTACGCGGGCGCCGACGATCGGGCGGACCTGGTGGCCCGCCGAGTGGACGGCGGCTACGTGCTTGAGGGCGTCGCGCCGTTCGTGACCGGCTGGGGCATCGTGGACGTGCTCGGGATCATGGCGCGCGACGACGAAGATCCGCACGCGCTGATCAGCGTGCTGGTACCGGCCCAGGAAAGCCCCGCCCTCGTCGCGACGCCGTTGACCCTGGCCGCGGCCGACGCGAGTCGCACGGCGACCCTGCGTTTCGACGGCCTGTTCGTGCCGGATTCCGATGTCGACAACCGGATCTCGCTGCGCGGCTTCCACGCGTCCTCGATCCTCGCGGTCTGGCGCAACGGTTCGATGGCGCTCGGCCTGGTGCGCCGCTGCCGTGCCGAATTGGACCGCCTCGGCATCGACACCACCGCACTGGCGCGCGAATCCGCAACCATCCGTACCGAACTCGATGACGCGCTGAGCGGGCAGGCCGATATCGCGCTCGCCCGCGCCCGTGCCTCCGAACTCGCCGTGCGCGCGGCATCCGGGCTGGTCACCGCCGTGGGCAGTGCCGCGACACAGCGCGGCGGCCTCGCCGATCGCACGGTCCGCGAGGCGGCCTTCACCCTGGTCTTCGGATCTCGTCCACCGATTCGCACCGCCCTGCTCGACCGGCTCGTCGGACCGGGCGCGACGCACTGACACCTCCGCAGCACCGGCGCGATCCTGCCATGCTTGCGATCACGCTGCGCTGAACGCTTCGCGCGGGCCGAATCGCTGCGTACCGTGATCTCGCGGCGGTGGTGAAGAGGTGGCGGCGATGGTCGACAGGAGCGCGGGAGCGATATTTCCGGCAGTGCCCGGATCGGGGCAGGCGCCGCCCGGTGTGATCGCCCTCCGGGTCGGACTCTCCCCTCCCGCGGATGTCGGCCGGACTCGATCACGGTGGCGCGGGACGGTTCAGCGCACGGCGAGAACCGCGATCCTCACGCCCGAGCGGGTGCTCGCGCGCGACGGGGGCGGCGGCACTATCGAGGCGCCGGTCGAACTGTCCGCCTGAGGCGATCGCGTCCGCCGGAATTCCCGCGCGTTCGCCGCACCCGCTCGCCTCGCCCCGGCAACTGTGTGAAAGGAACCGAAATATGTCAGGTCAGAACGGCAGACAACTCCATCTCAACGCCTTCCTGATGACGGTCGGCCATCACGAAGCGGCCTGGCGGTTGCCCGAGAGCGATCCGCACGCCCACGTCGATATCGACTACTTCGTGGAATTGGCGCGCACCGCCGAACGCGGCAAACTCGATTCGATCTTCTTCGCCGATTCTCCTTCGCTGATGGGCGATCCCGGGCGCAGGCCGGGAGGCAAACTCGAACCGACGGTCATCCTGACCGCGGTCGCCGTGCAGACCAGCCGGATCGGTCTGATCGCTACCGCGTCCACCAGCTACAACGATCCGTACAACCTGGCGCGCCGATTCGCCTCGGTGGACTGGGTGAGCAATGGGCGCGCGGGCTGGAATATCGTCACCACCGCCGGAGCGGACGCGGCGCGCAATTTCGGCCTCGACGAAACCCCCGAGCACAAGCAGCGTTACGAGAAGGCCGCCGAATTCGTCGAGGTATCCACCAAACTGTGGGACAGCTGGGCCGACGACGCGGTGATCGCCGACAAGGCGCTCGGTATTCACGCCAATGCCGAGAAGGTCCGCAAGATCGGCCATCACGGGGAATTCTTCAAGGTCGAAGGCCCGCTGAACGTGCCGCGCTCGCCGCAGGGATATCCGCTGCTCGTGCAGGCCGGATCCTCCGAGAACGGAAAGGATTTCGCCGCCCGCTACGCCGAAGCCGTTTTCACCGCGCAGCAGACGCTGGAGGACGCCTCGGCGTTCTACACCGACCTGAAGGAGCGAGCCCGGTCGCTCGGCAGAGATCCCGACACCATCAAGATTCTGCCCGGTATCGTGCCCGTCATCGGCGATACCGAGCAGGAGGCCCGCGCGTTGGACGATGAACTGGCGCGGCTGATTTCGCCGGAGTTCGCGCACCGCCAGCTGGCCGAACGTTTCGATCTCCCGCTGGAGGCACTCGATCTCGACAGCGAACTCCCCGCCGATCTGCCCTCCGAGGACGAGATCGAAGGGGCGAAGAGCCGCTTCACCCTGATCGTGAATCTGGCCAGACGCGAACGACTGACCGTGCGTCAACTGATCGCGCGACTCGGCGGAGGACGTGGGCACCGCACCTTCGCGGGCACACCGGTCCAGGTCGCCGACACCATCGAGGACTGGTTCCGGCAGGGCGCGGCGGACGGATTCAACATCATGCCCGCGGTACTGCCATCGGGGCTGGAACGTTTCGTGGACCAGGTAGTGCCGATCCTGCAGGAGCGCGGCCTGTTCCGCACCGAGTACACCGAGACCACACTGCGCGGCCACTACGGTCTGGACCGGCCGGTCAACCAGTTCGACGCGGCGGGCACGCTCGTGACCGCCCGATGAGCGACGCCGAAGCGATCGCTTCGACCGGGCGCGAAACCGGCTGGCTCCGTTACCTCGCACGCCGCTGCCTGGCGCATCCTCGCCTGGTGGCGGCGGCGGTGGCCGGTGCGCTCGGCGCGGCACTGCTCACCGCGGCACTGCCTCTCATCGTCCGGCACGTGGTCGACACCCTGACGACGACCGCGGCCTCGGTGCTGCCGTGGTCGCTGCTGCTGCTCTGTATCGGGCTGGTGCGCTTCGGCGCATCATTCATCCGGCGCGTGAGTTCCTCGCAACTCTCGCTCGGTGTCCAGCACGACCTGCGCCGCGACGTGTTCGCGGCGTTGCTGCGTCTGGACGGGCGCGCACAAGCGGAACTGCGCACCGGACAGGTGGTCAGCCGCGCCATCACCGACGTGACGCTGATCCAGATGTTCCTGCAGTTAATTCCGATCGTCTTCGGCAATGTCGCGCTGCTCATCGCCGCGCTGGTGTTGATGGCGGTGATGTCACCGCCGCTCACCGTGATCGCCCTGCTGGTAGTGCCCGCGCTGTGGACCATCACCAGACGCAGTCAGCGCGAACTCTTCCCGGCCAACTGGGATACCCAGGCCGAAGCCGCCGAAGTCGCCATGCGCGTGGAGGCGGCGGTGGCAGGCGTGCGAGTCGTGAAAGGGTTCGGCCAGGAACAGCACGAACTCGCCGGGCTGACCGCCGCCGCGCGCGACCTGTACCGATCCCGGATGCGCGTCACCCGGATCACCAGCCGATTCACCCCGGCCATGCAGGCCGTGCCCGCGGCGGGTCAGGCGCTGATCCTCGTCGCCGGCGGGCTGCTCGCGCTGAGTCAGTCGGTATCGCTGGGCACCTTCCTGGCCTTCATGACCTATCTCGGCACCTTCGTCAGCCCGATCAGGCAGTTCTCCATGCTGCTGAGCGTGAGCCAGCAGGGCCGGGCCTCGCTCGACCGGGTGCGGGAGGTGATCGAGGCTCCCGCGCCGCCGCGGGAACCGGTGCGAGCGACCGAACCGAATACCGCGCCGCCTGCCATCGAATTCCGCGGTGTGCGTTTCGCCTTCGGCACCACCACGGTTCTCGACGGAGTGGATCTGTCGATCGAATCCGGCAGCACCGTCGCGCTCGCCGGTGGCGCGGGCAGCGGTAAATCCACACTGGTGCACCTGGTGCCACGCCTGTTCGTCCCGGACGAGGGCGCGGTGCTGTTCGACGGAACCGATATCAGGGCGCTGCCCGATGTGCGTGCCCGCGTGGCGATGGTGTTCGAGGACACCCATCTGATGGCCGACAGCGTGCGAGCCAACGTCGCCTACGGCGTGCCCGAGGCCGACGACGACCGGGTCTGGCACGCCCTGTATCTCGCCGCCGCCGACGATTTCGTCCGCGGTCTCCCCGACGGACTCGATACCAGGATCGGGGAACGCGGCCAGCGACTGTCCGGCGGACAACGGCAGCGCATCGCGCTGGCGCGCGCGCTGATCACCGACGCGCCCGTCCTCGTCCTCGACGACGCCACCTCGGCCATCGACGCCAGGATCGAGGAGCAGATCTTCGCCAGGATCGCCGCCGAAGTGCGCCGCCGCACGACAATCGTCGTCGCACATCGCATCTCGACGCTCGCACTGGCCGACCGGGTCGCGGTACTCGACGGCGGTCGCATCGCCGAATCCGGCACCCTCGAACAACTACGCGGCTCGGGTGAACTCTTCCACGCGCTGTTCACCCCGCCGGAGGTGGCCGGAATCGGCGTCGACCGCGACAGCGCCGCCGGACAACCGACGGCCGTGCTGTGGGTGGAACCCACCCAATCCGACGACGATTCGGCGACCCGCGCGCTGGAACAGGCCGCGACGGCCTTCGCCCAGCGCGCCGCGGGCGCGCCCACCGGCCTCGGCCGTGCGGGCGCGGGCGGCGGCATGATGGCCGCCGCGCCGCCAAGCGGCGATGTGCAGAAACTCATCGACCGGCTGCCGCCACTGCGCGGCGAGCCCGAGGTCCCCGAAACCTTCTCGCACACACCGGATCCGGAGTTCTCGCTGGCGCGATTGCTGCGCCCGTTCCGCTGGCCGCTGCTGGCCGGGCTCGGACTCGTCGCCTTGGACGCGTTGGCCCAGATCCTGATTCCCTTCCTCGTCCGCTACGGCATCGACCACGGTGTCCTCGTCGGCGCCCGCGAGGTCCTGATCACCGCCGCCGCGCTGGCCCTGCTCGTGACCGCGGTGGACTGGTTGCTCACTATCGCTCAGGTGCGGGTGGCCGGACGTGCGAGTGAACGGTTGCTGTTCGGGCTGCGGGTCAAAACCTTCGCGCATCTGCAGCGGCTCGGCCTGCGCTACTACGAGCGTGAGCTCGGCGGCCGGATCATGACCAGGATGACGACCGACGTCGACGGACTGTCCGCCTTCCTGCAGACCGGTCTGGCGACCGCGCTCACCAGCTCCCTCACCATCGGCGGTGTCGTCGTCGCGCTGCTCGTGGTCGATGTCGACCTCGCGCCTGTTGTCCTCGTGATGCTGCCGCTGCTCGCGGTGGCGACAGTGCTCTTCCGCCGCGCCTCGATCCCGGCCTACAACCTGGCGCGCGAACGCGTCAGCGCGGTCAACGCCTACCTGCAGGAGAACGTCGACAACATCGAGGTGACGCAGGCCTATCGGCGCGAGGACCGCAACCAGACCGAATTCGAGCGGCGCTCCTGGGCCTACCGCACCGCGCGGCTGCGCAGCCAGGTGCTGATGGCGGTGTTCTTCCCGCTCATCGAACTGATGTCGGTCTGCGCCACCGCGGCGGTACTGGCCGTCGGCGTGCACCAGGTCCGCGACGAGATGATCACCGTCGGCACCCTGATCGCCTTCCTGCTCTACATCGACCTGCTGTTCGCGCCGATCCAGCAGCTGTCGCAGGTTTTCGACAGTTATCAACAGGCCGTGGTCGGCGTCGACCGGCTCGGCGAACTGTTCCGCACCGAGGAGACGACACCGGACGATCCGCAGGCGCTCGCCGTCACCGAACTCGACGGCGAGATCGAGTTGCGCGGTGTGGGTTTCGCCTACGAGCCGGGGTCCGCGCGGGTGCTCACCGGCGTCGACCTGCGTATTCCGGCCGGGCAGACCGTCGCGTTGGTCGGCGAGACGGGAGCGGGCAAATCCACCCTCGTCAAACTGATCGCGCGCTTCTACGACCCGACCGAGGGCTCGGTACTCGTGGACGGAGTGGATCTGCGCCGCTACCGATTGCGCGATTTCCGCAAGCGGCTCGGCGTCGTCCCGCAGGAGCCCTTCCTGTTCGGCGATACCGTGCGCGCCGCCATCGCCTACGGCAAGCCCGACGCGACCCCCGCCGAGATCGAATGGGCCGCACGGGCGGTCGGCGCACACGAGATGATCGCGGCACTCGAACACGGGTACTACCAGCCCATCGGCGAACACGGGCGCAGTCTGTCGGCCGGGCAGCGTCAGCTGCTCGCGCTCGCGCGCGCCCAGCTGGTCGAACCCGACATCCTGATCCTGGACGAGGCCACCGCCTCCCTCGATCTGGCGACCGAGGCGAAGGTGCGCGCCGCCGTCGACGTGCTCACCGCGGGTCGCACCACCATCGTGGTCGCGCACCGATTGGCCACCGCGGCCGGCGCAGACCTCGTCGCCGTGGTCGGCGCGGGCGGATTGCTCCAGGTCGGGACGCACGGCGAACTCCTGGCCGTGGCGGGGCCCTACCGGGATCTCTGGGCGGCCTACGTCGGGGACGAACCCGAGCCGGTCACGCCGGTGCGTGAAGCCCAGAACGCGACCTGAGCCGGCCTCTTCAGCCGTTTACGGGCGCGACGACGGGCAGCCAGCGTGCCACCTCGCTCGCTCGGCTGCCCGACGCCGAGACCGCGCCGTCGCGGACGGCTTGATCGAATTCCAGCAGACCCGTGGCCAGTAGCAGCCAGGTACGCGAGTCTGTCTCCACCACATTCGGCGGCGTCCCCCTGGTATGGCGTGGTCCTTCGATGCACTGCACCGCGACGAACGGCGGAACCCGCACTTCCACCGCGTGACCCGGCGCGGTCGCGGCCAAGGTGCGCGCCGTGGCGCGCACCGCCGCGCCCAACTCGGCCCGGCCCGGCGTATCCGCGGTGTCCTCCAGCAACCACGCGCTCACCGCCCCCACGGCGGTCCGCAACTCGATCGGATCCACTGCTCGCACCACGGTTCGACAGTAACCGAGCGGACAAGCCCATCGACTATCCCGCCGGACGCCGCCGCTCGGCCAGCAAGGGCGCGACGACACCGCCCGCATTGAGGGCGAAGTGCAGGAGCGCGGGTGCGGTAACGCTGTCGGCGCGGCGGCCAAGTGTCGCGAAGACCAGACCGCCCAGGGTCGTCGCCGCGACGGTGGCGATCACGCTGTCCCCGGCGACGCGCGCGGGGTGGATATGCCAGAGGCCGAAAGTGGCGGCGGCGGCGACGGTGCCGACGCGAGGTCCCAAGGCGCTGTCCAACAGGGGATCCAGCGTGGCGCGGAAGATCAGTTCCTCGGTGTATACGGTGCCGATGGGAATATGGACGACGACCCGTTCGGCGGGGTCGATGACGGCGCCACCGACGGCCACGTCATCGGCGGCCACGTCATCGGCGGCCACGTCGTCGACAACAGGGCCGTCGACAACAGGGCCGTCGCCAAACGCGGCCTCGACGATCCGTCCGCGCTCGCCGAATTCCGCGAGCCGATCGCGAATCGCCGGAATTGCGAGCGCGACAGCGTATCCCGCACTCACCGCCGCCGTGGAAGCCAGCCCGTAGCGCACACCTCGTGGCGAACCCCAATTCGGGTGGCCACCCAGCATCACCGCGTACCCCGTCGCGAAGGCTGCGTGCGCAACGGTGCGCCCGCGCTGGTCCAAGCGAAGGTGCGGCAGCAACGTATTGTTCCAGAGCAGCGGAATAGCCACAGCGGCAATCACTTTCGTGATGCTCATTTGGTGACCCGCTCGAAATCCTCCGCCGACTCCAGCTGGAACCGCACCTTCTCGGCCAGTTCCGGATTCCAGTCGGGCGGCTGCGCGACGGCCGCCCAGCCGTCGAGTACCAAACTGCCGTACCTGTGCCCATGGCCGTCGGCGACGCCCTGGGCATTGGTGAGATCGGCGGCGACCTGCCAGAACGTGACGAACGGCCACCAGCGCATCTGCGTGGAGACATCCGATCCGCGCGGTTCGGAGAGCCAATCCGGTCGCGAGAAGATCAGATCCGTAGACCACCAGACGATGGGATCCGACGCGTGCTGCAGGTAGGCGATGCGCGGCGTGCGCCATTCGGTGGCGGGCCTGCCCAGATCGGCGCTGTCGGCGGCGAATCGGACGACGAGGCCGTCTGCGTAGACCGGCTCGACCTCCCGCGACCCCGGATCACGACGCGAGATCAACTGTTCCCACAGCCGATTCGAATTCGGCGGGCCGACCCACAGCGCTCCGTCCACTTTGGCCCGCAGATCGGCCAATCCGTCGAATGCCGCCTCCGAACCCTGCGAACCGAGACTCTCGCCGTAGACGAACAGTCGCGGGCGTTGCCCTTCCGGCCGGACCGACCAGTGCTCGTATACCGCGTCGAACAGTTCCCTGCCCGCGGTGGCGGCCTTGCCTCGGTCCGCGAGGAACGACAGCGCACTGGGCAGATACGAATACTGCGAGGCGACCACGGCGGTATCGCCGCCGTACATGTATTCGATGGACCCGGCCGCCATGGAGTTGACCCAGCCGGTGCCGGTGGTCGTGACCACCACGATCACCTTCCGGTCGAACGCGCCGGTACGTTCGAGTTCGTCGACGGCCAACTGCGCCTGATTCCCGCCTTCGGGGGCGGACTCGAGTCCGATGTAGGCCCGGATCGGCTCCCGAGCGGGTTTACCGGTCACGGCGGCGATCCGGCTGGCACTCGGGCCGTGCGAGACGAACCAGCGGCCCTCGAATCCCAGCGTCTCCCATTTCGCCAGCGACTGCGGGCTGCCCGAACGTTCCGGCTGTCGCGGCTGCACGGCATTGGGCGAGTTGTGATCGTTGCGCACGCTGAACGCCGAATTGGCGGCCGCGAAGAACGCGCGCGAGGCGACACCGTTGAACAACGTCACGGTGAGCACGACCAGCACCAGGATGCCCGCCGTCGGCGCCAGCTCGCGCGGCACCTTCACCCAGCGGTTGAGGTGATGGGCCAGGAACAGCACGATCTCGCGGACCGTCCGGTAGACCGCGACGACCACGACGCCGACCGACAGACTGAGCAGTCCGGTGCGCAGATAGGCGGCGGTATCGGTGCCCTCCATCCCCATCAGCGCGGTGATCTCGCGCTGCCACCTGGCCGATTGCACCAGCATGAGCCCGGCGCTCAGCGCACAGGCGAACAGGACAGCGGATTTGACCGCGTACTCGACCCGGGTCGGCGGGGCGGTGAAGGTGAACCTCGGCAGCCACAGCCGAAGTCTCGGCAGAATCCAGCGCCGCACCCACGGCCGTATCCAGGTCCGGTGCAGCCATTCGAGCAGACAGCCGAGACCGTAACCGAGTGCCGCGTTGACACCGCTGATCAGCCCCTGGAATATCCAGTCCCTCGGCACCAGCGACGGCGTCACCGACAGGGCGAAGAACAGGGTCGCGACCACAAGGCCGACGTAGTTCAGGTCGATGACGTCCTCGATGCGCCGGACCGCCACGACGCCGCGCGCACGCAGCTTCGCGAGTGTGGTGGCGGTGCGGAGCATTCGACCAGTATGGCGGGCGGTCACGGACATGGTGCCCCGCCCGGACCGCCGCGCGCTGGGTTTCGACCTAGATCACATCCGAAGACGCACCCGGGCGCGCCCACCCCGGCGTCGGACCGAAGAAACACGCGACGGCGCCGTCGGTTCGACGGCGCCGTCGCGAAGACGTTCCCTGACTACCCGGGCCCGGTCAGATCGCGCCCGCCCCGAACAGTTTCGGCAACGTGCCCTCGTACGCGGCACGCAGTTGCGCCAGGGGGACCGAGAACTGCCCCTGCACCTCGACCGAATCCGAACCCTGATCGACAACGCCGATCCGCACCCACGGCAGCCCGCGGGCGTCGCACATCTTGGTGAAACGGGTCTCCTCGGTGCGCGGCACCGCGACGAGCACCCGGCCCGCCGATTCGGAGAACAGCGCGACGAACGGGTCCACGCCCTCGGGAAGCAGGATGCGGCAACCGGTTTCGCCCGCGAGCGCGGCCTCGACCACGGTCTGCGCGAGACCGCCCTCGGACAGGTCGTGCGCGGCGCTGATCATGCCGTCGCGCGAACCCGCGGTGAGGATTTCGGCCAGCAGCTGTTCGCGCGCGAAATCGACCTTCGGCGGTACGCCGCCCAGATGATCGTGGGCGACCTGGGACCAGATGGATCCGCCGAATTCGTCGCGGGTGTCGCCGAGCAGGATCAGCGTTTCCCCCGGTTCGAGGCCGAGTCCGGTCGGGATGCGCCGGTGCACGTCATCGATGACACCGAGCACGCCGACGACCGGCGTCGGCAGAATGGCGTCCTGACCGGTCTGGTTGTAGAAGCTGACATTGCCGCCGGTGACCGGGATGCCAAGGGCCACGCAGCCATCCGCGAGTCCGCGCACGGCCTGCTGGAACTGCCACATCACGCCGGGATCTTCCGGGGAACCGAAGTTGAGGCAGTTGGTGACGGCCTTCGGCGTCGCGCCGGTGGTGGCGACATTGCGGTACGCCTCGGCCAGCGCCAGCTGTGCGCCGGTGTAGGGGTCGAGTTTGGTGTAGCGGCCCGAGGCGTCGGTCGCGAGCGCGATGCCGCGGCCGGTCTCCTCATCGATGCGGATCACACCGGCGTCGGCGTGTTCGGCCAGCACGGTATTGCCGCGCACGTAGCGGTCGTACTGTTCGGTGATCCATTTGCGGCTGCACAGCTGCGGGCTGGAGATCATCTGCAGCAGGGTGGCGCGCAGTTCGTCGGCCGTCTTCGGGCGCGACAGCCGGTCCGGGGTGTCGGCGATCAGCGCGTCCTGCTCGTCCGGTCGCCGCACCGGACGCTCGTAGACCGGGCCCTCGTGGGCGACGGTGCGCGGCGGCACGTCGACGACGGTTTCACCGTGCCAGGTGACGACGAGGCGTTCGCCGTCGGTGACCTCGCCGATCACGGTGGCCAGCACATCCCACTTCTTGCAGACCGCCATGAAGGCGTCCACATTCTCGGGGGTGACCACCGCGCACATCCGCTCCTGCGATTCGCTGGAAAGGATTTCGGCGGGAGTCATACCGGTCGCGCGCAGCGGCACCTTGGTCAGATCGATATGCATGCCGCCGTCACCGGCCGCAGCGAGTTCGGAGGTGGCACAGGACAGTCCGGCGCCGCCGAGATCCTGGATGCCGACGACGAGTTCGGCCGCGTACAGCTCGAGACAGCACTCGATGAGCACCTTCTCGGTGAACGGATCGCCGACCTGCACGCTCGGCAGCTTCTTACGCCCCCCGCCGGATTCGTCGCCGGAGAAGGTATCCGAGGCGAGCACCGAAACGCCGCCGATGCCGTCGAGGCCGGTACGCGCGCCGAACAGAATGATCTTGTTACCCGTGCCGGACGCGAAGGCCAGGTGCAGATCCTCGACCCGCATCACACCGGCGCACAACGCGTTCACCAGCGGATTGCCCTGGTAGGACGCGTCGAAGACGGTTTCGCCGCCGATATTCGGCAGGCCGAGCGAATTGCCGTACCCACCGACGCCACGTACGACACCGTCGACCACGCGCCGGGTGTCCGCCGCGTCCGCCGCGCCGAAACGCAGCTGATCCATGACGGCGATGGGCCGAGCGCCCATGGCCATGATGTCGCGCACGATGCCGCCGACGCCGGTGGCGGCACCCTGGTAGGGCTCGACGTAGGACGGGTGATTGTGGCTCTCCACCTTGAAGGTGACCGCCCAGCCGTCGCCGACATCGACCACGCCGGCGTTCTCACCGATACCCGCGAGCATCGAAGCCCGCATCTGTTCGGTGGTGGTCTGGCCGAAGTAGCGCAGGTGCACCTTCGAGGATTTGTAGGAGCAGTGCTCGCTCCACATCACCGAATACATCGCCAGTTCGGCATCCGTCGGCCTGCGACCGAGGATTTCCTTGATGCGGGCGTATTCGTCGTCCTTGAGGCCCAGCTCTTTGTACGGTTGCGGGGTATCGGGAGATGCTGCGGCTGCGCTGACGGTGTCGACCTGCGGAGTCACGGAGTACCAGGGTCCTTTCGGCCGGGCAGGGGGTCGGCAAGCCGGCGGAGCCGGCGGGGTGGCGGGCGAACCCAACGGAGCGACGAGCGTTGTCACTGGGCTGCGGCGAGATGCCTGGCCTCAGTCTAGAGGGAGGACGTCGCCCGCCCGCACCTGAGTGCCCCGCACGAGTCCGTCACACCCGTCGCGGTGATCCGCCCTGATCGCTGAACTATTGCTCTGCGGCCCCGCGCCCGTGGTCACCGGTCACCGATTCGCCGGTCAGCGGCGCGATAACCCCGCCGTTGCCGTCGATTGCGGAATCAGACCGGACGCCGGGACCTCATTGCCCCCCGATACGCTGTGCGGCGTGACGGAACGAGCGGGGGTTGTCCATTCGGCCGACGGGTCGGCAGCCGCGGATCAGGCACGCGCCGACGCCGCGTCGCAGGGACAGTCGCCGTTCTCCGCGCACCGGACGCGCTGGCTGCTCGCCGCCATCGGACTGTTCGCCGTCTCGGTACTCGTCTCCCTGCTCGTGCACTGGTGGAACGGTTATATCGACCTGCTGGTCTACCGCAACGGCGCGCGGGTCTGGCTCGACGGCGGCGAACTCTACGGCCCGATGCCGCCCGTCATGGGCATCGGACTGCCCTTCACCTATCCCCCGCTGGCCGCGTTGTTCTTCGCGCCGTTGGCGCTCATGCCGCTCCACGTGGCCGAGGTGCTGGTGGTGGTCACCAACATCGCGAGCCTGAGTATCGCCATCTGGCTGGTGCTGTCCCGGATCCGCCCCGGCCTCGACCGCATGAGCTCTCTCACCCTCGTGATCGGGGTGGTCGCCTTCGCGAATTTCCTGGAGCCGGTGCGGCAGACCTTCGGTTTCGGGCAGATCAATCTGGTGCTGATGGCGGCGATCTCCCTGGATTGCCTGGTGCGCAAGCCCTTCTGGCCGCGCGGCATGCTGATCGGCATCGCGGTCTCGGTGAAACTGATCCCCGCCGGATATCTGCTGTATTTCCTGCTGCGCCGGGACTGGAAGGCCGCGGGCACCCTGGTGGCCTCCGCCATCGCCGCCGTCGGCCTCGGTTTCCTGCTCTTCCCCAAGGATTCGGTCGAGTACTGGTTCGACACACTCGCCGATACCGGCCGCATCGGCCCGCCCTATTTCGCGGGCAACCAGTCCATCAAGGGCATGGCCTTCCGGCTCGGGGTCTCCGACTCGCTGGCCACCCTGATCTGGATCACGCTGTCGCTGGTGGCCGTCGCCCTCGCCGCGGTCTGGATGCGCAGGCTGATCGATGCGGGCGCGACGGTGGCGGCGCTGCTGGTGAACGCCGCGGCCGTGCTTCTGGTCTCGCCGGTGTCGTGGTCGCACCACTGGGTGTGGGTGGCACCCGCGCTTGTCGTCGCCGCCGACAGCATCGTGCGGGGCAGGCGTGATCGCTGGTATCTCGGCACTGTCGGCGCGTTGACGGTGCTGTTCCTCATCGGCCCGCAGTGGCTGCTGCCGCATTCGAAGGACCTCGAACTCGAATGGGCGTGGTGGCAGCAGCTCATCGGCAGCAGTTACGTCATCGCCACCCTGGCGGTTTTCGTCGCGGCGGTCCTCACCTATCGCCCTGTCCTCGACAGGGACCCCGAAACCGCGGCCGCGTGACTATGCCTCGTCTCCGACGGGGCTGAGGAAGGCGGCGAAGGCGGCGGCGTAGGTGACCACATCGTCGGCCCCCATCATCTCGCGCGCCGAATGCATGGCGAGTTGCGCGGCGCCGACATCGACGGTGGACATCCCCGTACGGGCGGCGGTCATCGGGCCGATGGTCGAACCGCATGGCAGGTCGGCGCGGTGGACGTAGCGCTGCAGCGGAACTCCCGCCTGCGCACAGGCCAGGGCGAACGCGCCCGCGCCCGCCGCGTCGGTGGCGTAGCGCAGATTCTGGTTGACCTTCAGCACCGGACCGCCGTTGACCTCGATGCGGTGGGCGGGTTCGTGCCGGTCCGCGTAGTTGGGGTGGGTGGCGTGGGCCATATCGCCCGAGGCGCAGACCGACCCGGACAGCGCGGCGAGGAATTCGGCGCGACCGCCCCCGCGTCCGAGCACGATCCGCTCCAGCACCGTCGGCAGCAGATCCGATTGCGCACCACGGTCGGACTGGCTGCCGACCTCCTCGTGATCGAACATCGCCAGCACGGGAATCGCCGCACCGGGTGCGTCCACCGCCGCGAGGAAGGCGCGCAGGCCCGCGTAGCAGGTGCCCTGGTTGTCCAGCCTCGGCGCGCTGACCAGATCGGCGTCACGACCGATGAGGCGGCTCGGCGTCAGATCGTGGGTCATCAACTCCCACCCGAGGACATCACCGGCGGACACCCCCGCGTGCTCCGCGACGTAGGCGAGGAACGAGCGCGGCTCGGACCCGATGCCCCACACCGCGTTCACGTGCCGTTGCGGATCGAGGGTGACACCGCGGCGATCCTCGGAAAGGTGGATCGCGAGCTGGGGCACCCGCAGAATGGGTTCATCGATACGGACGAGTGTGTCGCGCACGGTATTTCCTTCACGCACGCTCAGCCGTCCGGAAATCCCGAGTTCACGGTCCAGCCAGGAGTTCAGCCACGCGCCGCCGTAGGGTTCCAGCCCGACCATCTGCCAGCCCGCCACCACGTAATCGGGCTGCTGTTTGACCCGCAGATTAGGACTGTCGGTATGCGCGCCGACCACACGGAAGGGCGTCGCATCCCGCGCGTGCGCGGTGGCCCATGCCACCAGTGACCCGCCGCGCACCACGTAATGTTTCCCCGCCTTGCCCTGCGGCCAGGACGCCGATTCCGGCAACCGGGTGAAACCCTGCTCGTCCAGTTCGCGCGCGACGGTCCGGCAGACGTGGAACGGCGACGGCGACTCGTCGATGAAGGAGCACAGCCCACTCGCGGTGGCGGATGTAGTCGAAACCGGCATGCAGGCGATCCTAGGCACAGCCGACCGGTCGTCCCATCGACCACCCGCTCAGCGCCGGATACGACACGAGCCGCGACAAATCCGAACCCGGTTTCACAGACACCACCCGATCATCTTCGGGCGCGCATTCGTACTCGCAACGAGATCAGCAGAACGAATCCTCAATATGAAACCGTCGAAATGAGCTGGTCCGGTTAATATTTCACGACGCAAACGGCCCGGGATGTGTATTGTGCACATTCCTGATTGCCGATCATCGTGACCTCATCCGGATCCGGACATAAGCTCCGCACACCCGCATGACCCGAAACAAAATCCTCCCGCAGCCGACGAATCGGACAATCTGTAATTCGCCCCGGCTAATTCATCCGATGAATACGTCAGACCTTCTCCCGGACCGGCGAATACCGCGAGGAACTACTCCGGACTGGCCGCAACGAGATCGAGCAGACGCATCAACTCGCCGTAGCGACGCACCCCCATGCGTGCCTGCAATACCTGCTCAGCACGTATTTCCTCGGTCCTGACCGCTGCGACGAGATCGGCGCCGAGATTACTGAGCCCGATCAGGATTCGGCGCCGATCCTCCTCGGCGGCCACCCTGAAGATCAATCCGCGTTCGGCGAGATAGTCCGCATGCCGGGTAGCCGATGACGGTGGCAACTGCGACCGCGATGCCAATTCACTCATCGTCACACCAGCCTCAGTGGACAAATTAGACAACATTGTCCACTGGTCGGCCGAAAGCTGTTTCGCACACAATGCGGCATCGAGGTGACGCAGCCAGCGACGCTCCGCGGCCCGCAGTGCACCATGCAGCGTGGAATATCCGCTTACAATGGTCGTCATAATTTCCCGCCCGCCATGAATTCGCTCGAACGAGAAGCAGAGTACCGAATAGCCGCGTTCGGCGAGAGCCCAGACCGCACCGGGGACATTCTCGACATCGTCACGCGACAGGCCCCCGGCGATATCCTCGCTCCCCCACGACACCGCGATCGCCCCGGCGGTTCCCGAAATCGACAGCGGTACAGGTGTTCTCGGACGCGCGATCCACGCCCCGCAGCATCGCCCCGCCCGCACGGCGCGAGACGATCGCGGCCGAGCAGACGAGGCGCGGGCCCCGAGGCCGCCGAACTACACGGCTACCAGGCTGTCGAGCACCGAGAGGAAAAGTCCCATACCGTCATCACTCGGCCCGGTCAGCGGTTCGGTGGCATGCTCCGGATGCGGCATCAACCCGACGACACGTCCGTTGGCCGACGCGATCCCGGCGATTCCGCGCTGCGATCCGTTGGGGTTCTCACCCGCGTACCGGAACACCACGCGCCCTTCGCCTTCGAGCTCATCGAGCACTTCGGCCGATGCCTGGTACCGGCCTTCGCCGGATTTCAGCGGAATCAGGATCTGCGCACCGGGTTCGTAGCGCGAGGTCCACGCGGTGCCGACCGACTCCACCTTCAGCCACTCGTCGCGGCAGATGAAATGCAGACCTTCGTTGCGGGTCAGCGCGCCGGGCAGCAGCCCCGCTTCGCACAGCACCTGGAAGCCGTTGCAGATGCCGAGCACCGGCAGACCCTGTCGCGCGCCTTCGACGACTTTGCCCATGACCGGCGCGAATCGGGCGATGGCGCCCGCGCGAAGGTAGTCACCGTAGGAGAAGCCGCCGGGAACGACGACGGCGTCGACCTGTTTGAGATCGGCGTCGGCATGCCACAGATTCACCGCTTCGGCGCCGGCGCGCCGGACCGCACGGGCCGCGTCGACGTCGTCGAGCGTCCCGGGGAAGGTGATGATTCCGATCCGCGCGCTCATGAGACGCGGACCACCTTCCACTCCTCGATAACGGTGTTGGCCAGCAGCGCTTCGGCGATCTGCTCGAGTTCGGCATCGCTGACGCTGTCGTCCACATCGAGTTCGAACCGCTTGCCCTGCCGTACTTCCGAGACTCCGGCGAATCCCAGACGCGGGAGCGCACCGGCGATGGCCTGTCCCTGCGGATCCAGGATCTCGGCCTTCGGCATCACCTCGACCACGACCTTTGCCACGCGTTGCTCCTCAAGTGGTATTCGGGGGGTTACCAGCGAATCCTAATCGCCGTCGCTGTTCGAACCCCGTGCGGGGTGGGGTGCGAATGGGCACGCCGCCAATAGCATGGCTCCATGCGAATAGCTCACTTCGGCCACTCCTGCATCCTCGTCGAGTTGCACGGCAAGAAGGTGTTGTTCGATCCGGGCAATTTCTCGCACGGATTCGAAGGCATCACCGGCCTGGACGCCATCGCGGTGACCCACCAGCATCCCGATCACATCGACCCGCAGCGTATCGAGGCCCTGATCGACGCCAATCCCGGCGCGCGACTGTTCTGCGACCCGCAGACGGCCGCGCTGCGCGGCGAAGCGTGGGAGGCGGTGCACGCGGGCGCGGTCATCGAACTCGGCGATCTGCGGATCACCGGCGGTGGCGGCAGGCACGCGGTGATCCACCCGGAGATTCCGGTGGTCGATAACACCGTCTTCCAGCTCGGCACCGCGCAGGACCCGTCCCAGCTGGTCCACCCCGGCGATTCGCTGTGGGTTCCTTCCACCCCGGTGGGTGTGCTGGCGATTCCGGCGGCGGCCCCGTGGATGCGTATCAGCGAGGCCGTCGATTACCTGCGCGCCGTCGCCCCCCGCACCGCCCTGCCCATCCACTTCGGCATCCTCGCGCCGGAGGCCAGGGGCATCTATTTCGGACGACTCTCCGAGATGGGTCCGGCCGCAACGGAATTCACCGTCATCGCCCCCGAGGACGCTCGCGAATTCGCGACGTCGGATCAGGGACCGACCGGCTGATCCCAGCCGCCATCGGCGCCGAAGCGGGTGAGGAACAGCGCCAAGGCCAGGGCGACGCGCTCGATTTCGGAGGGGTCGACGCTTTCGTTGGGGGCGTGGATCAGGCAGCGCGGTTCCTCGACGCCGAGCAGCATGATTTCGGCGTCCGGGTAGGTGTCGGCGAATACCGTGCACAGCGGGATGGAACCGCCCTGCCCCTGGGTGGTGGTCGCGCGCCCGTAGGACGCGGCCAGCGCCGCCTCCATCGCGGCGCGGGCCGGTCCGCCGGAGCTCGAGCTGAACGGCGCGCCGGTCGCCTCGGTGGTCACCGTGATCTTCGCGTGCCACGGCGTATTCGTCTCGAGGTGTGCGGTGAGCGCTGTCAGCGCCACGTCCGGGTCGATGCCGGGCGGGATGCGCAGATTCAGCCGGGCCCGGGCCGAGGGCTGGATCGCTGCGGAGGAGCCGACGACATTCGGGGCGTCGATGCCGAGCACCGTCAGCGCGGGCCGGGCCCAGAGCATATCGGCGACGGTGCCGTCACCGGTCAGGCCGACTCCGCCGAGAACACCCGCGTCGCCGCGGAACTGGTCGTCCGGGTATCGCACCCCCGCCCATTTCTGATCGTTGGGCAGACCGGTCACCGTGGTATTGCCGCGCTCGTCCCGCAGGGTGGCCAGCAGATGGATCAGGGCGGCCAGCGCGTCCGGCGCCGCGCCGCCGAACATGCCGGAGTGCACCGGGCCCGCGAGGGTTTCGATGGTGACGACGACATTGACGTTACCGCGCAGGGTTTCGGTGAAGGTCGGCACGCCGACGGCGACATTGCCGCTGTCGCAGATCAACAGGGCGTCGGCGCGCAGCAGGTCGGCGTGGTCGGGCACGAAAGCCTCCAGGCCACCGGTGCCCTGTTCCTCCGATCCCTCGGCGACGAGCGTGATCCCGACCGGGAAATCGTCGCCGCAGACCTCACGCAACGCGCGCAACGCGGTCAGTTGAGTCACGATATTGCCCTTGCAGTCGGCACTGCCGCGGCCGTACCAGCGACCGTCCTTCTCGGTCAGCGTCCACACCGGAGTGCGCCACGCTCCGTCATCGAGCGGCGGCTGCACGTCGTAGTGGCAGTACAGCAGCACCGTCGGCGCGCCGGGCGGCGCGGGCCTGCGCGCGATGACCGCCTTACTGCCGTCGGGCGTTTCGTGCAGGCCGACATCGGTCAGTCCGACTCCGGCGAAGGCGTCGGCCACCCACTGGGCGGTCTTCTCGCATTCCTCGGCGGGGAACTGCCGGGGATCGGCCACCGATTTGAACGAAACCAGCTGCGCGAGATCCTGTTTCGCATTCTTCATCAGCGCGCGGACCCGGCCGCGCAACTCGGCGGTATGCGGATCATCGCCAGTCATGTCGGCCCCTCACTTCGTCGTATCGTTCAACGTTGAATCTTCCACGCGCCGCGGACGACCGCCGAGCCGACCTGGGCAGTGAGTCGCGGTGGGTCGCGGTGGCCGTTCCCATGATCCAGCACGCACCCAACGGCCTCGGGTTCGCCGTCGATTCACTCTGGCATGGACCGTTCGATCCTTCGGTTCGATTCAGCGGACCGCGCGGTCCGTGTCGCACGCGATGCCGAGCGATGAGCCGGCAATCGAAAACGATCGGGTCGCACCGTCTGCGGCCCGCGGCCCCATCACCACCTCCATGAAGTAAATAGCGATCATCGAGCAACACATCGTGTGGTATTGATAGGCAAGCAAGACAATCAGTTTCATCGGGTCGGCGCACAGAGGGCACAGACCCGGCAAATATTCTCCGCGAACGCGCTCTGGAGGCGAGATGCCCGAAGATATCGAAGCCGACGATCTGTTCGCCATGGCCGGGCTACAGCACGGCGCTCCCCGCGCCGGGTTTCCCGAGACGGAGATGTTCCCGGATGTGGCCTATCAGCTCGTGCACGACGAATTGCTGCTCGACGGCGTGTCCAGGATGAATCTGGCGACATTCTGCACCACCTGGAGCGACGACTACGCCCGCAGACTGATGGCCGAATCACTGGACAAGAACATCGTCGACAAGGACGAGTACCCGCAGACGGCGGAACTCGAGCAGCGCGGCGTGCGGATGGTCGCCGACCTGTGGAATTCTCCCGATCCGGCGGCGGGTATCGGCACCTCCACCACCGGTTCCAGCGAAGCGGCCATGCTCGGCGGGCTCGCCGCCAAATTCCGCTGGCGCAAACGCGGCGGTACCGGCGCACCGAATTTCGTCTGCGGGCCGGTGCAGGTCTGCTGGGAGAAGTTCGCGCGCTACTTCGACGTCGAGATCCGCCAGATCCCGCTGCGCGGCGATCGTCTGACCATGCATCCCGACGATATCGCCGCCTACTGCGACGCGAACACCATCATGGTGGTACCCACCTTCGGGCAGACCTTCACCGGCCTGTTCGAGGATGTCGCGGGGATCAGCGAGGCGCTCGACGATATCCAGGCCGCCACCGGCCACGACATCCCCCTGCACGTCGACGCCGCGAGCGGCGGTTTCCTCGCGCCGTTCTGCGCACCCGATCTGGTGTGGGATTTCCGCCTCCCCCGGGTGAAATCGATCAACGCCTCCGGCCACAAGACCGGCCTCGCCCCGCTCGGCGCGGGCTGGGCGATCTGGCGTGAGCCCGCCGACCTGCCCGAGGAACTGATCTTCGATGTCGATTACCTCGGCGGTTCCATGGCCACCTTCAATCTCAATTTCTCCCGGCCGGGTGGACAGGCCATCACCCAGTACTACGATTTCATCCGGCTCGGTCGCACCGGCTACACGCGGGTGCAAGCCGAGATCTATAGGGTGGCAAAGTATTTGGCCGACGGCCTGGACGCGACCGGACTTTTCGAGATGATCCACGACGGTGATCCGCGGCGTGGCATCGCCGCGGTGTCGTGGCGACTGCGCGGGGAGCAGAGTTTCAACCTCTACGACCTGTCGGATCGGCTGCGCAGCCGCGGCTGGCTGGTCGCCGCCTATCCGCTGCCCGCCGACCGGGGCGGGGAGACGATCATGCGCGCGGTGATCCGGCACGGCTTCACCCACGACATGGTGGAATTGCTCCTCGCCGACATGGATCGCTGCCTGACCATGCTGTCCAAACATGCACTCGGTCTGTCCAGCGCCGAGGCGGGCGGTTTCACACATACGGCGACCGCGGCCGTCCCCAGCGAACGGGCCACCCCGGTGCGGGGCTGATCAGGCCGCCGCACGCCGCCGCCCGTTCACGCCTGTTCCGGGCGGCGGCGCCGATCGGGCGTCCGCAAGGGTGGTCCCGACCGGATCCACCCGCGACGTCGCCGACCACACCGCACAGGGCGGCGTCTTCTACGCCGCCCGAGCGGCGGCGAGCGGCTCCCAGCGATAGACCTCGCTGGTAGCGCCGTGATAGCGGGCCAGATCGACGGCGTCGATCATGGCTTGGCGTGGACCCGAACGCTGCAATTGGGCGGCCGAGACCGCCAGGCGCAGAATGCCCCCGCGCCGGGAGGTGCGGGCCGCGCCCATCACCAGCGCGCGGCACCACCACGGTTCGGCGCGGAAACCCTCGCCGATGCCGTACACCCTGGCGCGCTGCGCGGTATTGCGTTCCAGATCCAGCACCGAGGTCAGGCCGAGCGCCAGCCGGAAACCCACCGAGGGCAGCGCCTCGATGGCCCCGGCCGAGGCGTCCCAGCGCGGCGCGGCGAACAGCCGGGTGCGCAGTTCGACCTGCTCCATCACCCGATCCGCGGCCGTCAACCGCAGCCGTGCCTCGTGCCCTGGCAGGGCGGAGAATTCGGCGCGACGCCGTTTGGTGGCGGCCTGGTCATAGCCGTGCAGCACGATGGCATCGC
The DNA here is from genome assembly GCF_040606855.1 of Nocardia sp. NPDC005366. Taxonomy (NCBI): domain Bacteria; kingdom Bacillati; phylum Actinomycetota; class Actinomycetes; order Mycobacteriales; family Nocardiaceae; genus Nocardia; species Nocardia sp. NPDC005366. Next base: position 110,569 of record NZ_JBEXFQ010000003.1, read on the forward strand.
CCCTGGCCCGCCGCCCGCGCAGCCAGCTCTGCGTCGCGGGATCATCGACCAGCCGGTACTTACCCTTCAGCCGGGGCGCGACCAGCAGCGAGAGCCGTACATCGCGACGATCCATCTCGGCGGCGAATTCGATCGCGGCATCTCGGGTGGTGTCCCGGATACCCGACACGGACACGAGCAGCTCGGCGTTCATGGTCCCACGGTGTCAGGTCGATATGACGCGGACATGCAGCGGACATGACGACGCGACGAACTCGCGGCGGCACTACTTATCCGTCAGGCCGAGGGTGTCGAGCACCCACGCGTATTCGAACGCGACTTCCTTCCACTTCTCGTACCGGCCGCTGACACCGCCGTGGCCCGCGCTCATCTCCGTCTTGAGCAGCAGCGGAGAATCCCCCGTCTTGGTCGCGCGCAATTTGGCGATCCATTTGGCCGGTTCCACGTAGAGGACACGGGTGTCGTTCAGGCTGGTGATCGCCAGAATCGCGGGATAGTCCTTGGCCTCGACATTCTCGTACGGGGCGTAGGACTTCATGTAGTCGTAGACATCCTTGTCCGCCAGCGGATTACCCCATTCGTCCCATTCGATGACGGTCAGCGGCAGCGACGGATCCAGAATGGAGGTCAGCGGGTCGACGAACGGGACGTTGGCCAGGATGCCCGTGAACAGTTCGGGCGCGAGATTGGCGACCGCGCCCATCAGCAGCCCGCCCGCGCTGCCGCCGTCGGCGACCAGACGGTCCGCGACGGTGACCCCGGAATCGATGAGATGCCGTGCGCAGGAGACGAAATCGGTGAAGGTGTTCTTCTTGGTGAGGGTTTTGCCGTGCTCGTACCAGAGCCTGCCCATCTCACCGCCGCCGCGCACATGCGCGACCGCGAACACCATGCCGCGATCCAGCAGCGACAGCCGCGATGCCGAGAAGGAGGGATCCATACTGGCCTCGTAGGAGCCGTATCCGTAGAGCAGCAGCGGTTTCGGTCCTTCGGGCAGACCCTTCTTCCGCACCAGCGAGATCGGAACCCGCGTACCGTCCTCGGCGATGGCCCAATCACGGTGCTGCTCATAATCGGTCGCGTCGTAGCCGCCGAGCACCGGCTGCTCCTTGCGTAACAGCAGCGCGCCGGTCGCCGGCACGTAATCGAAGACCTGCATCGGGGTGATGAAGGAGGTCAGCCCGATCCGCAGGGTCGGCTGCTCCCATTCCGGATTGGCGCCCGGGCCGACGGCGAACAATTCCAGATCGAATTCGAGCTCGCGCAGTTCGCCGTATCCGCTGTCGGTCAACGGCCAGACCGCGACCCTGGTCAGCGCCTCGCGGCGGTAACTCAGCACCAGGTGATCGGAGAAGGGGTCGACATCCTCCAGCCGCACGTCGTCGCGATGGGCGATCAACAGGGTCATATTCGACGGATCGGCGACGGGGGCGTCGGCGAGCACGAAATTCTCCGCCTTCACCCCGTCCACGACATCGTTGTGCAGGATCAGCAACCGATCCTCGCCGCCGATCACCGCGTGTTCGGCGGAATATTCGACGCCTTCGCGGCGCGGCAGGATGACCCGGAATTCGCCCTCGGGATTATCGGATTCGAGTACCCAGCCCTCGGTGGTGATCTTGGATCCGACCCAGATCATCAGGTACTTCTCCGAGCGGGTGGCGCCGATACTCACCCAATAGCGCTCGTCGGGCTCGTGGAAAACCTTCACATCGGCGTTGGTCGCGGTGCCGAGACGATGGCGCCAGACGGTATCGGGGCGCCAGGATTCGTCGACGGTCTGATAGAAGACGTGCGTCCCGTCCAACGACCAGGTCGCGCCGGGCGCGGTACCCGCGATCTCGTCGCCGAGCAGTTCACCGGTGCGCAGATCCTTGAAGCGCAGCGTGTAGCGCTCGTCGCCTACGGTGTCGACCGAGTAGGCGAGCAACGTGCCGTCGTGGCTGAGCGAGAACGCGCCCAGTGCGAAGAACCCGTGTCCTTCGGCCAGCAGATTGCTGTCGAGCAGCACCTGCTCCCCCGCGACCTCGGTACCCGCTTCCAATCGAGGCGGGGTCCACGCGTCGATTCCCTCGGCGGCGGCGTCGATCGGGCACCGGCAGTGCACCCCGTACTGCTTACCCTCGAAGCTGCGCGAGTAGTACCAGTACTCGCCCATCCGAGTCGGCACGGAGAGGTCGGTCTCCTGGGTGCGTGACCTGATCTCGTCGAAGATCACATCCCGCAGCCCGCCCAGATGTGCGGTCCGCGCCTCGGTGTAGGCGTTCTCCGCCTCCAGGTAGGCGATGACCTCGGGATTCTCCTTATCCCGCAGCCATTCGTATTCGTCGACGAAGACGTCGCCGTGATGCACCCGTTCGGTCGGCACCGTCTTGGCGATCGGCGCCGCCACCACACTCTCGACAGACATGCGAACTACCCTACTGTTTCCCCGTTCCCGCCCTCCGGATGACGAGCGGACTCCACACCGACGGCGGCGCGGCCAACTATTCTCGCGGAATGCGCACCCATATCGCCGTTCGCCTCGCCGCGACCGCCGCGCTACTGCTGTCCGCGGTGGGTTTCGGCGCATTCGCGCCCGCCGCCGCCTGTGCCTGCGGCGGCGTGGTCAGTCCGGGGAATTCGGCCACCGTGCACGACGAAGTGGCGCTGGCGGGATGGGACGGACGTCGCGAGACCATCGTGATGCGGCTCGCCCTGGAGTCCGGCACCGACCACGCCGCGCTGATCGTGCCGACGCCGACCCCAGCGCGAGTGAGCGCGGGCTCGGCCGGAACCTTCCCCGAACTGGCACGCCTGACCGCACCCGAGATCGTCACCGAGCGGCACTGGTTCGCCGGCGACGGCGGCGGCGAGACCTCGGCCGCGGCGCCGCCCGGCCGCGGGCCGACGATCCTCGAGCAGGTGCGGCTCGGACCGATCGAGGCGACCACACTCTCCGGCGGCAGCCTGGACGGTTTGCGAAACTGGCTGGGCGCCAACGGGTACGAGATGAAACCGGAGGTGACCGCTACCCTCGACCCCTATCTGCGCGAGAACTGGTCGTTCGTCGCCGTCAAACTCACCGGCGCCGGAACGCTCACGGGCGCACTCGATCCGATCCGGCTGACCTTCGATTCGGATCGTTTCGTCTATCCCATGCGCATGTCGCGCGCGGCCGAAAGTCCACAGACCGTGCGGCTCTATCTGCTCGGTGCTCATCGCCTGCAACGCACCGACGCCGACGCGGGCACGCAGTACAACGGCGTCGAATTCGCCGGCCGCATCGGCGATATCGAGGATCAGGAACTCAGGGAGCTGACCGGAGGCGGCAACGACTACCTGACCGAACTCTCCGTCGGCATCCACCACCCCGCCTCGATCACCACGGATTTCGTCTTCGCCGCCGCGCCGGGCGATGAGACGTATCGTCGACGCGTCACCGATATCGAATATGTCGAATTATTCGGATTCCCCGCGGGCACAGTGATTCTCGGTGTCGTGTCCCTCGCGGCGGCGCTGGTGCTTTTCGCCGTCGTCCGCGTGGTCCGCAGACCTTCCTGAGGGATCAGGCCCCGATGGCGGGGCCGATGGTGGGCCAGGAGGCGTGCAATTTGTCCTGCCAGTAGGACCAGGAATGGGTTCCGGTGGAGCTGTATTCGATCCGCGCCGGAATGCCGAGCGAGCGCAGGCGCTGGTCGAAGGCGACGGTGCAGGTGTTGATCCCCACCTCGACCGGACCGCCGAGGACGATGTTCTCGGCCAGCTGCGGTTTGATCTCCGCCTCGTGCGGACCCGGCACCCCCGTGCCGGTGGACAGGTAGATCGTCTTGCCGCGCAAGCGGTCTGCCATCAGCGACGGGTCGTGCTCGGCCCAGGCCGCACTGCCCGGCGGACCCCACATATTGGCGGGGTTACCGCCGCGATTGGCGATGGAGAACATCACCCCGCCGGTGGCGAGCCCGGTATCGGGGCAGGCGCTGTACCCCGCGACCGCGCGATAGAGGCCAGGATTGCGCGCGGCGAGAATGAAGGCCGCGTTACCGCCCATGGACAGCCCGCCGATGGCGTTCACGCCGTTGCCGTCGAAACGGGCGTCGATGATCGGAGGTAATTCCTGGGTGAGAAAGGTTTCCCACTGGTACCGGCCGAAATGCGGATCGTCCTGCTGCCAATCGGTGTAGTAGCCTGCCTGGCCGCCGACCGGAAGCACCACGTTCAGGTTCTTGCCCGCGAAGAACGCCTCCGCGTCGGTGGCATTGAGCCAGGTGCTCTGCCCGACACCCGGATCGAGTCCGTCGAGCAGGTAATAGGACGGACGATCGCCGCCACCGGCCGGATGTAGGACGTCGACCTGGATGGTTCGGCCCATCGCGGGCGATTCGATGAAGACCTCCGAACGGGTCGGGCTCACATCGTCGATCCGGACGACTCGCGCGGCGGAGGCCGTCGCGGGCTCCGCGACCACCGGACCGAGCAGCGCGCCCGCGATCATCAGCATCGAAGCAGCAACCTTGACCGGCCGCACGTCCCCACCTCCATCACCACACGCCAGCAGCCCTCAACGTAACCCACGCGACAGTATCGTGGGAGCGAATTGCCGCCCTAGCGTCGCCGTAGCAAACTTTCCGGTCCGTAACCACGCCTACGGAAGCGCCGCGGGATCACCCTCGGCGATCGAGCGCGCCGCGGATCGAGCCCGCGAGATAGTCCAGGTCGACGCGATGCGGGCTGGTCGGGCGACCACGTAACCCGAAACCGTCGCCCGCTGTGCGCGGGATGACGTGCAGGTGCACATGGAATACCTCCTGCCCGGCCAGCGCTCCGTCGGCCAAGAAGAAGTTAACCCCATCGCAGCCCACCTCGCTATCCCGTAGCGCCCCCGCCAGCAATTGCGCCACCTTGAACAGTTTCCCCCCGACCTCGGGATCGAGTTCGGACAGATCGCGCGCGGCCACCTTCGGCACGACCAGCAGATGTCCCGGCGTCATCGGGCGGATATCGAGAAACGCGAGCACGTCGTCGTCCTCGTACACCTTGGACGCGGGCGCACGCCCGGCGACGATATCGGCAAAGATCGTGTACGGATTCACCCCGGCACCCTAACCCGGACCATCCGGGACGACGACGCGCGAATGTCGCCGCCGTCACGGAAACCCGTGGCGCCGTATCCGATTACAGAATCGGGGACGGGGTGTAGCGGGCCGCGTCGGGATAGCTGTCCACGAGTTTCTGCACGGCGGCGATCACGTCACCGACCTGGGCCTCGGCCGCACCGATGAACGCGGATTTATCGGCGAGCGCCGCGTCGAGTCCCGCACGATCCAGCGGGAAGCGCGCGTCGGCGGCGAGACGATCCAGCAGATCGGGTTCACGCCCCTGCTCACGCATGGCGAGCGCGACCGCGACCGCGTGTTCCTTGATGACCTCGTGGGCGGTCTCCCGGCCGACGCCCGCGCGCACAGCGGCGATCAGCATCCTGGTCGTGGCGAGGAACGGCAGGTAGCGATCGAGTTCGCGGGAGATGACGGCCGGATACGCCCCGAATTCGGTGAGCACGGTCAGGAAGGTCTCGATCATGCCGTCGATCGCGAAGAAGGCGTCGGGCAGCGCGACGCGACGCACCACCGAACAGAAGACGTCGCCCTCGTTCCACTGCGCGCCCGCGAGTTCGGCGGCCATCGAGGCGTAGCCGCGGAGCACCACCTGTAGGCCGTTGACCCGCTCGCACGAACGCGTGTTCATCTTGTGCGGCATCGCCGAACTACCGACCTGGCCCGGCTGGAAACCCTCGGTGACCAGTTCGTGGCCAGCCATCAGCCGGATCGTATGCGCGAAGGACGACGGGCCGGCGCCGACCTGCACCAGCGCCGAGAGCACATCGTGATCGAGGGAACGCGGATACACCTGACCGACGCTGGTCAGCACGGTCGCGAAACCGAGATGCCGGGCAATCTGATGTTCCATGGCGGCCAGCTTTTCCGCGTCGCCGTCGAGCAGGTCGAGCATGTCCTGCGCGGTGCCCATCGGTCCCTTGATACCGCGCAGTGGGTACCGGTCGATGAGTTCGCGCACCCTGGTCAGCGCGATCAGCAGTTCATCAGCGGCCGAGGCGAAACGCTTACCGAGCGTGGTGGCCTGGGCAGCGACATTGTGCGAACGGCCCGCCATCACCAGCGTCTGGTACTCGGCGGCCCGCTCGGCCAGCCGAGCGGCGACGGCGACGCCGTGGGAGTACACATGTTCCAGCGAAAGCCGGATCTGCAACTGCTCCACATTCTCGGTGAGGTCGCGGCTCGTCATGCCCTTGTGCACGTGTTCGTGCCCGGCCAGCGCGTTGAACTCCTCGATGCGCGCCTTCACATCGTGGCGGGTGACCCGTTCACGCTCGGCGATCGAGGCCAGATCCACCTGATCGATGACCCGCTCGTAATCGGCGACGACACCGTCCGGGATATCGACGCCCAACTCGGACTGCGCCCGCAACACCTCGAGCCACAGCCGCCGCTCCAGCACGATCTTGTTCTCGGGTGACCAGAGGTGCACCAGCTGAGGGCTGGCATACCGGGTGGCGAGAACATTGGGAACAAGACTCACGACCGCACCTCGCTGACGCTCGGATCCATCGCGCTCATGCGCCCTGTCCCTACGGTTGGCTCGCTGCGCTCACTCACGTGGGGTCAGTCTAGTGCCCGGAAGCGATCCACTTGCTGGGGCGTCGCCGGAGCGACGATATCGATGACTTCCAGGAGCGCGCCACGGGCCATCCGCCGCGGTTCCGGATCCATTTCGCTCAGTGCCGCGACCACGGCGCCGTCGACCACCGCGACCAGTCTGCGCAGTTGTTCGGGCCGAACGACGCGATCGGACCGGCGCAGCACATCGGCGAGGAGTTCGTCGAGTTGCGCGCGCAGGCGTAGTTGCACACCGCGTAGCTCCGGATGCCGCGCCGAGGCCACCGAGCGTTCGTAGCGGGCGATCAACTGCCCGCGCGCGCCCTCGTCCGCGCCGTCGACGCCGATCAGCAGATCGAGCACCAGATCAACGGTCGCCTCAGCGCCGCGACGGCGGTGACTCACCTCGCCGACACGGCGGCGCATCATGTCCAATTCAGCGTTGCCGCTGAATTCGACCGCGCGCGCGATCAGATCCTCCAGGGACTGGAAATAGTAGGTCGTGGACGCGAGCGGCAAATCAGCTCGCGTGGCGACCGAACGATGCCGTACCGCATCGAATCCGCCTTCGAGTAACAACTCGGCGGCGGCCGCTACCAGAGCCTGGCGACGCCGTTCGCCTTTCGGGGTCGTCGCGGTTATCACCGTGCCATCGTGCCAGTTGTCATCAGTTCATTCCGTGCGAATTCGAGAGTGGAAACCCAGCTACCGATTTTCTACCCCATCAACACGTCCCGTGGGACGGACTGTGGAAACTTGTTGCCGGGCATGGCCTTCGAGTACCTCGTCAGCCGCCCAGATAGCGGCCCAAACGTGTCAACGCCTCTTCTATGTCCGCGGTAGCCCCGGCAAATGAGAAGCGAACCGTCCGATGACCCGACGCGGTATCGAAATCGATGCCGGGCGCGAGGGCGACGCCGGTGTGCGCGAGCACCTGCGCACACCACGCGCGGGAGTCGTCGGTGAGATGACCGATGTCGGCGTAGGCGTAGAACGCGCCGTCGGCGGGGGCGAGGTCGGTGATGCCCAGTTTCGGCAGTCCGTCCAGCAGTAGCCGGCGGTTCGCCGCATAGCGCCGAACATGTCCGTCCAGTTCGCTTTTCGCGTCCGCGCCGAAGGCGTGCAGCGCCGCGTACTGTGATATCGCGGGCGGGCACACCGTCATATTCGATGCCAGCCGCTGCAATGCGGGACGCAGATCGGTCGGAGCGAGCATCCAGCCCAGCCGCCACCCGGTCATCGAGAAGTACTTCGACACCGATCCGATCACCACCGATTCCCGCGAGGTCTCCCACGCCGACGAGGTGCGGTCATCGGCAGCCGCGCTCTCGTAGGTGATGCCGTGATAGATCTCGTCGGAGATCAGCAGGGTGCCGTGCGCCTCGCACCACCGTGCCAGCGCGGCCAATTCGTCCGGGGCGATCATGGTCCCGGTCGGATTCGCCGGACTCGCGACCACCAGGCCCGCGGGCGGCTCCGGCAGCGCCTCCAACATCGCCACCGTCGGCTGAAACCGGGTGCCCGCACCACAATCCAGCTCGATCACCCGGCAGCCGAGAGCGGTGAGGCTGTTGCGGTAGGCCGGATAGCCCGGCCTGGCCACCACCACCGTGTCTCCCGGGTCGAAGGCGGCGAGGAAGATCAGCGTGAACGCGCCGGACGATCCCGTGGTCACCACCACCTCGTCCGGATCCACCCGGTATCCGTAGGTCTGCGTGTGGTGTTCCGCGATCGCCTCACGTAACGGCAGGATGCCGAAAGTTTCTGTGTAGCCCAATAATTCGGCGTCGATAGCGACCTTGGTCGCCCGCAGCACCGGCGCGGGCGCCGGTGTGGACGGCTGCCCAGCCGCCAGCACGAGCACGTCACCGTGCGTTCTTGCGCGCTCCGCGGCTGCCTTCCAGACATCCATCACGTAGAAAGGTGGGATGGTCGACCGGCGAGATTCTCGAGACACCCGGAAGACGGTAGACCCTCGCGCGCGACGGCACCCCGCCAACGCCCGGGTTGCCGCACACGTCCCCGGCATCGTTTACCTACCGGTTCGACCGGGTTAGGGTTCTGCGTAATGCTCGAAAAAGCTCGCCGCCTCGAAAAAGCTCGCCGCGTGGGGCTCGAACGAGTACGCGGGGTGGGCCGCATCGGCGTCATCCCGCGTGATCGGGGTGCCGCGCAGACACGACGACCGCGAGTGACCGGCGCGCGGTCGTGGCGCTGGGTCGGAACCCGACTGCGCGAACTGCGGCGACACGAACTGCGGCGACTATGTGAACCGCGCCGACACGAACTGCGGCGACTACGCGAACTCCGACAGCGACCGCGCCCCGATCTGCACGCACTGTGGCGGCGACAGCGTGATCGCGACTACCGCGCGCTGCTGCTACAGCACCGGGTGCTGCTCGTCGGAGTACTGGCGGTGGCCGTCTTCGCCGCAGCCGACTCCCCGTTCACGTGGGGCGTCACCGAGCGCACCCCCGGCCCGGGGGAAGCCCAGCGCGTCGCCTTCGCCTATCCCCAGCAACTCCAGTCGACCCCGCCCTCGGTACGCCGCTACCTCAACGCCATCGCCAACGGCGAACGCATCCGCGAACAAGCCGTCGTCGCCGCCGCCGCGCGCGCCACCCTCGAACGGGCGCGAGCCGAGGCCGCCGCCGCGGTGGCCGGTGAACGCCAACCGTGGATGTCGTCGGGAGCGGCACCGCTCTCGCCCGGCTCGATCCTGCCCGGCGCCGGGGGTTTCGTCCTACCCGCGATCGGCGCGTTCACCTCCGGATTCGGCTCCCGCTGGGGCACTTTCCACAACGGCATCGATATCGCCGCACCCATCGGCACCCCCATCTACGCCGTCGCCGCGGGCACCGTCATCGACGCGGGCCCCGCCCAGGGCTTCGGCCTGTGGGTGCGCATCAGGCACGACGACGGCACCATCACCGTCTACGGACACATGTACGACTTCTTCGTCTCCGTCGGCGAACGCGTCCCCGCCGGCATGCAGATCGCCCGCATGGGCAACCGAGGCGACTCCACCGGCCCCCACCTGCACTTCGAGGTGATCCAGGCCGGACAACACGTCGACCCGGCCGCCTGGCTCGCCCAACACGGGCTCGGGTTGTGATTCCGGCGGCCCGGGGGCCGCGGGTTCGCGTGAGGGCCGCTGGTCACCGTTGCCGGAAGTCGACCTCAGACCTCGATGCGGTCTTCCACCGCGGCGAGGCCGATATCCGTGCGGTAGTGGCTTCCGGGGAGTTTGATCCCGGTGATCCGTTCATACGCGGCGCGGCGCGCCTCGGCGAGATCCTCGCCGATGCCGACCACACTCAGCACCCGCCCACCGGCGGAGACCAGTGCGCCGTCGTCGCGCAATTGCGTACCCGCGTGCAGGACCGCCGACGATCCGTTCTGCGCGCTGTCTTCGGCGCCGGTGATCACGTCGCCGATGCGAGGCCGCCCCGGATAGTTCTCGGCGGCGACCACCACGGTGATGGCCGCGCCGTCACGCCAGCGCGGGGCGGCGACCTCGGCGAGCGTTCCGGTGGCGGTGGCGTTGAGCAGTTCCCCGAGCGGGCTCTCCAGCAGCGCCAGCACCGCCTGGGTCTCGGGATCGCCGAAGCGGCAATTGAATTCGATGACGGCCGGTCCGTCCGCACCGATCGCGAGCCCGGCGTAGAGCAGGCCGGAGAAGGCGTTGTCGCGCCGGACGAGTTCGGCGGCGACCGGCTTCACCACGTCGTCGACGATGGCGGTCAGCGTCTCCTCCGGCAGCCAAGGCAGCGGCGTATACGCGCCCATGCCACCGGTATTGGGCCCGGTATCGCCGTCGCCGACGCGTTTGTGGTCCTGGGCGGGCAGCAGCGGCACCACGGTTTCACCGTCGACCAGGCAGAACAGCGAGACTTCCGGCCCGTCGAGGAAGGATTCGAGCAGCACGGGGTGGCCCTGTTCCAGCAGCTCGGCGCCGTGGTCGCGGGCGGCCGAACGATCGCTGGTGACCACGACGCCTTTACCGGCGGCCAGGCCATCGTCCTTGACGACCCAGGTGGGCCCGAAGCGGTCGAGCGCGGCGTCGAGGTCGGCCGGGGTGTCGACGACCTCGCTGTGCGCGGTGCGGACCCCGGCGGCCGTCATGACATCCTTGGCGAAGGCTTTGGAACCCTCGATGCGGGCGGCGGCGGCCGACGGCCCGAAACAGGCGATGCCCGCCGCGCGGACGGCATCGGCGACGCCGAGGACCAGCGGCACTTCGGGTCCGATGACGACCAGATCCGCTTTCACCTCGACGGCTAGGGCGGCGACCGCCTCGCCGGAGGTCGGATCGACCGCGCGGGTCTGCGCGTGCTGGGCGATTCCGGCGTTACCCGGAGCCGCGACCAACGCGGTGATCGCGGGGTCCTTGCGGAGGGCGAGGACGAGGGCATGTTCACGGGCACCTGAGCCGATGACGAGTACGCGCACGGCCAACAGCTTAGGTGCAGCCCCCGCCGTCTCGAGTCGGAGCCCGTTACCAGCGAATGACGAGCGATCGACGTTTCGGCTAACAGTTCTGCGACGCGCTCGAAATCCGTTGTCGCCATTCACCCGTCGCAGCCCGGCGAAGAGGATGATGGAAGACGGTGTGGGCGTAGCGCCCACACCGTCCGCTGCCGGAGCGAGCCGAAGGGTGGGCCAGCGATGGGTCTTATCGATGGACTGATGGGAAACGCCGGACGAATCGATCCGGGACAGGCGCAACAGGAATACGCCAAGCTGCTCGGCAACGGCGAACAGATCTATTCGGCATATCTACTGGTCCGCGATGCCATGCTCTTCACCAACCGGCGTCTGATCCTGGTCGACAAGCAGGGGTTGTCGGGGCGCAAGGTCAGCTACCACAGCGTCCCGTACCGTTCCATCACACATTTCTCGGTGGAAACCGCGGGCACCTTCGACCTGGACGCCGAACTGGTCATCTGGATATCGGGCAGCGCCGAACCCTTACAGAAGCGTTTCAACCGTCAGGTCGACATCTACGAGGTCCAGGGCATCCTGTCGCATTTCGTCGCCGTGTGACAGCGTCGCGGGTGTGCGGGCGTCCCCGCGTGACGGCGTTGTAGCCTGCGGGCATGGCAACTGTCTTCAGCGCGATCATCGCAGGTGATATCCCCGGCCGATTCGTCTGGGAGGACGACGAATTCGTCGCTTTCCTGACCATCGCCCCCGTCACCGCCGGCCACACACTCGTGGTGCCGCGTGCGGAAATCGATCAGTGGCAGGACATCGACGGCGAGGTTTTCGCCCGACTCAACGCGGTGGCCCAGAAGATCGGGCAGGCGGTGCGTTCGGCGTGGGACGCGCCGAGGGCCGGGTTGCTCATCGCCGGGCTCGAGGTGCCGCATCTGCACGTGCACGTCTTCCCCGCGTTCTCGATGGGGAATTTCGATATCTCCGGCGCGGATCCGAATCCGTCGCCGGAATCCCTCGACGAGGCGCAGTCCAAGATCAAGCAGGCCCTGCGCGAGCTGGGTTACGGAGCGAACGTTCCGAACTGAGTTCGCATCCTCCACACGAAAGCCCTGTATCAGGATCGGATTCTCGGAACGGTTCCGAGACAGGGCTTTCGCGCTCTACCGCCCGGACGGCCGGGACCGGCGACACCGGGAGTCGTCATCGGTCGATGCTGGACATGTTCGCCTCGTCGTGGCGGGCCCCGACGGCCGGCGTGAGCCCGTCGAGACGCGCGAGCTGATCGTCGGAAAGAACGACGGCGTCGGCGGCGGTATTCTCCTCGACGCGGGCGACTCGGCGGGTGCCGGGGATGGGGGCGATATCGGCGCCCTTGGCGAGCAGCCAGGCCAGTGCGACCTGCGCCGGGGTAGCGCCGACCTCGTTTCCGACCGCCCTGACCTCGTCCACCAACCTCAGGTTCTGAGTGAATGCCTCCCCGATGAACCGCGGATTGGTCTTACGCCAGTCGTCGTCCGGAATGTCGGCGGGCGAGCGGAGTTGACCGGTGAGGAATCCGTGACCCAGCGGAGAGTAGGGCACGAACCCGATGCCGAGACTGCGCAACAGGGGAAGGAGTTCGTCCTCGGGGTCGCGGGTCCACAGCGAGTACTCGGTCTGCAGCGCAGCCACCGGGTGCACCGCGTGGGCACGGCGGATCGTCTCCGGCGAGGCCTCCGACAGCCCGATGTGCACAACCTTGCCTTCGTCAACCAGTTCGGCCAGCGCGCCGACGGTCTCCTCGATCGGCGTGCCGCGGTCGACGCGATGCTGGTAGTAGAGGTCGATCCGGTCGGTGCCCAGACGCCGCAGAGAACCTTCGACCGCGGCCTTCACGTTCGCCGCACTGCTGTCGACGGTGCCGGGCCCACCACCGGAATGCGAGACCAGGCCGAACTTCGTCGCGACGACAACCTCGTCGCGACGGCCGGCGATGGCCCGGCCGACGACCTCCTCACTATGGAAAGGACCGTAGATCTCGGCAGTATCGATATGGGTGACGCCAAGGTCGAGCGCGCGGTGAATGGTGCGAATCGACTCGGCGTCGTCCAGACCGCCGCCGGAAGTGTAGGTGCCTGCCATGGTCATGGCGCCAAGGCCGATCCTGGACACCTCCAGAGCGCCCAGAGAAGCGTGCTTCATTCGAATGACTCCTTCGTCGGGGGTGATGACAGGGAACGGCGAGGTCGTCCGCCGAGCGCGGGCCGCCTCGGCCTCGATATCCCTGACTCCAGCGAACACCGTGTTCCGCGGTCGAGACAGGGCCTGCCGATGGGGGCACTCACGGTGACCCCTCAGGCGTCCTGCCTGCCTCTACGCTCGATACCATGGACGAGAAGGAGGCGGCGCGCACAGCGGTCCGCGAATTCCTCAGCACGCGCCGCGACCGGGTATCACCCACCGACGTCGGCCTTCCATCGACAGGAACCCGGCGTCGTGTGAAGGGCCTGCGCCGCGAAGAGGTAGCTCTGCTGGCCGGTGTCAGCCCGCAGTACTACATCCGCCTCGAGCGTGGCACGGCTACCGGACCCTCACCCGGCGTCGTGGAGGCCATCGCCGCGGTACTGCGACTCGACGGCGACGAACGTGCCCATCTGGACCGGTTGCTCGCGGCACTCACCCCCGAGGCCCGTAAACGTCGCAAGGCCGCGGTCGCCCCGCTGGAGGAAACGGTCAGCCCCGGGATCCGAGTGCTGCTGGACTCGATGGGCCACCTGCCTGCCGTGGTGTTCAACAGTCGACTCGACATTCTCGCCGTCAACGATATCGGGCGGGCCCTCTACGCGACGCTGCTCGACATCGAACAGCCCGCGAACGCTGCGCGCTTCATGTTCCTGGACGAGCGCGCGGCCAGGGAACTCTTCCCCGAGTGGGAACGCATCGCCGACGATACGGTGTCCGTCCTGCGCATCGAGGCGGGGCGACACCCCGACGACCCGGAGTTGGTCGCCCTGATCGGCAAACTGTCCACCCACAGCCAGACATTCCGCACCCGCTGGGCCTCCAACGACGTCAAGACGCACAGGGCGGGCACCAAGATCTTCCGGCACCCCCTGATCGGACAGCTCACCCTGCCCTTCGAGACCCTCACCGTCGACGCGACAGGCGATCAGGTCATGACCGTGTTCACCCCGCGGCCGGGCTCACCGGAACACGATGCGATCCAACTGCTCGCCAGTTGGACCGCTCGCTCCTCGGACCCCGCGCAGGCCGAGACGTCGTCCGATACCTGAGCGGCATCGCCGAATACCCCGCGGATACGCGGGCGCGGAATGTGAAGGCGTTTGAGCCGCAACGGCATTGGTCGCGTATCTGCCGCGACCGTGGCCGAGACGCGAGAAAGGCCCCGACCTTCGGCCGGGGCCTGCTCACGAACGGAGCCCCCTGTCAGGATTGAACTGACGACCTTTCGCTTACAAGGCGAGTGCTCTACCACTGAGCTAAGGAGGCGGAAGCGGTACCAATCGCGACCGGGAGCCATCATAGCGGGGCACACCGATCGCGCGACACCGACTTACGGTGCCGCGCGATCGGCGGCAGAATCAGCTTTCCCGGCGCAGTATCGGATACCGCGGCTCAGGACTGGGCGCCCTGACGGGCCGCGTCATCGGCGGCCATCGCGTCCCGCAAACTCTTCGGACGCATATCGGTCCAATTCTTCTCTACGTACTCGACGCAGGCAGCGCGGCTGTCCTCGCCGAACACGACTCGCCATCCGGCCGGGACCTCCGCGAAGGCCGGCCACAGGGAATGCTGTTCCTCGTCGTTGACCAGGACGAAGAAGCGACCGTCTTCGTCATCGAAGGGGTTGGTGCTCAATTTCACCTCACTGGATACTGGCGCTGTGTACGGGGCGGCTCCTGGGACCGTCCGGCGCGGGGGCGTGCAGGCGCACGTTCCGCGCTCCGGATGACTCCCCGAGCGTTGTGTCGACCCTAGCAAGGGAGATGTTACGTGTCGGTGGTTACCTCGTCCTGGGGTTCATACGGCTCGGTCGGCGCCCCGGTTCACGCGGCGAAGAACTCGAGCAGAATCTTGTTCACCTCGTCCGGCTTCTCCAGGTATCCGAAGTGTCCGGCGTCGGGAATCTCCTGGTAGCGGGCACCGGGGATGGCCTCGGCGACCTCGCGCGAGAGGTAGGGCGGGATCATCCTGTCATCGGCGAATCCGATGGCGAGGCACGGCACGGTTATCGCACGGTACGCGGCGACCCGGTCGAAATCGTGGTTCATCCGGCGCTGGGCGCGGATACCGGGGGTCACCGGACCGCCGGTGAATTCGAACAGATCCAGCCAGTCCCGCGCCGCGTTGGGCTGCGCCATCGTCGCGGGCGACAGATTCATCACCGCGGTGACGGCGGCCTCGTACTTCGCCGGCATCTTCACCCCGCTCGCGTCCAGTTCGTGCTCGCCGAGGGACAGCGTCTTCTGGAACTGGTCGAGGCGTCCGTGACCGGCCATGAAAACGGCCTTGCGCACCAGGTCGGGCCGGGCAAGCGCCAGTTCCTGGGCCACCCGCGCGCCCATCGACGTCCCGACGACCAACGCCGGGCCTTCGCCGAGCAGTTCGATCAGCCCGGCGGTATCGCCGACCAGCTCATCGATGGTCATTCCCGACGGCGCTTCGAAGGAGGGGGCGATACCCCGGTTGTCGAAGGTGCACACCCGGTATCCGGCGGCGATCAGTGCGGGCACCTGGTGCAGTTCCCAGACCCGGCCTGGGCTGCCGGTGCCCATGATCATCACGACGAGTGGCGCCCCGCCCTTCACGTCCGAGCCCTTGGCGCGATCACCCTTGACCTGATAGTTGAGGGATATCCCGTTCACCGTGGCCAGCGGCATTATCGACCCTTTCGTGGAGTTGGTGCTGACTGCCTGGCGCGACCTGCGTACGGTCGCCACAGCCGTGCTCCCACGGTATAGCCAGGGGACGCACGGCGCACCGAGCCGGGTACTCGAGGTATCCGGGTGCGGCGCGACCACACCTGAGCCATATACCATTGACTATTCGCACGTACGAGCGTAATGAGCCGGGAGGACATAGAGATGGCCGCGAAGGGCAGCGCGAACGATATCGCGGACGATGACCTGGAACCACTCGCCGATGAGACCGCCCGTCAGGCCCAGCGCGTCGTCGCCGCGTACGCGGAGGACGCCGACGAGTGCCGCATGTTGCTGTCGATGCTCGGCATCGGCCCCAACGGCCGGGGCGAGTAACCGAAACCCGCTCGACGACAACGGCGCCGTCGACGACACCTGACAACTCCAGACGGGATCAGCGACGTACACCGCACGGTGCGCCGGGCCCGGAGGCGGGCGCTCGCGCAGCACCGCGAACGCCGCCAATCGAATAAGGATGCGTGAGTGGACCAGATGACCGACCAGCCGTCCGACGACTCCGAGCTCGCTTCGCCCGACGACCACTCCCAGGACGTGGCGTCACGGGGGGAAACGATCGAAACCGACGGGGCCGGTTCCGGTTTCGTCGTTGTGGCCAATCGGCTACCGGTTGACCTCGAGCGACTCCCCGATGGTTCGACCCGGTGGAAACGCAGCCCGGGCGGCCTGGTCACCGCGCTGGAACCGGTTCTGCGCAACAACAAGGGGGCGTGGGTCGGCTGGGCGGGAGTTCCCGACGCCGACCTCGAGCCGATCATCGAAGACGGCCTGGAACTGCACCCGGTGACGCTGTCGGGGCAGGAGGTGGCCGACTACTACGAAGGTTTCTCCAACGGCACCCTGTGGCCGCTCTACCACGACGTCATCGTGCGCCCGACCTACGACCGCGCCTGGTGGGCCGCCTATGTCACGGTGAACCGCCGCTTCGCCGAGGCCACCGCCAAGGTGGCCGCCGAGGGCGCGACGGTCTGGGTGCAGGATTACCAGCTGCAACTGGTGCCCAAGATGCTGCGCATGCTGCGCCCCGATCTGACCATCGGATTCTTCCTGCATATTCCGTTCCCCCCGGTCGAATTGTTCATGCAGATGCCGTGGCGGACCGAGATCATCGAGGGTCTGCTCGGCGCCGATCTGATCGGCTTCCATTTGCCCGGCGGCGCGCAGAACTTCCTGTATCTGGCCCGGCGCCTGGCCGGCCAGCCCACCTCGCGCGGCGCCGTCGGCGTTCGCTCCAAACTCGGTGTGGTCCAGGTCGGCTTCCGTACCGTGCGGGTCGGCGCGTTCCCGATCTCGATCGCCTCGGCCGAGATGGACGAGAATTCCCGGCGCAGGTCGGTGCGCGAGCGGGCCGCGAAAATCCGTGCGGAACTGGGTAATCCGAAGAATATCCTGCTCGGCGTCGACCGTCTCGATTACACCAAGGGCATCGATATCCGGCTCAACGCGCTGGAGGAACTGCTGGTCGACGGCCGGGTCGATCCCACCGAAACCGTCATGGTGCAGTTGGCGACCCCGAGCCGCGAGCGCGTCGAGAGCTATATCCAGATGCGCGGCGATATCGAACGCCAGGTCGGCCGGATCAACGGCGAATTCGCCCGGGTCGGCTACCCGGTGGTGCACTACCTGCACCGCCCCATCCCGCGCGAGGAATTGATCGCGTTCTTCGTGGCGGCCGACGTCATGCTGGTCACCCCCTTGCGGGACGGCATGAATCTGGTCGCCAAGGAGTACGTTGCCTGTCACAGCGGACTCAACGGCGCCCTGGTTCTCAGCGAATTCACCGGCGCCGCAGCGGAATTGCGCCAGTCCTACCTGTGCAACCCGCACGATCTGGACAGCGTGAAAGACGCGATCGTCTCCGCGCTGGAGGACGACCGCGACACCAAGCGTCGCCGCATGCGTTCGCTGCGCCGTCAGGTGCTCGCCCACGATGTGGACCGCTGGGCTCGCGCCTTCCTCGAAGCCCTCGCCCAGGATCAGGTCGCGGGCAGCGCGCTGCTCACCGACGACGACGTCTACCCGGAATCGCGGTCACCACGACGCTGAATTCGACGGCGGCGTGATTCGACGGCGTTATTCGAGGGCGGCGTTATTCAAAGGCGGCGTTCACAGCGATCACCCAGGAAAGGTCCAGTGAGTTCCCAGTCCCCTACCGCAGGATGGTTGACATGACTGGTGCGTCCACGGAACAGAAACCCGAGGCCAGGGTGCTGGTCGTGGACGACGAGCCGATGATCGTCGAACTGTTGTCGGTGAGCCTGCGCTATCAGGGTTTCGCGGTGGACACCGCGGCCGATGGAGCGCAGGCGCTGGACAAGGCGCGCGCCTTCCGGCCGCAGGCGCTCATCGTCGACGTCATGATGCCGGGTATGGACGGGTTCGGCCTGCTGCGCAGGCTGCGGGCCGACGGTATCGACGCGCCGGTGCTGTTCCTCACCGCACGCGACGAGGTGCAGGACAAGGTCGCCGGGCTCACCCTCGGAGCCGACGACTACATCACCAAACCCTTCAGCCTGGAGGAGGTGGTGGCCCGGCTGCGGGTGGTGTTGCGCCGCGCCGGCCACGCCGCGCCGGAGCCGAAGAGTCCACGGCTCCGGTTCGAGGACATCGAACTCGACGACGACACGCACGAGGTGTGGAAGGCGGGGGAACCGGTCGCGCTGTCCCCCACCGAATTCACGCTGCTGCGCTATTTCATGGTCAACGCGGGCACCGTGCTGAGCAAACCGCGCATCCTGGATCACGTGTGGCGCTACGACTTCGGCGGCGAGGTCGGCGTGGTGGAGACCTACGTGTCCTATCTGCGCAAGAAGGTCGACACCGAACAGCGGCTGATCCACACGCTGCGCGGCGTCGGCTATGTCATGCGCGCCGCCCGCCCGGCCGGGCAGTGAGCGAGAACGGCCCCGCACGACGCCAGCGCGCGGCGAAAAGCGGTCCCGGCCGGTCGCGGGTGGCCTGGCAGCGTGTGCGCGACGGGTTGGCGGCCGTACCGCTGCGCATCACGCTGGTACTCGCTTTGGTGGTGCTCGCGGGTCTCGGTCTGCTGATCTCCGGCACGCTGGTGACCTCCGGACTCGAGCAGTCGCTCACCAGTCGCACCGACCAGCAGTTACGCGAAGGCGCGCTGGAATGGTCGCGACGGCTGCGTCCGCCCGCGCCGAGCGCACAGCCACCGGATTCGCACCATCCGCCGAGTCAGTTCTACGTGAAGGCGCAGAGCAGCGGGGACGCTGCGCAGATGGCGGTGCAGATCGATGTCAAAGCGTTCGGTGTCGACGCCGAACCCGCGTTACCGGACATCCCGAGCGCGCTGCCCGCGAATACCCGTATCGCCGTCACCGGGCCGACGACGGTCGGTTCGGTCGGGGGCTCCCCGATCCAGTGGCGGACGCTGACGCTGCGCACCCAGGACGACGTCACCACGGTCGCGCTGCCGCTGACCCAGAACAACGACACCGTGCACCGCCTGGTCGTGCTGCAATTGGCGGTCGGCGTCGCGGTGCTGGCGGTGCTCGCGGTGGCCGCGTATTTCGCGATCCGGCGCAGCCTGCGCCCGCTGCGCCGGGTCGAGAACATCGCCGCGGCCATCGCCCGCGGCGATCTGCATCGCCGGGTTCCGGTGCGCGGCACCAATACCGAGGTGGATCGCCTGTCGCGCTCGCTGAACGGCATGCTCGCCCAGATCCAGTCGGCGTTCAAGGCGACCGAGGCGTCCGAGGCCGCGGCCAGGCGATCCGAGGCGAAGATGCGGCGTTTCGTCGCCGACGCCAGTCACGAATTGCGCACTCCGCTCACGACCATCCGCGGCTTCGCCGAACTCTATCGGCAGGGCGCGACCACCGATCCCGCGCTGTTCATGGACCGGATCGAGAGTGAGGCCCAGCGGATGGGCCTGCTGGTGGAGGATCTGCTGATGCTGGCCCGCCTCGATGCCCAGCGCCCGCTCGAACGCGGCCAGGTGGATCTGCTCGCCGTCGCCAGCGATGCCGTGCACAATGCCCGCGCTGTGGTCGCCGCTGCCGCGCCGGAGCACCCGCGACGGATCGAATTGGAACTCCGTCCCGGCGAGGGCACATTGGAGGTTTCCGGTGATGCGGAACGATTGCGTCAGGTGCTGGCCAATCTGCTGAACAACGCCCTCACCCACACCCCGGCCGACGCCGATGTCACCGTACGGCTGACACCCGCCGAAGACGAGGTGCGACTCGAGGTCGCCGATACCGGTCCCGGCCTGCCCGAGGAGGAGGCCGCGCGGGTATTCGAACGGTTCTACCGCACCGATACCTCGCGCACCCGCGCCAGCGGCGGCACCGGACTCGGCCTCTCGATCGTGCAGGCGCTGGTCACCGCGCACGGCGGAACCGTCACGGTCGACAGCGTCCAGGGCGAAGGCACCACCTTCACCGTCGCGCTCCCCCGCGACTGACCGAGCGGGCAGCGCCTACACCGGGTTGACGGAATCGACCAGCCAGCGATCGCCGGTCTTGTCCAGCGTGACGCGCACCCGACTGCCCGTGGTCGTGCCCTGCGGGGTGTCCTTGCTCGTGGTCACCTGATTGAGAAACAGCAGCACGACGACGTGGTCGCGGTCGGCCTCGACCACGCCACCGGCCTGCGTGGTCGCCTTGACGGTGAGCTGCTTGTCCTTGGCCCCCGGCGCGATGGCCTGGGTGATCAACTTCAGGTAGTCCTCGCGAAAAGTCGCCGACAGATTGTCGGCGGCCTTCGGCAATTCGGTGTCGACGGTGCCGTAGTCGTAGGTGAACATGGCCGATACCGCACGATCGGCGGCGGTCACCGCTTCTTCGCGCGCGACCTCGGTCCGCTCGTGGTCCCAATACCGGAATCCGTTGACGCCGAGGACGATCACGGCCGCGGCGACGAGCACGCCCGCGACGCCCGCGACGACCCAGCCGAACCTTCCAGATATGACTCTCATGCCACGAACTCCACTTTCGAGGCGGTGAGACCGGAATCGCCCCTGGTCACGGTGACCCGGAAACGGTAGTACCGCGTCTGCGGCTCGGCCTGGCCCGCATTGGTCAACGTCTGCTTCGCCGCGACGAGCACCTGGGCCGAATCCTCGTCATCGGTCTGGATCGCGGCATCGACGACCTCGCCGTTGGAGACGACCTTCGCCTGCTGCACGATGCTCATGAAAGGATCGACGCGGCCGTCGAATTCATTCTTGAACTGCCCCGAAGCCATCGACAGAATCCTGTCGATATCCTCCTTGGCGGAATCCGCCCTGATGGTGGTCAGGTTCAGCACCGCTTGGCGCGCGGTCTGCAGATATTCGGCGCGCCGATCGTCGCGCTGGTTCCCCTCATGCGCCAGGTACGTCACCGTTCCCGCGCCGATCACCGTGAGCACCGCGAGAAGCGCGGCGGCCACAGCAGCGGCGATAGGCCATGCTCGGCGTTTCGGTTTCGCGACCGCTCCGGCATCGGAGGTGTCGACGGCTTCCTGGGCAGACTTCGTCGCGTCCTTGCCGAGGTCGACGCTGGTTGCGGTATCGACGACTCCCGCGTCCACCACGTCCTTTTCCACGCTGTCCGCCGCGGCGGCTTCGCCCGGTTTCGGCGCGACGTCGTTGCCCGACTTACTCATCGCTACGGCGTGCACCGGCGCCTTCTTCACCGTCGCGCCCGTGCTCGACGCTTCGATACCGGCCGCGTCCCCCTCGACCGGAGGCCCTACCGAACGGACCGCTCGCCTGCGCACGCGGTGGTTATCGCCATTGATGTCACTCATCGGATACCCCCCGCGAAACCGGTGGAGAGGTAACGGCGGTTACATGTTCCGCTGGTTCTCGACATACGTCTGACCACTTCCTGGGTTGTTCCGTCGAGGGTTGCGAGGGGTGATTCCGGCTGTGGCAGGGCGGGGCCACACTCGCCCGCTAACGTTGCTGCTCCTCGAGCATCGCGCGCCAGCTCGACGGTACCGTGCCCGAACCGCCCGGGCCGACATCGCCCTGACGGTAGGTGCGGCCGTCCGGGCCGATGTACACGCCGTTCGACGGGTCATATGACCTGGCCGCCGCCGGTGTGCGGTACGAGGCGGGCGCGGTCGGCGTCTCGTCGGGCGTCTCGGCGCTCGCGGGCGCCACCGGCTGGACGGGTCCGAACGGCGGATTGTTGCCCTGGGGGACGAATCCGGTCCGGCACAGCTCCGGCGTCGGCGCGCGCACGCCGGGGAATTCCGCGCACGGGGTATTCCTGATGCCGCGCACCTCGATCGGCGAATCCTGCGGCACCTTGCAGTACAGGCCGGGCGGGGTGTCGACGGAATCCAATTCGCTCGGCGATCGCCATTCGCTCGCGGGCAGGAAGCCCGTGGTGCAGGCGGGCGGATCGTTGACTACGGCCATGAAGTCGACCATCGCGCCGTATCTGGCGGGCCCTCGGATGATCGTGCGCAACGCAGCGATCAGCGGCGGGAAGACCACGAGAAGTTGTTCGAGACCCGCGTGATAGGTGACGCCGACCTGGCCGAGACTGACCAGATTGGTCAGCAGCAGCGGCAGTGTCGGTCGCAGCGACTCGAACTGTTCGGTGACCCGCCGCATCGCCGACGGCCCGTCTTGCAGCAGGCTTCGCAGTGACGGATCGTGCGCCCGCAGGGTATCGGTGACCGTCGCGAGATCATGGGTCCACGAACGGATCGCGGCATCGGATTCGACCTGGGTGTCCAGCAGCGGGCCGAGCTGATCGAGCAGCTGTTTGGTCGGTCCGGTGTTGTCCTCGGCCTCCTGCACCAGCAGCGAGGCGGAGTCGATGAAACGTTGCAGATCCGGGCCCGCGCCGTTGAACGCGCGGAAAGCCTCGTCGATCACCTGGCGCAGCCGCGTGTCGGCCACACTGGACAGCAGCCGGTCGGCCTGGTCGAGCAGCGAACCGACATCCTGCGGCAGTGCGGTGCGCTGCACGGGAATCACCGAGCCGTCGGACAGATTGCCGCCCTTGGGCTGATCGGCCGGGATCAGATCGACATACTGCTCGCCGATCGCGGAGACGCTGCGCACCCAGGCATCCACATCGGCGGGGATCTTGTAACTGCTGTCGATGGAGAGTTTCGCCTCGACGCCCTCGTCGGTCAGCACCACATCCTTCACGACACCGACATTCGTGCCCCGATAGGCGACATTGGCCTGCTGGTACAGCCCACCCGTCGCCGCGAGTTGCACGGTCACGTCATAGCGTCCGATGCCGAACATGGCCGGCACCTTCACGTAGACACCACCCATCACGACCAGGCCGATCACCGTGAGCACGGCGAAGATCGTCAGCTGGGCGCGGACGAACTTGGTGAGCGTCATCGGCCCGTACCCCCTTGTGGCGCGGCATTTCCGGGCAGCGGAACGGTCAACCCGGGAATGGCGGGCAGACCGGGAATGGGCGGCAGACCTGGCAGCGTCGGTGCCGCACCCGCATCGGGCGTGGTCAGCAGAGGCCCGGTCGCGGGATTACCGCCCTGGGCGGCGGAATCGGGTGCGAAACTGCCGATCACGCCCTCGACGCCGCCGAAGCGTCCGCCGAGCGGGGTTCCGGTCAGCCAGTTGGAATCCAGCCTGCGCCCGGTCATATCCACCGTGATGAACAGGTTCAAGTAGTCGCCCTTGATCGCGTTGCCGAGGTTCTTGATCGGGAACGGGAAGGTGGGCAGGATCTTCAAGGACTCGATGAGGTTGACGCCGGTGTCGGCCAGGGTCCGCAGCACCGGGGACAGACTGCGCAGATTCGCCTTCAGATCCTCGCCGCTCTCGGTGACGATGCGGTCGGCCACATCGCTGAGTTCGCCGAGGGAATTCACCGCCGCCGTGATGTTCGCGGTGCGGTCGGCCAGCACGGTCAGCGCGGGATGGATCTGCTCGATCGCCCTGGCCACGACGTCGCGCTGATCGGCGAATTGCCCACCGAGACGGTCCAATCCGCTCATGGCCGCGATGATGTCCTCGCGCTGCTGGTCGAGGCCGGTGGCCAGGGTAGCCAGTTGCGGCAGCAGATCGCGGATATCGTCCTCGCGGCCGGTCAGCGCGGTATTCAATTCGCGGGTGATGGTTTCCAGCTGCGAGATGCCGCCGCCGTTCAGGACCACCGACAGCGAGGAGAGCACCTGTTCGGTGGTCGGGTAGGCCCCGGCTCGTTCCAGCGGGATGACGTCGCCGCTGCGCAATTCGCCCACCGGGGCCGCGTTCTCGGGCGGACCGAGTTCGATGTGGTTACTGCCGAGCAGGCTGGTCTGCCCGATCTTCGCCACCGCGTTCGCGGGGAGTCGGACATCGCGTTGCAGCGAAACGGTGACCAGCGCGTGCCAGTCCTGCACCTCGATACCGGTGACCGTGCCGACCGCGACATCGTCGACCCGGACGGGCGAATTCTTGGTCAGCGTGGTGACATTCGGCATCTGGATCTGGATCTCGTAGCCGTCGGTTCCCTCGGTGCCCGGCAGCGGAAGCGAGTTCAACCCGTCCCATTCGCAGCCGGAGACCGCGAGTGTCGCCGCCAGACCTACGGCGAATACGGCCAGCCGCCGCATCGAACGCGGGCGCGTCATCGCTCTCCTCCCGGAATAGCCAGACCGGAAACCCCGTTCGGCACGGTCACCCGCGTCGAGCTCCGATCGGCCAGGCTCGGTTCGCTGTAGACGATCTGATCGGGGAACGCGTGCACGCCGGTGGCCGGATTCAACATGATGGGCGCGTAATTCATGGCGAGCGAGCTGATCACCGGCGCCAGGTACTGCGCGCACAGGTCGGCGCTGCGGTCGGACTGGTCGTATTCCAGCGCCCGCACCGAACCGCACAGGAAGCCGAGCGGATCGGCCGTGTTGTTCAGCGAGATCGCGCCGGTGAGCGTGCCCTGCGCCGGCTTGTAGATCTGGTAGAAGTTCACCAGCGCGGTCGGCCCCGAATGCAGCACCCGTTCCAGTTCGGGACGCTTGTCCACCAGCAGTTGCGTGACGTCGCTCAGCCGCTCGACGCCTTCGGTGAGTTCGGCCCCGCTGCCGTCGAGGAATCGCTTCACATCCGCGAGCGCGATATCCAGATTATCCAGTCCCGCACCGAGATCGGCCGAGGTGTCGCCGAGCACTTCCGACACCGAGGCGAGTCTGCTGCCGAACTGCACGATCTGCTCGTTGCTGCCGGAGAGCACCTCGACGAATTTCTGCAGATTGCGGATTGTGCCGAACAGGTCGGTGCGACCGTCGGAGAGCGTATTCAGGGTCGCGGCCAGTTCCCGCAGGGTGTCACGAAATTTCTGGCCGTTGCCGTCCAGATTGTCGGCCGCGGTATCGATGAGGCGACCGAAGGAACCCTGCTTGTCGTCGCCGACCGGGCCGAGCGCGGTCGCCAGTTTGGACAGTTCGGCCTTGATGTCGTCCCATTCGACCGGGATCGCGGTGCGCTCGATCGGAATGCGGTCGCCGTCGGCCATTTTCGGGCCGCCGGTGTAGGCGGGGGCCAACTGGATGAACCTGGCCGAGACCAGGGAGGGCGAGATGATCACCGCGCGGGCGTCGGCGGGGATGTCGATGCCACGGTCGAGCGTCACTGTGACGCGTACCTGATCGCGGCCGGGCTCGATCTCGTCGATCCGGCCGACCTTGACGCCGAGGACGCGCACATCGTCGCCCACGTAGAGGGCGCTCGTCGACGGGAAAAAGGCGGTGATCGTGGTCTTGCCGATCCTGGTGATACCGGTGTACGCGCCGAACGCCACCAGCGCGACCACCAGCACACCCGCCAGGATCAATAGCCAGCGCGGCAGGTCGCGAACTCCGTTCAGCTTGCTCATCGCGGTGGATCCTCTTCCGATGGCCCGATCGACGGCGGCGCCGGGTGGGTGAAAATATTGCGCAGATCTTCGGGGAGATGTTCCGGCCACACCAGGGCGTCGACCAGCGGCCGCAACTCGGTACTGGTGGCGTTCACGACGTAGGCGTTGAACCAGGGGCCGTTGCCGACCTGTTCGCCCAGCGCCGCCGCGTACGGTCCGACACTGTCGAGCGCCTGACTCAGATTCTGCTTATTGTGCTGGAGCAGGTTGAGCACCGAGTTCAGCCGGTCCAGCGCCGATTTCAGCAGGGGCTCGTTATCGGCGACCAGGCCGGACAGCTGCTGCGCTACCTGGTTCACGTAGACGATGAGCTGCCCGATCGCGCCGCGGCGGCGTTCCAGCTCACCGAGCAGATTGTTGCCGTCCAACAGCAGCGTATTGATCTGGTTACTACGGTCGGCCAGGATTCTGGTGACGCTCTGGGCCCTGGTCAGCAGATCCGACAGCGCTTGGTCGCGCGCGTTGATACTGCGTGACAACGCGGTGACCCCGTCGAGCGCGGCCCGCAGCGGCGCCGGGGTTTCGGCGAAAGTCTCCGACAGCACGTCGAGTGTTTCGTCGACCTTTTGCATATCCAGGCCCCCGACGGTGCGGCCGAGATCGCCGAGCGCGTCGTTGAGCGAATACGGGGAGGTGGTGCGCTCGAGCGGGATCGTGTCGTCCACGCGCAGCGCGCCGGACCCCTCGGGGGTCACCTCGAGCGATTTGCGGCCGAGCAGCGTATTGGTCTTGACCGCCGCTGACGTCTTCTCGCCGAGGACGATCGACTCGTCGAGGCTGAAGCGCACCAGCACCTTGGCGCCGTCGAGTTCGACATCCTCGACACGACCGCTGCGCACACCGGCGACCTGTACCGGATCGCCGGGTACGAGCCCGCCCGCGTCGGTGAAGAACGCCGTGAAGGTCGCGCCGCCGCGAATGAAGGGCAGCCGGTCGAATTGCAGGGCGGACAGGGCGATCGCGAGGCCGACGACGATGCCGACGACGCCGATGGTGATGGCGGGCGAACGCTTCTCACTCATTGGGCGTACACCTTCCTGTTGCCTGCAGACCCGGCATCTTGACCTCGAGGGTTTCCCCGTTCGGGCCGTCCACCAGGAAATTCGTCCCGCAGACGTAGAGCTGTAGGAAGGAGCCGTAGGCGCCGATGCGGATGAGCTTCTTATAGGTGTCGGGCAGCCGTTCGAGCACCCACTGCAGGGTGTCGGAGCCATTGTCGAGATTGGTGGCGAGCCGGCCGGTCTGCTCGATGGTGCCGCGCAGATCCGGACGGGCCGTCGCCAGCAGATCGGTCAGATCCCTTGTGGCCCCCGCGATCCGGGGCAGCGCGGCGCCGATCGGATCGCGGTCGGCGGCCAGGCCGCTGACCAGGCGCTGCAATTCGTCCAAGGTGGTGGCGAATTGGTCGCCGCGCTCATCGATCGTCTTCAACACCGTGTTCAGATTATTGATGACGCTGCCGATCAACTCGTCGCGTTCGGAGAGCGTCTTGGTGAAGGAACCGCCGCTGTTGAGCAATTGGACCAGCGTGCCGCCCTGCCCCTGGAAGATCCGCAACAGCGCACTGGTCAGATCGTTCACCTGAGCCGGGTCCAGACCTCGCAGCAGCGGTTTGAAGCCGCCGAGCAACAGATCCAGATCCAGTGCGGGCGAAGTCTTCTCGGTGCCGATGGTCGCGCCGGAGCGCAGTTTGTCGGCCGAGCCTGGCCCCTCCATGAGTTCCAGGTACCTGTCGCCGACCAGATTCTCGTATTTGATGGCCGCGCGAGTGCTCGTAAGCAGTGTGTATTTGCGGTCGACGTCGAATTCGACGTGCGCGAGATAATCCTTGCCCACCTGGACCGACGTCACCGAACCCACGGGCACACCGGCGATACGCACCTTCGCGCCGGGCAGCATCCCCGAGGAACTGGTGAACACGGCGTGGTAGCCGTGCTCGCGCGCGAAGCGCACCTGACTGAAGACGATGGCGAGACCTGCGAAAACCAAGGCCATCACCAGGGTGAAGATGGTCAGCTTGATTGTCGTCGCGGTGTTCTTCACAGCTTGTCCACCCCCGGCAGCCCGGCGAAGAGCAACTGGAACACCTTCGGCCCCTCGTTGAATGTCGTCGGGCCGGTACTCGGCTTGTACGGCGCGCCCTGGCTGGTATCGGTGACGAGGTAGTCGGAGTGGCTCTCGGGCACCCTGTCGACGACGCCCTCGCACCGTGGGCCGCCGGTGGCGTTCACCTTCGGCAGATCATCCGGGTAGGTGTAGGGTTTGGCGCCCCACATGAAGTTGGTATTCATTCCGATGCCGGGCACGATGCCGCCGAAAACCTCCTCGGCCAAGGGCATCAATCCGCCGAGACCTGTGATCACACAGCCGAGCGCCGGTGCGTACTCGTCGAGCACAGCGGTCGTCGGGCGCAGCAGATCCAGCGCGGTGACGAGGTTGTTCTCGTTCTGGCGCAGCACCGCACCCGTGGTGTCGGCCAGCCCGATCACATTGGTGAGCACCGCGTCGAGGTTGTCCTGCTCGTCGACAAAGGTGCGGCCGGTGAGCGTGGCATTGTCCAACGTGCGCAGCAGGTCGCTCGACGCATCGGCGTAGATGCCGGTGACCTGGCTCGTCGTGTTCAGATCCCGTCGCAATGTCGGCAGGTAGGGGTTTATCTCGCGCAGGTAGGCGTCGCTGCGGGAGAGCAACTCGCCGAGCTTCTCGCCGCGCCCCTCCAGCGCGGTACCGACCGCGGTCAGGGTGGCGTTCAGCTTTTCCGGGTCGATCTGGGCGAGCACGTCGGACAGGTGCTGGAACAGGGTGTTGAATTCGACGGTCACCCTGGACGCGGACACCGTGGAGCCGGGTTTCAGTGAGGTCGAGGCGGGGGCGTCGGGAATGACGAAGTTGACGTACTTCGCGCCGAACACCGTGGTCGATCTGATGTCGACAGCCGCGTTGGACGGCACAAGCTTCAACTTGTCCGGCGACACCTCGAGACGCAGCCGCGCGCCGCTGTCGGTGTATTCGACCGAGGCCACCCGGCCGATCTCGACCCCGCGCACCTTCACTTTGGCATCGGTGTCGAGGACCAGACCGCTGCGCGGCGCCTCGACGAGAATTCTCGAGGTCGGGGTGAACCCCCCGACGAACATGACCATCGCGACGGCGACCATGGCGACCATGGCGAGCACCATCGCCAGACCGGCCAATTTCAGTCCGAGCCCGCCGCTCAACGCGCGCTTCAGACCATTTTCTGAGTGCTTCGAATCCGCCATTTTTCGCTTACCCGGAGAGATGGAAGTTGCCGGAGGTGCCGTAGATGGCCAGCGAGATCAGCAGGGTCACCGTGACCACCGCGACCAGCGAGGACCGCACCGCGTTGCCGACCGCGATACCGACGCCGACCGGGCCGCCCGCGGCGTTGTAGCCGTAGTAGGTATGGATCATCATGACCGCGAGGGCCATGAAGATCGCCTGAGCGAATGACCAGAGAATATCGCTCGGAATCAGGAACGTGGAGAAATAGTGGTCGTACACGCCCGCCGATTGACCGTAGATGACGACGGTGGCGAATCGGGCCGCGAGGAACGAGGCGATCACGGCCAGCGCGTAGAGCGGGACGATCGCGATCATCCCGGCCAGCACTCTGGTGCCGACCAGATACGGGATCGGCCGGATCGCCATGGATTCCAGCGCGTCGATCTCCTCGGCCACCCGCATCGCGCCGAGTTGGGCGGTGGAGCCGGCGCCGATGGTCGCGGCCAACCCGATCCCCGAGATCACCGGCGCCGCGATGCGGACGTTGATGAAGGCGGAGAAGAATCCGGTGAGCGCCTCGACGCCGATATTGCCCAGTGAGCTGTAGCCCTGCACGGCGATGGTGCCGCCCGCGAACAGCGTGAGGAATCCGACGATCACCACGGTGCCGCCGATGACGGCCAGCGCGCCGGAGCCCATGCTGATCTCGGCGATCAGCCGGATGGTCTCGGTGCGGTAGTGCCGCAGCGCACGCGGTATGGAAGCAATGGTCTGCGCGTAGAACACCGCTTGTCTGCCGAGCGAATCGAACGAATCGGAGAACCGGCGCACGCGCCGCAGCGTCTTCGGGAAACGGGATTGGATCACCTGGGCCATCGGGTCACCGCACCGTGAACTTGATGCCGACCGCGGTGACCACCACGTTGACCACGAACAGGGCCATGAAGGCGAAGACGACGGTCTGGTTCACCGCATCACCGACACTTTTCGGACCACCCTTGACATTCAGGCCCAGGTAACAGGCCACCAGTCCGGCGATCAGCCCGAACAGACCGGCCTTGACCTCGGAGATGACCAGTTCCGGCAGGTGGGTCAGCAGCGTGATGCCGTTGACGAAGGCGCCGGGGTTCACGTCCTGCAGCAGTACCGAGAACAGGAAGCCGCCGACGATGCCGATGGTGCAGACCAGGCCGTTCAGCATGAGCGCCACGAACATGGAGGCGAGCACGCGGGGCACGACGAGGCGCTGCACCGGGTCGATGCCGAGTACCCGCATGGCATCGATCTCTTCGCGGATCGTTCTCGCCCCGAGATCGGCGCAGATCGCGGTGGCGCCCGCACCGGCGACGATCAGCACGGTGACGATCGGACCGACCTGGGTGACGGAACCGAAGGCGGCGCCGGCACCGCTGAGATCGGCGGCGCCGATCTCGCGCAGCAGAATATTCAGCGTGAAGCTCACCAGCACGGTGAACGGGATCGCGACCAGCAGGGTCGGCACGAGAGACACCCGCGCGATGAACCAGGACTGATCGATGAACTCACGCGCTTGAAAGGGCCTGCGGATGCTCGCACGGGCGACGTCGGCGGTGAGTTCGAAGAACCCTCCGACCGCCCGCAACGGCACGGCAAGGACCTCGTTCATCCGCGATCCTCCTTGCTCAACGTGCTCGTGTTACGCGCGACACGGCCCACTGATCGGGCCGCGTCGCCGGAATGATTAGAACATGTTCATTTTTTAGATGCGAGCTTTTGATGGTTTTGAACTGCCGTTTTTCGTAGATCGAGGCTCTGAAGTTGTAACGCGTATCAGATGTTTCCTGTGCCGAGGCTGTGAGGCGACACACACCTCAGACTCCCATGTGTACCAAGTGTCTGGGTCGCGATCAACAGCTGGACAACTGTTCAGCTTCGAGCCGACAGCACCCGCCATCGGTCTACGGTCAGCCGAGATCGTTCAGCGAGGACGCGGAGAAGGTCCGGTTCGCCGGACGACCGGCGAAATAGCCGCCGAGCGTGTCGGCCAGCGCCTCGGCGCTCCACTGATCGCCAGCGGCGTCGAAACGCCGCTCGACCACCGGCGCGGCCATCAACGCGACCATCGGTCCGTAGACGACGAAGAGCTGACCGGTGATCGCGTCGGCGGCGGGCGAAGCGAGGTAGGCCACCAGCCGGGCGACATGATCGGGCGAGAGGGGATCGACGCCACCCTCGGGCGCGGCACTGAAGACGGCCTCGGTCATCGCGGTGCGCGCCCGCGGCGCGATGGCATTGGCGCGCACGCCGAACCTCGACAGCGCACGGGCCGCGGTGAGGGTGAGCGCTGTGATACCCGCCTTCGCCGCGGCATAGTTCGCCTGCCCCTCCGGACCGAGCAGACCCGCCTCCGAAGAGGTATTGACCAGGCGGCCGTAGACCGGCGCGCCGGTTTCCTTGGACTTCGCGCGCCAGTAGGCGGCGGCATTGCGGGTCAGCAGGAAATGCCCCCGCAGATGGACCGCGAGAACCGCGTCGAAATCCTCGTCGGACATGTTGAACAGCATGCGGTCGCGGGTGATGCCCGCGTTGTTGACGACGATGTCCACACTGCCGAACGCCTCGTTCGCCACGCGGATCAGCGCGTCGGCGGTCGACCGCTCCGCGATGCTGCCCGCGACGAATTCCGCTTTGGCGCCGAGTGCCCTGATCTCGCCGAGGGTTTCGGCCACGACATCGCCGTCGGCCAGATCGTTCACCACCACGGAGGCGCCCGCGGCGGCCAAGGCGAGCGCCTCGGCCTTACCGAGCCCCGACCCCGCCCCGGTGACGATCGCGACCCGGCCCGCCAAGTCGACCGCGGATTCGCTCGCGCCGTCGTTGCTCATGCCGGGGCCTCACTGCGCTCGATGACGTCGCGCGCATCGCACGCTGTGTTGCTGGTTCGCACGCTTAGCTCACTCACCGGGCCGACTTTAGAACGTGTTCCTACCGATGGGCAAGCATTGCTCATTCGAGTTTCAGCGCGGCCTTCGGACACTGCGCCACCGCGTCCTCGACATCGGCGAGCAGGTTCGCGGGCACCTCGGCCCCGTGGATGTGCAGCTGATCCTCGTCATCGAGTTCGAACACGTCGGGGGCGAATCCGACGCAGATTCCATTGGCTTCGCACTGGTCGAAATCGACCGTTACCTTCATGAGGACTCCTTACCGACGACTACCGTTGAAAGCCTACAAGCCAGGGCGAGCGCACGCGCGGCCATTGACCGTCTTCGAGGTCAATACTGGAACATGTTTCAGTCGATATGCAATCATCGGATCAACCGAATCCAACGAAGGCTCGAGGTTTTGCCATGCGCATTGCGTATACGCCGCAGCAGGAAGAGCTCCGCGCCGAGCTGCGCGACTACTTCGCGCGACTCATGACCCCCGAGCGCCGGGCCGCGCTGAGCGCGACGACAGGCGAATACGGGCACGGCAACGTCTACCGCGAGGTCGTGCGGGACATGGGCCGCGACGGCTGGCTCACCCTGGCCTGGCCCGAAGAATACGGCGGCCAGGACCGGCCGACCATGGACCAGCTGATCTTCACCGACGAGGCCGCCATCGCGGGCGCCCCGGTGCCGTTCCTGACCATCAACTCCGTCGCGCCGACGATCATGCACTACGGCAGCGAGGAGCAGAAGAAGTTCTTCCTGCCCAAGATCGCGGCGGGCGAACTGCATTTTGCGATCGGATACTCCGAGCCCGGCGCCGGCACCGACCTGGCGAGTCTGCGCACCAGCGCGGTGCGCGACGGCGACGACTACATCATCAACGGCCAGAAGATGTGGACCAGCCTGATCGCCTACGCCGACTACATCTGGCTGGCCGTACGCACCGATCCCAGCGCGAAGAAGCACAAGGGCATCAGCATGCTGATCGTGCCGACCAGCGCCGACGGCTTCTCCTGGACACCGGTGCACACCATGGCGGGACCCGACACCAGCGCCACCTACTACCAGGACGTCCGGGTGCCGACGAGTTCACTGGTCGGCCAGGAGAACGGCGGCTGGTCACTCATCACCAACCAGCTCAATCACGAGCGGGTCGCGCTCACCTCGGCGGGACCGCTCGGCGTCGCGCTGAACCAGACCATCGAATGGGCCCGCGCCACCAAGGCCAGCGACGGCTCCCGGGTCATCGACCGGGAGTGGGTACAGCTCAACCTGGCCAAGGTGTACGCCAAGACGGAATACCTGAAACTGCTCAATTGGGAGATCGCCAGCCGCGCCGACGCGGGCGGTGACGCGGCTCCGCGCCCATGGGACGCCTCGACCTGCAAGGTGTACGGCACCGAACTCGCCACCGAGGCGTACCGCCTGCTCATGGAAGTGCTCGGCCCCCAGGCCTACCTGCGCCAGGATTCCCCCGGTTCGCAATTGCGCGGGCGTCTCGAGCGTTTCCACCGCGCCGCGCTGATCCTCACCTTCGGCGGCGGCACCAACGAGGTCCAGCGCGACATCATCGCCATGACCGCACTGCGCCAGCCCGCCTCGGCACGCTGACAGACTTCGAACGCGGAAAGCAGGTAACACCATGGATTTCACCCAGACCGAGGCCCAGACCGATCTGGGGCACCTGACCGCCGAGGTGACCGGCAAACTGGTCACCGCCGACCGGCTGCGTGAACTCGACAGGGCCGGACGTTTCGACGACGCGCTGTGGCACGCGCTCGCCGAAACCGGTGTGCTGGCCGCCGCGCTGCCCGCCACCGTTGGCGGCGGCGATTTCGGGGTGCTCGAACAGAGCGCCATTCTGCGCGAACTCGGCAAATCGGTCGCCGCGGTGCCGTACCTGTGGTCGATCGTGGTCGGCGCGGGCGCGCTGGCGCGATTCGGTGACGAGAGCCAGCGCGCATGGGCCGAGCAGGCGGGTGCGGGCACCGTCGTGCTGACCGCCGCGCTGGCCGAGGAATACAACTGGGAGCCGACCCGCCCGGCGACCGTCGCCAGGCAGAGCGATGGCGGCTGGCTGCTCACCGGAACCAAGATCACCGTGCCGCACGCCGACCGGGCGGCCCGAATCCTGGTTCCCGCCATGGTTTCCGGTGTGCCCGCGGTCTTCCTCGTCGATCCCGCCCACTCCACCGTGCGTTCGACCGCGCAGCAGGTGGTCGACTGGAGCGCGGAGTTCGCCGTCGAATTCACCGACACTCCGGCCGAATTGGTCGCGACCGTCGAATCCGGCGCGCGGATTCTGGACTGGATTCTCGGCCGTGCCTGGCTCGGACTGGCCGCCCAGCAGCTCGGCACCCTGGAGAAGGCCCTCGATCTCGTCGCCGACTACGCACGCGAGCGCGAACAATTCGGCAAGGCCATCGGCTCGTTCCAGGCCGTGGCCCAGCGCCTCGCCGACGCCTACATCGACGTACAGGGTCTGCGCCTCGCGGTCACCCAGGCGGCATGGCGGCTGTCGGAGGATCTGCCCGCGGGCGAGGCCGTGCACACCGCCAAATTCTGGGCCGCCGACGCGGGGCACCGGGTCGCCCACACCCTCGTCCACGTCCACGGCGGGGTCGGCATCGACCGAGATCACATCGTGCACAACTACTTCACCGCCGCCAAACACCACGAATTCGCCCTCGGGCCGGCCACCGACCATCTGCGCGGTCTCGGCGCGCTCCTGGCCGACCCCGCCTGATCCCCCACCACTCGACGGCCCGCCGGATGTCGGCGGGCCGTTCGTCGTCCGCGACCGGCAGTCCGCGACCGGCAGTCCGGGGTCGCGTCAGGTCAGGACGTCGCGGTCGGGATGAGGTAGCGCTGGATGGTCGGGCCGATATCGGCGACGATGGCCTCCGGGGTGAGCGCGAGCACCGGCGGCAGGCGCAGGATGTAGCGGCACAGCGCGAGGCCGAGGAGCTGGGTCGCGATCAGGCCGCTGCGACGGGGGGCGTCCGCGGGGTCGCCGCAGCGCAGGACGGCGGGGGTGACCTGCTCGGCGAACACGGCGCGGGCACGATCGGCCACGGCGTCGTCGGTGATCGCGGTGCGCAACAGAGTGAGCATGACCTCGTTGCCAGGGGATTCCTCCCAGACGGCGAGGAATCGGCGGATCAGTAGCTCCCCCATGACGTGCGGGTCGACGCCCGAGAGATCGGGCAGGTCGAGGGTGATCTCGACGGCGGCGGCGAACAGCCCGTCCTTACTGCCGAAATAGCGCATCACCATGGATGGATCTATGGCCGCGTCGGCCGCGATGGCGCGAACCGTCGCTTTGCGATAACCCTCGGCGGCGAAGCGGGCGCGTGCCGCGTCCAGGATCGCGGCGCGGGTCGCGTCCGAACGCCGCGCCGGGGGGTGATCTGCGTCGACTGTCATGCCAACGATTGTAGGCCAACAACTGTTGACTTCATATCCGTCACCGCGTTACGGTTATGCCAACAAGCGTTGACCTACAGTTGTTGACCAGGAGTAGTCATGACAACCACCCCGCTGCCGCAGTCCGCCGCCGTCGTCATCGTCGGCGCGGGACCGGCCGGACTCACCGCCGCGATCACGCTGGCCGACGCCGGTGCCGACGTCGTCGTGCTGGACCGGCTCAGCGAGGGCGCGAACACCTCGCGTGCCGCTGTCGTGCACGCCCGAACCCTCGAGGTGTTGAACGACCTCGGCATCGCCGACGAACTGATCGAACGCGGCATCGTGGTCCCCCGGTTCACCGTGCGCGACCGCACCCGAACCCTGGCCACGGTCGACTTCGACGGACTCCCCACCCGGTACCCCTACACCCTGATGGCGCCGCAGGACATCACCGAAGCGGTACTGCTCGCACGTCTGTGCAAGGCGGGCGGCGAGGTCCACCGGCCCTACCGGGTCACCGGGATCGCCCACGAAGGCGCGGGACTCGCCGTCGAATATCTCGACGGCGCGGATACCCCGGGAACCATCCACGCGAGGTATGTCATCGGCGCGGACGGCATGCACAGCGTCGTGCGGGATCAGGCCGGGATCGGCTTCACCGGGGACTCCTATCCGGAATCGTTCGTACTCGCCGATGTCCGGATGAGCTGGCCCATCGCCCGAAACGAAGTGGCACTGCATCTCTCACCGGAGGGCGTCACCGTGGTCGCCCCGCTGCCCGATGACGACGAGCCGAACCGGTTCCGGGTGGTCGCGACCGTCGACGAGGCGCCCGAACATCCGTCCGTCCACGATATCCAGGCCGTACTCGACGCGCGTGGTCCCGGCGGCGAGGTGAAAGTGACAGAGGTGCTGTGGAGTTCACGCTTCCGGGTACACCACCGGGTCGCCGATCACTACCGCGCCGGGCGCATCCTGATCGCGGGCGATGCCGCACATGTGCACAGCCCGGCGGGCGGCCAGGGTATGAATACCGGAATCCAGGACGCCGCCGTCCTCGGCGGACTTCTCGCCAGGGTTCTCGCGGGCGAGCCCGAGGCGCTGCTCGATACTTACGAGACGACCCGTCGCCCGGTGGCGCGCGACGTGGTCGCCTTCACCGATCGGATGACCAGAATGGCCACCCTCGGCTCACGTCCCGCCCGCCTGATCCGCAACGCGGCGCTGTCGATACTCATCCGCGTTCCGGCCGTGCGCGGCAGGCTGGCCTACCGACTCGCCGAACTCGGTTATCGCTGAGGGATTCCGGCCGGAATCGGCCCGCCCCATCGGCGGGCCGATTCCTTATGGCCGGACGCGGGGTCGCTCCTGCCCCAGTATCCGGCCCCCGTGTGCGCCCGGCCGCCGGCACGGCCGGGCGCACACGGAGTTCAGCGGGCCGCATCGATGAGTCGGACCGCGCGGAGCATGGACCCGCCCGTCGCCTCGATCATCGCGGCGTCTCCCTCTCGTTTATTTTCAAGTGAACCTATTTCGTACGGTTATGATCCAAAGGCAGCGATGTCTCCACCGTGAAACCGTGGTGTGAACTTCCTATTACGGCCGCCGCGGAATCGGCGCGACGCGCCGAGCGCTGACGGCAGTGTCGAGCCCCCTGATCAGGAGATCAGTTCGGCGAGCACGCTGAATTCGAGTTCATTCGCGTCGGCGAGGAATACCGGTTGCGTGGTGTGCGAACCGCGCACCCGCACCTCACCGCGCGGGCCGCCATAGCTGACCCGGCCCGCGTACCGCTCGATATCGCGCACGTCGAGACTGCGCGCCGCCTCGGCCAGCGACGCGAACAACAGCATTCCCTCGTAACAGGATTCGCCGATATTGTTCAGCGCGGGCGCGAAGGCCCCGTAGCGACCGACGTATCGACTGCCGAAATCCATCCCCTCGGGCGAGACCACGCTCTCGAAATATCCCGAGGCCGTATAGAGTCCGCGCGAACTCTCCGGCCCGCCCGCGTACAGCACGTCCTCGCCGATCATCATGCTCAGCCGGATCCTGCTCTCATCGAGCCCGGCCCGCGCGAACGCGCTGTTGAACGCGGCGCCGTCGGCCCCGACCATGAGCAGCAGCACGCCGCGGGCCGGTGAGTTCGCGATCAATTCCAGCAACGGAGCGAAATTCCGGCCGCCGAGCGGGACGAACGCCTCGCCGATGATATCGATATCGGTATTCGCGACGTATTCCCTTGTCGCTCGCGCGGTTTCACGCGGCCACACGTAGTCGTTGCCGATCACGCACCAGCTCCGGATACCGAATTCCGCGCGCATCCAGCGCAATGCGGGAAACAGCTGCTGCTCCGGCGTCTCCCCGACCATGTAGACGCCGTCGGAATCCTCGCCGCCCTCGTAGAAGGTGGTGTACACGTAGGGAACCCGACCGACGGTGCGCGGCGTGATCACCTTGCGCGCGGTGGACAGATGCCAGCCGATGACACCGTCGATCCGACCGAGACTCACCATCCGGTCGATCCGGGCGGAGAGTTCGGGAAGCGGCGCTCCCGCGTCGACCGGATGCAGACGCACGGGGCGGCCAAGTATGCCGCCCCTGGCATTGATGTCCTCGGCGGCCAGCGTCGCGCAGGCCTCCGACGAGGGACCGAACATCCCCGCCGGTCCGCTCAGCGGAATGACCAGTGCGATATCGACGCTCGCCCGCCTGCCTCGTGAATCCGACGCCGCCATGGGAAATCACCACCGCATATATAGTGCTGACGTGGACGATAGCACCGCCCCCGCCGCACTGGAGGAGTTGGCACGGCTCATACGCCAGGCATCGCAGGAATTGGATCGCGCCATCGCGACCAGTCTCGGCGAATCCTCGGTCGGTCGCTGGCACGTGCTCACCGCCGTCGCCGCCGGCGACGGCCGCTCGATGTCGCAACTGGCCGAGGCGACGCTGTGCACAGGTGCCAGCCTCACCCGCCTTATCGACGCGATGATCGCCGATAATCTCGTACTGCGCCGGGTGGACGACACCGATCGCCGCCGCGTACTCGTATTCCCCACCCGCCGTGGCCAACTCGCGTTCGAGTCGATGACCGCGGCGCTCGGAGCGAGCGGACTCGACCGCCTCGCCGCCGACCGGGGCCGGCTGACCCGTTCACTCACCGCGCTCATCGACAATCTGCACGCGACGACGAGCGCTCGCGTCTAACTCATCCGCATCTCCGCGAAACGATCCTCGGCGAAATCGACCTGCCGCTCGGCATTCGCCAGCGCCGTGACCACGCAGGTGCCGAAGGAACCCGCCCGGTCGAACAGCGTCGCGCTTCCCACGGCGATACCGTCCAGACTGAGGTGACTGTCCGCCTCGACCCCGATCGCGGTGCCCTCGACGGCCCTGGTCAGGGCGATGGTCAGATCGGCATTGATGAAGCCGACGCCGGCGCTGCCCCAATTCGTCATCAAGCTCGCCGATTCACCGATCGTCGCGGCGGCGGCGAAAGCGGACGCGGGCCGGTCGAGAACCACCGGCACCGGGGTCTGCCAGCAGCGTTTGCGACTGCCGTTCTGGTGTTCCACGAGTTCGTGCGTCCATCCGGCAGGGTGTTCGTCGCTGCCCCACAGCGGCCTGCCCACGTCACCGAGAAGTTCGCTGGGCGGCGGCGCGGGTTCGTCCCCACGCGTCCACAGCTCGCCCGGGGGCTGTTCCGAACGCCGGAGGAAGACCGCCGAGGCACGCGCCACCGTCGTCGCGTCCTGGACCAGTTCGGCGTCGGCGACCCGAATCCGATTACCCGAGCGCACCAGCGTCGTGCGCACTGTCACCGGACGCCGCAAGGTCGGCCGGAACAGGTCGACGGTGAGCCGAGCCGGGGTGAAACCCGGGGCGCAATGCTCGATTTCGAGCGAGCGCGCCAGCAGCCCGCAGATCGAAGGACCGTTGACCGTATCCGGCGACCACGCGCCCGCGGCCAGCGGAAGCGGAACGAATCCGAATTCGGTCTCCTCGAAGAAGGCCAGCGGCAAGGCCATATCAACACCCTTCCGGCTGGTGGCCGACTGATGTGGCATGGCCGCCGCGAAATCACGGCGGCCATGGGCGGTCTACTCGATTATTACTTCGCGCTCGCCTCGGCGTGCGCGTCGGCCGGGCGGACCTCGGTCTGCTCCTTGGCCCACCGGTAGTCCGGCTTGCCCGCGGGAGAACGCTTGATCTCCTCGACGAACCACAGGCTGCGGGGCAATTTGTAGGCCGAGATCTCCTTGGTCAGCATCGGGCGCAATTCCTCCAGCGTCGGGCGCTCTTCGCCGCGGCACTGCACGACCGCAACCACCCGCTGCCCCCAGCGCTCGTCGGGAACACCGACGACGAGAGCGTCGAAGATCTGCGGATGCGCCTTGAGCGCGCCCTCGACCTCCTCGGGGTAGATCTTCTCGCCACCGCTGTTGATGCTCACCGAACCGCGCCCGAGCATCGTGACAGCGCCGTCCTCCTCGACCCTGGCGTAGTCGCCGGGAATGGAGTAGCGGACCCCGTTGAACTCCTTGAACGTCGCTTCGGTCTTGGCCTCGTCGTTGTAGTACCCGACCGGAATATGCCCCTTGCGGGCCAGGAATCCGATCTGGCCCGAGCCGGGCGCGACCGGATTGCCGTCGTCGTCGAGGACCTCGGTGGACGCGTCGATCTTCACCCGGGGGCCGCCGGTGTGGGTGGCGCCCTTGGTGGCGACGGCAAGACCGCCGAATCCGGTTTCCGAGGATCCGATCGAATCGGTGATCATGGTGTTCGGCAGCAGTTCGATGAACTGGTCCTTGAGCGTCGGGGAGAAGAGCGCCGCGCTGCTCGCCAACGCCCACAGGGTCGAATGCTGGTACGGCTCACCGGTTTCCGGATTTCCGGCCTGCAACGCGTCGAGCATGGGCCTGGCCATCGCGTCGCCGGTGATGAAGATCAGGTTCACGGTGTGGCGATCGATCGCCTGCCACACCCCGTGCGCGCTGAACTCGGGCAGCATGACGGTCTTGCCGCCGTCGAACAGGCCGTGGAATATCGCCGACTGCGAACCGCCGTGAATCAGCGGCGGAATCGGATAGCGCACCATCTGCGGATTCCCCGCGCCGACCTTGGCCTGCTGCCACTCGTCCTGAATGGCCTCGCCGGTCATGAAATTGATGCCCCCGCCTAGCACCCGCCACCAGTCCTCGTGACGCCACATCACGCCCTTGGGCAGACCCGTTGTGCCCCCGGTGTAGATCATGAAGATGTCGTCGACGGACCTCTCGCCGAAATCGCGCTCCCCCGACGATGTCGCCAGCACGGTGTCGTAGTCGATCGAATCCGCTGCGGTCGGCACCGAACCGGCCGTATCGTCGTCGACGACGACAACGGTCTTCAACTTCGGCACGTTCGGGCGGACGGCGGCCACCTTGTCGCTGTAGCGGCGCTCGTGGATCAACGCGACCATATCCGAGTTGTCGAAGATGTACTGCAACTCGTTCTCGACATAACGGAAGTTGACGTTGATGAGCACGGCCCTGGCCTTGAACACCGCGACCATGGTCTCGACGGCCTCGATGGTGTTGCGAGAGTACAGGCCGACCTTGTCGCCCGGCCGAACACCCTGTTCCTGCAGGTAATGGGCCAGTTTATTGGCCCTTTCCTCCAACTGCGCGTAAGTCACCTCACGGGTGTCGTCGACCAGCGCGACGCGATCCGGCATGAGGTCGATGGCGTGTTCGACAAAATCCGCTATGTTGTAGCTCACAAGCTAAAAATAGAACGTGTTACTGTTCCTGACAAGGCTGATTTTGCCTACTACGGCCGACTCGGCCGGTTAACCATCCCCGGCCAGAAAGTCAGGAGAAGTCCCGATGCCGCACTGCCTCGTCGAGAAGCGCGACCACGTTCTCATCGTCACCTTGAATCGGCCGGAGGCCCGCAACGCCCTGTCCGGGGAGATGCTCGCGATC
This sequence comes from Nocardia sp. NPDC005366, assembly GCF_040606855.1. Lineage (NCBI taxonomy): Bacteria > Bacillati > Actinomycetota > Actinomycetes > Mycobacteriales > Nocardiaceae > Nocardia > Nocardia sp. NPDC005366. The sequence goes on from NZ_JBEXFQ010000003.1 coordinate 151,976, forward strand.
ATGCGCGACGCCTGGGACCAGGTCGACAGCGATCCCGATATCCGGGTGGCCATCCTGACCGGTGCGGGCGGGGCGTTCTGCTCCGGCGCGGATCTCAAAGCGATGACCACCTCGCATCCGGGCGACGCCTTCAAGGGCGGCGGCTGGGATCTGTCCAAGATCGATGCGTTGCTCAAGGGCCGCAGGCTCACCAAACCCCTGATCGCGGCGGTCGAGGGCGCGGCCATCGCGGGCGGCACGGAAATCCTGCAGGGCACCGATATTCGCGTCGCGGGCGAGAGCGCCAAATTCGGTGTGTCCGAGGCACGCTGGGGCCTGTTCCCGCTCGGCGGCTCGGCGGTGCGCCTGGTTCGTCAGATCCCCTACACCATCGCGGCGGAAATTCTGCTGACCGGTAGGCATCTCAGCGCCGCCGAGGCCAAGGAGATCGGCCTGATCGGACATGTGGTGCCGGACGGCACGGCCTTGGACAAGGCACTGGAAATCGCGGACCAGATCGCGGCCAACGGCCCCATCGCCGTGCAGGCCATTCTGCGCACCATCCGCGATACCGAGGGTATGCACGAAGAGGAAGCCTTCAAGATCGACGCCGAACTCGGTGCCGCGGTATTCAAATCCGCCGACGCCAAGGAGGGCCCGAAAGCCTTCGCCGAGAAGCGCAAGCCGAATTTCTCCGGCAGCTGAGTTCGAGATACACCGCACCCCCGGTTCCTACGATGTACCGGGGGTGTTCGGCGTGGCTCAGCCCGCGCCCGGGTGCGCCATCCAGAACGGCTCCCACTGGTGTCCGTCGGGGTCGATGAAGGTGCGGCCGTGCATGCCGACCTGGGCCTCCTGCGCGCGCTTGTCCTCATTGACCTCCTCCGTCGCGCCCGCGCCGATCGCCGCGTCGGTCAGGCTGTCCACCTCCGCCGCGCTCGAAAGCAACAGCGCGTAGGCCGCGCCGATCGTCGCGGCCGTATCGGCGATCGGACGTGTGGTGAAGGTCGGGAAGAATTCCTTGGTCAGCAGCATCAGGCAGATATTGTCGTCGACGACGATGCACGCGGCATTGTCGTCGGTGAAATCCTGATCGACCTTCCAGCCCAGCGTCTCGTAGAAATTCTTCGACCGCGTCAGGTCGGCCACGGGGAGGTTGATGAAGATCATCCTGCTGCTCATTGTCTGTCCTCTCGACACAGTCTGTCCTCTCGACACACCGATGGGTTCACCCATGAGGACGGGACGGCGGCGCGAAACTCATCGCGACAGCGGGTGGCGACGGCTGTGACCGTACGAGGCCGCCCCACGATACCGAGACCCGATACCGATCCCGATCGCCGCCGCCACCGGAGTTTCGGGTCTGTAATCTGTCGGCACCCTGTGCCATGGTTGCACCATGACCGACTCGTCCAGCACCGTCAACGACGATGTCCTGAAATCGTTCGAAGGACATCGGCGGGAGTTGTGCGCCTACGCCTATCGCATGCTCGGATCGTCCTTCGAAGCCGAGGACGCGGTACAGGAGGCCTTCACTCGCGCCTGGAAGTCCTACGATTCGTTCGAGGGCCGCGCGAGTCTACGGTCGTGGCTGTACAAGATCACCACCAATGTCTGCCTCGACATGCTCGACGGGCCGCAGCGCCGGGCCAGGCCGATGGACCTCAACGGTCCGTCCCGCCCGGACTCGCCGCTGCCCGCCCCCCAGCCCGATTACGTCTGGATCGAACCGATTCCCAACGGCCTCGCCTTCGGGGCGGATCCGGCCGAACACGCGTCGACCAAGGACACATTGCGGCTCGCCTTCGTCGCGGCCTGTCAGCATCTTCCGGCCACCCAGCGCGCGATTCTGATCATGCGGGAGGTGCTCCGGTTCTCCGCCAACGAGACCGCCGAGGCCCTCACCATGTCCCCCGCCTCGGTGAACAGCGCGCTCCAGCGTGCCAGAGCCACCATGTCGAAGGTGCAGCCAACGGTCACCGACGATTACAACGAGACCGACGAGAATCAGCGCAAACTGATCAACGATTTCGTCTCGGCTTTCGAGGCGTACGACATGGATACACTCACCACCCTGCTGAAAGCCGATGTGGCCCTGTCCATGCCGCCCTTGGAACTCTGGATCTCCGGTCCCGACAATGTGGCCGCGTTCATGCTCGGCACCGGAAGCGCCTGCGCGGGTTCCAAACTCATCCGCCTGGAAGGCGCGAACGGCCACGTCGCCTTCGGCCACTACAAACCGACCGAAGAACCCGGCGTCTACTCGCCCTGGTCGATCACGGTACTGGAATTGGCGGGCGAAACCATCGCAGGCCTGAACTTCTTCCTGGACACCGAGAAGTTGTTCCCCCTGTTCGACCTCCCCATGGAACTGCGCGAACCGGCCACGCAACCCTGAAATCCCCAGGCCCCACAACCATCCGCCCCTCCCCAACCCCGCCCGGAGCGAGACAAAGGGGGCCGCGAACCCGCGGCCCCCGGGCCGCCGAATCACACCCCCCCTTTACATCAATACCTTTCGCGCAGTTTGCGCTTGTACAACTTGCCGTTCGGGTCGCGCGGCAGTTCGGGCAGGTAGTCGATGGATTTCGGGATTTTGTACTTCGCGAGCTGGGTCGCGGCGAAGGCGAGTAGTTCAGCGGTGAGTTCGTCGTCGCCTTCGATACCTTCGGCGGGTTGCACGACCGCTTTGACCTCTTGGCCCCAGTCTTCGTGCGGGATACCGAAGACCGCGACGTCGGCGACCTTCGGGTGGGTGATGAGTACGGTTTCCACTTCGGCCGGGTAGATGTTGACACCGCCGGACAGGATCAGGTCGGAGCGCCGGTCGTGCAGGTAGAGGTAGCCGTCGCTGTCGAGGTGGCCGATATCGCCGACGGTGAACAGGTCTCCGACCCTGGACTCTTCGGTCTTCTCTTTGGCGTGGTGGTATTCGAAGCTGGACGCGCCCATTTTCATGTAGACGAGTCCGGGCTCACCCGCGGGCACTTCGGAGCCGTCCTCTTCGCTGAGGACCTTGATGACCGACCACGGCCAGGCTTTGCCGACCGACCCCGGCTTGCGCAGCCAGTCGGTGCCGTTGATGACGGTGCCGCCGCCTTCGGTGGCGGCGTAGTACTCGGTGACGGTCGGGCCCCACCACTCGAGCATCTGTCGTTTGGTTTCCTGCGGGCACGGCGCGGCGCCGTGCACCATGCTGCGCAGCGAGGAGACGTCGTATTTGGCCCGCACCTCTTCCGGGAGCGCGAGCAGCCGGTGGAATTGGGTCGGGACCATATGACTGTGGGTGACTCGGTGTTTGTCGATGAGCCGGAGCATGTCCTCGGCGTCCCACCGATCCATCAGAACGAGCTTGTGCCCCAATTGGATCGAGATGGTCGCGAAGTTGAGTACCGCGGTGTGGTACAGCGGTGATCCGCAGATGTGGACGTGGTCGTCGTAGGGGCCGAGTCCGAACAGACCGAAGAAGGCGGTGGTGTGGACGGGCACCACGTCCGGGTCGGCTCCGGTGAGCGGACGGCGGACACCCTTGGGGCGGCCGGTGGTACCGGAGGTGTAGAGCATGGGTCCGCCGGTGCTGCGATTGTCCGGGCGCCCGGAGTCCGCTGCTCCCAGCTGGGACAGCGGGGTGAATCCGTCGATATCGCCCAGGGCGAAGCGCGCCGTCGCGGGCAGAGCGGCTTCGTCGGCGGCGGCTGTCGCCGCGGCGGCGAAACGGTCGCTGGCGAAGAATGCCTTGGCTTCGCTGTCCTGGAGGATGTAGGCGACTTCGGGACCCGTGAGATGCCAGTTCACCGCGACGATGTACAGCCCGGCCTCGTAGGCCGCGAAGTAGGTGGCGATCGCCTCGACGCTGTTGTGCAGCATGCTGACCAGGACATCGCCGGTTTCCAGGCCGAGCGACTGTAGGCCGGTGGCGTATCGGTCGGCGAGGGTGGCCAATTCCCGATAGGTCACCTCCCGACCCGTCGGATCGACCATCGCGATCCGATCCGGTTCGGCGTCCGCGATATTCCACAGACCGAGAATTTTCACTGGTTCCTGCACGGAGGAATGCTGGGGCGACGGGGCTGGTGAGGCTGACACCTCAATAAACTTAGAACGTGTTCTACTAATCGACAAGGGGTGCGAGTCGATGCAGTTGCTCGACGTCGGGAACCGACACCAGCATCATGGTGACACCGGCCGCCTCCCACACCTTCAGCTGCCGCCTGACATGTTCCTCGTCGCCGATGATGGCGGTGTCGAGAATCAGCTCGTCCGGGACGAGCGCCGCGGCCTCGGCCTTCTTTCCCGCCTGGAAGAGTCTGCCGATTTCGTCGACCTCGCGGTCGTATCCCATCCGCCGATAGACCTGGGCGTGGAAATTCAGCTCCGGCGCTCCCATGCCGCCGATGTAGAGCGCCATCACCCAGCGCATCCGTTCGAGTTCGCTCGCCGCATCGTCGGTGATCACCACCTGACAGCTCGCGGCAATCTCGAAATCCTCCCTGGTGCGGCGTGCGCCCGCCCGCGCGAACCCCTCGTCGAGCCAGTCGTTATACATATTCGCCAGGCGCGGCGCGTAGTAGATGGCGAGCCAGCCGTCGGCGATCTCCGCGGTGAGCGCGACATTCTTCGGACCTTCCGCACCCAGCCAGATCGGCAAATCCGCACGTAGCGGATGCACGATCGGCTTGAGCGGCTTGCCGAGGCCGAGTGCGCCCGCCCCGGTATAGGGCAGCGGGTAGTGCGGGCCAGGATTGGTCACCGGCGCCTCGCGCGCCAGCACCTGACGGATGATGCTCACGTACTCGCGAGTGCGCTGCAACGGCTTGGCGAACGGCTGCCCGTACCAGCCCTCCACCACCTGGGGACCGGAGACGCCGAGCCCGAGGACCGCGCGCCCGCCGCTGAGGTGGTCCAGTGTCAGCGCGTGCATGGCGGTCGCCGCCGGGGTGCGCGCCGACAACTGCACCACCGACGTGCCAAGGCGCACCCGCCGCGTCCTCGAGCCCCACCAGGCGAGCGGACCGAACGCGTCCGAGCCCCAGGACTCAGCGGCGAAAACGGCGTCGAATCCGGCCGCCTCGGCGGCGACGACCACCTCGCCCGCGTTCGCGGGGGGCTGCGCCATCCAATACCCGAGCTGCAATCCGAACTTCATGATCGACCCCTTTCCGGCCAACTGCTTGCCAGCAGAATAAGAACCTGTTCTACTCGATATCGTGACTCAGGGGAATACCGCATCCGGCGTCATCGCGGATGAGAAAGGGTCGGAATTGAACACCAGCCAGCTGGAGCAGAGCGACCCCGGGATCAACACCGATGTACTCAGCGCGCCACTGCGAGTCCGATTCGACTACACCCGGTCGGTGGGCCCGACCATCGGCGCCTTCCTGACCGGACTGCGCGCCCGCACAATCGTCGGCGTACGCGGCTCGGACGGCCGGGTGCTCGTGCCGCCGTCGGAATACGATCCGGTGACGTTCGAACCGCTGACCGAATTCGTCGACGTCGCGGATGTGGGCACCGTGGAATCGTGGACCTGGGTACACGACACGCTGCCGGGCCAGCCCTTCGACCGGCCGTTCGCCTGGGCGCTGATTCGCTTGGACGGCGCGGATTCCGCGCTGCTGCACGCCGTCGACGTGGCGACGCCCGCCGACATCAGCACCGGTATGCGCGTGCGAGCCAGGTGGGCGGACGAGACGCGGGGCAGCATCACCGATATCGCCTGCTTCGAACCGGGCGAAACGTCCATCGCCACGCCGGAGACCGGCGAATACGCCGAGCCGGTCACGATGATCACCACGCCGGTCGACCTCGCCTACAAGCACACCGCGTCGCCCCAGGAGTCGGTCTACCTGCGCGGACTCACCGAGGGCAGGCTGATCGGCGCGCGCACCGACGCGGGCGGCAAGGTGTATTTCCCGCCGCGCGGGGCGAACCCGACCAACGGCTTGCCGACCGACGACTTCATCGAACTCTCCGATCACGGCACCGTCACCACGTACTGCATCGTGAACGTGCCTTTCCTCGGGCAACGCATCAAACCACCGTACGTCGCGGCCTACGTACTGCTCGACGGGGCCGATATCCCGGTGCTGCACCTGGTCCTCGGCTGCGACGCGAGTGAGGTCCGCATGGGTATGCGGGTCAAGGCGGTCTGGCGACCGCGTGAGGAGTGGGGTTTCGGCCTGGAGAACGTCGACCACTTCGAGCCGTCCGGCGAGCCCGATGCCGAATACGACACCTACAAGCATCACCTCTGAGAGGCGCTGTCCCCATCATGAATGAGCGTTCGACCGACATCGCGGTCGTGGGCTTCGCCCACGCGCCGCATGTGCCGGAAACCTTCGGCACCACCAATGGTGTCGAGATGCTGGTGCCCTGCTTCCAGCAGCTCTACACCCGTCTCGGCATCACCAAGACCGATATCGATTTCTGGTGCTCGGGCTCTTCCGATTTCCTTGCCGGGCGCGCCTTTTCCTTCATCTCCGCGATCGACTCGATCGGCGCCGTGCCGCCGATCAACGAATCGCACGTGGAGATGGACGCCGCGTGGGCACTGTACGAGGCGTTCGTGAAACTGAAGTCAGGCCAGGCCAGCACCGCGCTGGTCTACGGCTTCGGCAAGTCCTCGGCGGGTACGTTGCGCCAGATCCTGACCATGCAGCTCGATCCCTACGTGGTCGCCCCACTGTGGCCGGATTCGGTATCCATCGCGGGGCTACAGGCTCGCGCCGGTATCGACGCGGGCCGCTGGACCGAACGGGATATGGCCGCGGTCGCGGCCGGTTCCGACGGTGATATCGAAAGTCTGCTCGCCACACCGTATGTCGCCGATCCGCTGCGAGCACACGATGTCGCGCCGATCACCGACGGCGCGGCGGCGATCGTGCTCGCGGTCGGCGATCGTGCTCGCGAGCTCTGTGCGCGTCCGGCCTGGATCAGCGGTATGGCGCACCGAGTGGACAGCCCCGTGCTCGGCGCGCGAGACCTCACCGTCTCCCCCTCCACTTCGGCTGCGGCACACGACGTTACCGGCGGGGACACGAGTGGATTCGATATCGCCGAACTGCATGCGCCCTACAGCCATCAGCAGCTCATCCTCGCCGAGGCGATCGGCCTGAAGCCCGGGACCTCGGTGAATCCCTCCGGTGGCGCACTCGCGGCCAACCCGATGTTCGCCGCGGGCCTGGAGCGCATCGGTTTCGCGGCCGAGGCCATCATCTCCGGCACCGCGAATCGCGCACTCGCCCACGCCACCAGCGGGCCCGCGCTGCAACAGAACCTTGTGACCGTACTCGACTCGGAGGCGATTCGATGAGTCAGCCGGCCGCGGTGCTCGGCACCGGACAAACCCATCACGTGACGAAACGAACCGATGTATCGATGGCAGGACTCTGCCGCGAGGCCATCGATCGCGCACTCGCCGATGCCGGTCTCACCATGACCGATATCGATGCGGTGGTAGTCGGCAAGGCGCCCGACTTCTTCGAAGGCGTCATGATGCCCGAACTGTTCATGGCCGACGCCCTCGGCGCGACCGGTAAACCGCTGCTGCGTGTGCACACCGCGGGATCGGTCGGCGGCTCGACCGGCATCGTCGCCGCCAATCTGGTGCAGGCGGGCGTGCACAAGAAGGTGCTCGCGGTCTCCTGGGAGAAGCAGTCCGAATCGAATGCCATGTGGGCGCTCTCGATTCCCGTACCGTTCACCATGCCGGTCGGCGCGGGCGCGGGCGGCTACTTCGCCCCGCATGTCCGCTCCTATATCCGCAGGTCGAACGCACCGAGCCATATCGGAGCGATGGTCGCGGTGAAGGATCGGCGCAACGGCGCGAAAAACCCGCTGGCCCACCTGCAACAGCCGGATATCACGCTGGATTCGGTGCTGGCCTCGCAGATGCTGTGGGATCCGATCCGTTTCGACGAAACCTGCCCGTCCTCGGACGGCGCCTGCGCCGTCGTGATCGGCGACGAGGACGCCGCGACCGCGATCGAAGCCACCGGCAAGAAGGTCGCCTGGATTCACGCGACCGCGATGCGCACCGAACCGACCACCTTCTCCGGACGCGATCAGGTCAACCCCCAGGCCGGCCGGGACGCGGCCGCCGCACTGTGGGAGGCGGCCGGAATCACCGATCCGCTGGAGGAGATCGACGTCGCCGAGATCTACGTCCCGTTCTCCTGGTTCGAACCGATGTGGCTGGAGAATCTGGGTTTCGCCGCCCCCGGCGACGGCTGGAAACTGACCGATAAGGGTGAGACCGAAATCGGTGGCCGGATTCCGGTGAACCCCTCCGGCGGCGTGCTCTCCTCGAACCCGATCGGCGCCTCCGGCATGATCCGATTCGCCGAGGCCGCCAAGCAGGTCATGGGCAAGGCGGGCGATTACCAGGTCGAGGGAGCGCGCAAGGCGCTCGGCCACGCCTACGGCGGCGGTTCGCAGTACTTCTCGATGTGGGTTGTTGGGTCGGAACGCCGATGAGCGCCGAGCATCCGGCCAGGGCGGCCGGGCTGGCATCACAGGCCGCGGTGCGTGCCAAGGATAAGGCGGCCTGGGTAGCGCTGTTCGCCGCCGATGGGATCGTCGAAGATCCCGTCGGCCCTTCGGGTTTCGATCCCGAGGGGAAGGGGCATCGGGGCGCCGAGGCCATCGCGGCATTCTGGGATCTGGCGATCGCGAAGACGGAATCGATCGAATTCCTCTTCGAGGATTCGTTCGCCTGCGGCTCGGAGGTGGCCTTCACCGGCGCCATCCGCAGCCGTATCGGCGGGCATCGGATCGACGCGGAGGGCGTGTTCACCTACAAGGTCGACGGCACGGGCAAGATCACCGCCTTGCGGGCGTTCTGGGAAGTCGATCGCGCGATGCGCACCGCCACTCCCGTCGACTGAGGCAGTTGCCTCCGCTCTGACAGTCGGACAAGGGGCCCCGAACCGATCGCGGTTCGGGGCCCCTTTCGTCGGCCGGACTCTCGGACAGATCAGCCCTTCGTCCCGTAGTCCACCGCGAATTCCTTGATGCCGTTGAGCCAGCCCGAGCGCAGACGCTTCGGGGCGGCGACCTTGGTAATGTCGGGCAGATGATCGGCGATGGCGTTGAAGATGAGGTCGATCTCGAGCCGGGCCAGGTTGGCGCCGATGCAGAAGTGCGCGCCGGTGCCGCCGAAGGACAGGTGCGGGTTGTCCTTGCGCGTGATGTCGAAGGTCTCCGGATTCTCGAAGACGTCCTCGTCGAAATTCGCCGAGCGGTACAGCATGACCACCCGATCACCCTTCTTGATCTGCACGCCGCCCAGTTCGGTGTCCTCCAACGCGGTCCGCTGGAATGAGGTCACCGGGGTCGCCCACCGGATGATCTCTTCGGCGGCGGTGGCGGGACGCTCCTTCTTGAACAGCTCCCACTGATCCGGGTTCTCGATGAAGGCGTTCATGCCGTGCGTAATGGCGTTGCGGGTGGTCTCGTTCCCCGCAACGGCGAGCATGATGACGAAGAAACCGAATTCTTCCTCGCTGAGCTTGTCGCCGTCGATATCGGCCTCGATCAAGGTGGTGACCAAGTCGTCGGCCGGGGCTTCCTTGCGCGCCGCCGCCATCTGGTAGGCGTAGCCGAGCACTTCCGCCGAGGCCGTCACCGGGTCGGCGTCACTGTCGGGATCGTCATAGCTGGTCATATCGTTGGACCAGGTGAATACCTTCATCCGGTCTTCCTGCGGAATGCCGATCAGTTCGGCGATCGCCTGCAGCGGCAGTTCGCACGCGACCTGGGTGACGAAATCTCCGCTCCCCGACTCGGCCGCCGCCTTCACGATCGATTCGGCCCGGGCCGAGAGCTCCTCGCGCAGGCTGTTGATCGCACGCGGGGTGAAGCCGCGGGAGATGATCTTGCGGAGTTTGGTGTGCTCCGGGGCGTCCTTGTTGAGCAGGACGAAGCGCTGCAGTTCGATCTGTTCCCGGGTGATGTCGTCGTTGAAGCGCGGGATCGCGGTGTTCTCGTGACTGGAGAACACGTCACTGCGCCGCGACACCTCCTTCACCTCGGCATGCTTGCTGACCACCCAGAAACCCTCGTCGTGGAAGCCGCCGACAGCGGGCGACTGCGGGTTCCACCAGACGGGCGCGGTCCGCCGCAGTTCGGCGAATTCCTCTACCGGAATACGCTCCGCGTAGATGGCAGGGTCGGTGACGTCGAACCCGTCCGGCACATTCGGAGCTGTTTCGAGCGACCTGCCGGCAGTCGCCAGCGGCTGGGCGTTCCCAGTGTCAACCACCAGATGTCTCCTTCGACAAACTGAAACACGTTCTACAATCATTGCAGCACAGGCGGACGGACTAGTAAAGAAGACCTGGCCCAACACCTGGCACACGTTTCAGTTTTCGCACCTTACGAAAGGTTGGACATGGGCACACCCGTGATCGTCGAAGCCGCTCGCACCCCGATCGGCAAGCGCGGTGGCTGGCTGGCCGGCCTGCACGCCGCCGAACTTCTCGGCCTCGCCCAGCGCGGACTGCTGGACAAGGCGCATCTTGATCCGGCGTTGGTCGAGCAGGTCATCGGCGGCTGCGTCACCCAGGCGGGCGAGCAGTCCAATAACGTCGCCAGGGTCGCGTGGCTGCACGCGGGCCTGCCGTGGCAGACCGGCGCCACGACCGTCGACGCCCAGTGCGGCTCCGCGCAGCAGGCCAATCATCTCATTGCGGGCCTGATCGCGGCCGGTGCCATCGAGGTCGGGATGGCCTGCGGCGTCGAGGCCATGAGCCGGGTCCCCCTCGGCGCCAATCTCGGCGAGAACGCGGGCTCGCGCAGGCCCGCGTCGTGGAATATCGACCTGCCGAACCAATTCGAAGCAGCCGAGCGTATCGCCAAGCGGCGCGGCATCACCCGCGCCGACGTCGACGAGTTCGGCGCGCGCTCACAGCGCTTGGCCGCCCAGGCGTGGTCCGAGGGCCGTTTCGACCGCGAGGTGCTGTCGATCACCGCGCCCGCGCTCGACAAGGAAGGGAAACCGACCGGCGAGAAGTTGGAGGTCACCCGGGACCAGGGTCTGCGCGAGACCACCGCGGAGGGGCTGGCCAAGCTGAAGCCGGTCCAAGAGGGCGGGATCCACACGGCGGGAACGTCATCCCAGATCTCCGACGGTGCGGCGGCGGTCCTACTGATGGATGAAAAAGTCGCGCGGCGAGAGGGTTTGCGCCCCCGCGCGCGGATCGTCACCCAGGCGCTGGTCGGCGCCGAACCCGAGTTCCACCTCGACGGTCCGGTGCAGGCGTGCACCCGTCTGCTCGAGCGCTCCGGTATGAAAATTGACGATATTGATCTTTTCGAGATCAACGAGGCATTCGCTTCGGTCGCCCTTTCATGGGCTTCAGTCCACAAGCCGGACATCGATCGGGTTAATGTCAACGGTGGCGCCATCGCGATCGGGCATCCCGTCGGCTCCACCGGATCCCGTCTGATCACAACGGCTTTGCACGAACTGGAGCGAACCGGCGGTAGTACCGCGATGGTTCTCATGTGTGCCGGTGGCGCTTTGGCGACAGGAACGATCATCGAACGGCTGTAGCATTCGCGCCAATTCCCCCAGGTAGTTGAACGTTCATCTTAAATGACCCGAAACGTGTCGTACGCCACACAAAGACCAGTTCACGCCAGTAGATGAGATGTCAGCTATCTTGTAGTTATCATCGAACGGTGAGGTTAGACCTTCTCGACGGGCCAGAACCGGGCCGTACAACGCCTCTTCTAGAGACGTTGGGGCGACCCGCAAACGCCACGGTCGCAGTCACTTCACCGGAGCGACACCTGGAAGCTTCAAGGAAATCCTGAATCAGGCGTAGGTTTTCAGTTACTGAGCCGCTAATATCAATGATACGTATCCGAGATAACAACTGTTAGTACAGCGAAGGGAATTGGGCGGCTCACAATGGCTGATTTCGCGGCGCGGCTGAACAAGCTGTTCGAAACCGTGCATCCCCCGGGGCGCAAGCCGCACACCAACGCGGAGGTTGCGGCTGCGCTGACAGCCTCCGGACATCCGATCTCGAAACCGTATCTCTCGCAGTTGCGGTCGGGACAACGGACGAATCCGTCGGATGAAACGGTGGCTGCACTGGCCAAGTTCTTCAAGGTCAAACCGGACTACTTCTTCAACGACATCTATGCCGCCAAGATCGATCATGATCTGGAACTGCTGTCCCAGCTGCAAGGCTACGGACTGCGACGGCTGTCGAGTAGAGCGTTCGACTTGTCCGAAGAATCACAGAACCTCCTCACCTCGATGGCGGAGAAGCTTCGAGCGAGCGAAGGCTTGCCCGAAATCCCGCCTGACGGTACCGAATAGGCGCACCCCGCCCTTCCGGAACGTCGTCCGCACTCCCACAGTGCCCGTGACGTTGCGGTTCGGCGGTCGTGCGCCCGAGGGGTTCTTGGCGTGACGCCGGTTCCCGAGGTCGACAGACCGAAGGGGCCCGGCGAGGGTTGCATGGAAATGCGGGTTCGGCCAATCATGGCCGGACCCGCATTCTGCGCTGCCGCTACGCAATTCCCGCGCACAACAGAACGTACGCACATCCTACCTTGCAAACGAATTCGACAATGCACACCACTCTACTGTTGATCACGGCGGTCGACCACGCATTTCGCAAGACCTCGAGAGTGGGGGCAGGCATCGAGTGATGCCAAGACCTCGTCCGGCCTCGAACGGACGAAATACACCTCGCCTGATCGTAATGCGCGGTGTTGATCGAGAATGCGCTCGGCCGCTCGACGGCCGCACGATTCGAGAACATCGCTACCGTCCCGGCATTACCTTGTACGGATTCGACCCCGTTGTCGTTCGAACTCGGGTGCGGGCCCGGCGTCGGCGCGATCGGCCGACCGGAACGACCGGGCGATGGCCCGGACCCAGCCGCGCGCGCTGACGCCGTCGGGCGGCACGATCCAGCGCGCGTCGATCATGATGTCACCCAATGGGTTACGCGCCCACGCGGCGACGAGGGCGGCGCGTTCGGGAATCTCCGGCGGCGGCACACCCGCCGCCGCCGTAGATATAGGTCGCGATCCTGCGCAGATTCACACGCGATACCACCGGCCAGGCCGCCGCCACGACCACCGATGTGGCGACGGCGAAAAGCTGCCACGCGGCGACCGCGATACCGTCCGAGAGCAGTCCCGCGTGGACGCCGCGCGGCAGCGGATTATCAATGGCGAGCGCTATTTCGGGCACCGCGACGGTGGTCGCCAGCGCGACCGAGGCCACCGCGACGACGATCGCGACCCTGGCGGTCGTCGCGGGTTTCACCAGTACACGCCCCACCCGCGCGCCCGCGGCGCCCCAGACCAGCAGGGCCGTCAACCACAACGTCATCCGAGGGCCTCATCGAATCGAAGGACCGAGACGCCTGCGCCCCGGCTGTTGAACACGCGCAGCCGAGTCATCAGCATGGCGGCGAAGGTCTCCGCCTCCCATTCGGCGAGTTCATCCGCGCCGTCGTCCACGATCTGCTGGTGGGAACGCTGGCTCAGCATGTAGGCGATGAGATCGTCGCTGGCTTCCAAGGTCACCTCGGACGCGGGTGCGCCCTCGTGATCGAAGACGATATGCCCCAATTCGTGAGCGAGTATGTGCTCACGGCTGGGCAGCGCCGTGGCCAGCACGATCACGTCGCGGTCGGGATAGAAACGGCGCTGCCCGCAGACTCCCGGCCCCAGTCGCGCGCTGGCGATTTCGATCTCCCGTTTCCGCTCACCGGCGATCGACGCGACCACCTCCTCCAAGGTGGTGGCGTCGGAATCGGCGGCGATCGCGCAGACGGCGTCGACCGCGGCTGCCACTCTGCGGTAGGAGCGGGAGTTGCTGCGCGTTCTGCTCTCACTCACCTGCGGCCCCTCACGATCTCGGTCCGAAGAATTCGGCGCGCGCGGCATGCTGCGGCAGGATGGGCACGGGCACCGCGCCGATGGGACCCGGCCCCGCACTCCCGCCCGCGCTACCGCTTCCCGGCTGCGCGACGGCGACCACCGGACCGAGTAGCGCAAAACCGGCAACCGCCCCGGCTACCGCCACCGAACGCATCGTGCGACCAATGGCCATTGCGCGAGCCTTCCCCTCATCGTTTCAGCGCAGCACTTCCCCGGTGTCCGTACCCTCCCGGTTTCACATATAGGCGCCTATCGTAGACCGCGGCATCCCGTGCACATAGGAGAACGCAGCTCGCGGCACCCCTGGCGCGAAGACGACGAAGGCCTCCATGGGCGCGGACATCGCTGCCCTGCGCCCATGGAGGCCTTCGTCGGTATAGCGCTCAGGCTCCGTAGACGGGCTCGGGCGGCACTCCCTTGGCAATCAGGTCGGCAACCACCGGTCCGAGTTCGGCGGGCGACCATCGTGCGCCGCGATCGACGGCGATGCCGTGACGCCAGCCGTCGGCGAGGGCGACCTTGCCGCCCTCGATCTCGAAGATCCGGCCGGTCACCGACGACGACTGCGCGCTGCCGAGCCAGACCACCAGCGGGGAGATGTTCTCCGGGGCCATGGCGTCGAAGCCGCCGTCCTCCGGCGCGGCCATCATCTCGGCGAAAACGGTTTCGGTCATCCGGGTGCGCGCCGAGGGCGCGATGGCGTTGACGGTGACCCCGTAGCGCCCGAATTCGGCGGCAGCGGTCAGCGTCAGACCGGCGATACCCGCTTTCGCCGCGCCGTAGTTGCCCTGCCCGACACTGCCCTGCAGACCAGCGCCGGAGCTGGTGTTGATGATTCGGGCGTCGACGGGACGACCCGCCTTCGATTCGCCGCGCCAGTATTCGGCAGCGTGACGCATGGTGACGAAGTGGCCCTTGAGGTGCACCCGCACCACCGCGTCCCATTCGTCCTCGCCGAGGTTGACCAGCATCCGGTCCCGGACGAAACCGGCATTGTTGACCAGCACATCCAGCCCGCCGAAGGTGTCGACCGCCTGGCGGATCAGGGCGCGCGCACCCTCCCAGTCCGCGATATCGTCGCCGTTGGCGACAGCCCGGCCTCCGAGCGCCTCGATCTCGGCGACGACCTGCTGGGCGGGCGTCTCATCGGTCGCAGCGCCGTCAAGCGTCGAACCGAGGTCGTTGACCACCACCTTGGCGCCCGCCGCGGCGAAGGCCAGCGCGTGCGCCCGGCCGATCCCGCGACCCGCGCCGGTGACGATCACGGTGCGCCCGGCGCAGATCTGCTCGTCCATACCTGTTGTCCTCTTTCGTATCCGGATACTTCTCAGGCCTTTTCGCCGGTCGCTGCGGTGGCCATGGCGGTGGACGCGGCGAGGAAGGCGGGGCGCTCGCCGCCGCCGTGCACCAGCAGGGTGGCCCCGCTGACGTAGGCGGCCAGCGGTGAGGCAAGGAACACCGCGCATCGGCCGATATCTTCCGGGGTGGCCATCCGGCCGAGCGGTATCGTCGCGCTGACCGCGTCGATACCGTCGCGGTCGCCGTAGTGCAATTCGCTCAGTTCGGTTTCGACCATGCCGACGATCAGGGAATTCACCCGCACCTTCGGCGCCCATTCGACCGAAAGCGACTGCGTCAGACTGTCCATGCCCGCCTTCGCCGCGCCGTAGGCGGCGGTGCCGGGCGAGGCCCGATGCCCGCTGACGCTGGAGATCATCACGATCGAGCCGCCGTCGGGCTGATCCGCCATGACCCCGTAGGCGGCCTGCGAGACCAGCAGCGGGGCCATCAGATTCAGCTCGACGATCTTGGTGTTGAAATTCTTGCTCGCCGTGGCCGAGGGCGCGAAGGGCGCACCGCCCGCGTTGTTCACCACGTGATCGAGCCTGCCGTGCCGCTCGATGACGGCATCGACGAGACCGCGCACCGCGTCCGCGTCCCGTACGTCGCAGGGCAGGTAGTCGATCTCCCGCGCGCCGAACGCGACCGGGCGCTCGGCCGGGCGACGGGCACAGGCCACCACGGTCGCACCCGCCTCGAGGAATACCCGGCTGATGCCGGCGCCGACTCCGCGCACACCGCCGGTCACGAGAACTACGCGTCCGGCCAGATCGATTTCGAGTGCCACCGTGCTAACCTACCAAGCAACTGCTTGCTTTGCCAATGCCGCTCACCTTGCCGGTGCGGCGAACAGCGCGCACACCGAAGACCCTGGCACCGAAGACCCTGACAGCGAAGGACATGCGATGGGGATCAACCGTCACTCCGAATCGACCGGCATCACCGTGGTCACGGTGGACTATCCGCCGGTCAACGCCATACCGACGGACGGCTGGTTCGCCATCGCCGACGCGGTGCGCGAAGCGGGGCGCGACCAGGAGACCAAGGTCGTGGTGCTGCGGGCGGAGAATCGCGGGTTCAACGCGGGCGTCGACATCAAGGAGATCCAGAGCAAGCCGGGACACCAGGCGCTCATCGACGCCAACCACGGCTGTTTCGACGCTTTCGCCGCTGTCTACGACTGCGAGGTCCCGGTGATCGCGGCGGTCCAGGGATTCTGCCTCGGCGGCGGCATCGGCCTGGTCGGCAACGCCGATATCGTGATCGCCTCGGACGACGCCACGTTCGGACTGCCCGAAGTGGATCGCGGCGCGCTCGGCGCGGCCACCCATCTGTCCCGGCTGGTTCCCCAGCATCTGATGCGGGCGCTGTTCTATACGGCGAGCACGATCACCGCGCAGCAGTTGCACCATCACGGCTCGGTGTACCAGGTGGTGCCGCGCGCCGAACTCGACGCCGCGGCACTGGAAGTCGCCAAGAACATCGCGGCCAAGGACGGCCGGGTGATCCGCGCGGCCAAGCGGGCGCTCAACGGTATCGACGTGCAGGACGTGCACCGCAGCTACCGGTACGAACAGGGTTTCACCTTCGAATTGAATCTGGCCGGCGTCGCCGACGAGATCAGGGCCAGATTCGACGAGGATCTGGCAGCGCGGAAGAGCGGGGAGTAAGGAAACGCTATGCGAGACAAGCGAATGTCGCTGGACGAGGTCGTCGGTGAGCTGCGCAGCGGCATGACCATCGGCATCGGCGGCTGGGGGTCCCGGCGCAAGCCGATGGCGCTGGTCCGTGCCATCCTGCGCTCGGATATCACCGATCTGACCGTGGTGAGCTACGGCGGCCCCGATCTCGGACTGCTGTGCTCGGCGGGCAAGGTGCGCAAGGCGTACTACGGTTTCGTCTCCCTGGATTCGGCCCCGTTCTACGATCCGTGGTTCGCCAAGGCGCGCACCTCCGGCGCGCTGGTCGCGCGCGAAATGGATGAGGGCATGCTGAAATGCGGGCTCGAGGCGGCGGCGGCGCGGCTGCCCTTCCTGCCGATCCGCGCGGGACTCGGCTCGGATGTGTTCAATTTCTGGGACGGCGAACTGCGGACGGTCACCTCGCCGTATCCTGGCCCCGGCGGCGCACCGGAAACACTCACCGCCATGCCCGCGCTGAATCTCGATGCGGCACTCGTGCATCTGAATATCGGCGACAAACACGGCAATGCCGCCTACACGGGCGTCGACCCCTACTTCGACGACCTGTACTGCCTGGCGGCGCAGCGGCGCTACCTGTCGGTGGAACGCGTGGTGGAGACCGAGGAACTGGTGAAAACCGTTGCGCTGCCCTCGCTGCTGCTCAACCGCATGATGGTCGACGGAGTCGTCGAGGCGCCCGGCGGTGCGCACTTCACCCTGGCGGGCGACGATTACAAGCGGGACGAGAAGTTCCAGCGCCACTACGTGGATTCTGCCAAGACACCGGAATCCTGGCAGCGGTTCGTCGATACCTACCTGGCCGTCTCCGAAGACGAGTACCAGGCCGCCGTCCGCGCGTTCGCCACCCAGGAGGCGTGAATGTCCGAGACAACGACTACTACCGAGACAACGACCACCGAGACCATCACCCGCGCCGAGATCTGCGCGGTGGCCTGTGCCGAGATCTTCAGCGGCGCCGGCGAGATCATGGCCTCCCCGATGTCGCCGATGAGCATTCTCGGCGCGCGCCTGGCCAAACTGACCACCGAACCTGATCTGCTGCTCTCCGACGGCGAGGCGCTGTTGTTCGCCGAGACTCCCCCGCTCGGCGGCAAATCCCCCATCGAGGGCTGGATACCGTTCCGCAAGGTGTTCGACGTGGTGGCCTCCGGCCGCCGCCACGTGGTGATGGGCGCCAACCAGGTGGACCGCTACGGCAACCAGAATCTGTCGGCCTTCGGTCCGTTGCAGCAGCCGACCCGGCAGATGTTCGGTGTGCGCGGCGCGCCGGGCAATACCCTCAATCACGCCACCAGCTACTGGATTCCGCGCCACAACAAGCGGACGTTCGTCGACAAGGTCGATATCGTCAGCGGCGTCGGCTACGACAAGATCGATCCTGGGAATCCGGCCTTCCGCTTCCTGCATCTGCACCGCGTGGTGACCAATCTCGGCGTCTTCGATTTCGAGGGGCCCGATCACACCATGCGGGCACGCAGTCTGCATCCCGGCGTGAGCGCCGACGAGGTCGCCGAGAACACCTCCTTCGAGATCGCGGGCCTGGCCGAGGCGGGCGAAACCCGGCTGCCCACCGCCGAGGAGTTGCGATTGATCCGCGATGTGCTCGATCCCAGGAAGATTCGCGAATCCGAGGTACCGGCATGACACCCCGGATCCGGACGCCGCTGACCGAGCTCGTCGGTATCGCGCATCCGGTCGTGCAGACAGGTATGGGTTGGGTGGCAGGGCCGAGTCTGGTCTCGGCGACCTCGAATGCGGGCGGTCTCGGCATATTGGCCTCTGCCACCATGACTTTCGATGAACTCGAGGCCGCCGTAGCGAAGACCAAGGCGCACACGAACAAGCCCTTCGGCGTGAATATCCGCGCCGATGCCACCGACGCCTCCGAGCGGATAGATCTGCTCATCCGGGAGAAGGTGGCGGTCGCCTCGTTCGCGCTCGCGCCCAAGCAAGATCTGATCGCGAAACTCAAAGACGCCGGCGTCGTGGTGATTCCGTCCATCGGCGCGGCAAAGCACGCGGTGAAAGTAGCCTCGTGGGGCGCGGACGCGGTGATCGTGCAGGGCGGCGAGGGCGGCGGTCACACCGGTCCGGTCGCGACCACCCTGCTGCTGCCCTCGGTACTGGACGCGGTGGACATTCCGGTGGTCGCCGCCGGTGGTTTCTTCGACGGCCGCGGCCTGGCCGCCGCACTGGCCTACGGCGCGGCGGGAGTAGCCATGGGCACCCGTTTCCTGCTCACGCAGGAGAGCACGGTTCCCGACGCGGTCAAACAGGAGTACCTGAGCAGGCAACTGCAGGACACCGTGGTCTCGACGAAGGTCGACGGCATGCCGCACCGGGTGCTCAATACCGAACTGGTGCAACGTCTGGAGCATTCGGGCCGTTGGCGCGGACTGAGCGCGGCCCTCGCCAACGCCGCCCGGTTCAAGAGTATGACCGGCATGAAATGGTCGACCATGGTTCGCGACGGTCTCGCCATGCGCAAGCAGAAGGATCTGACCTGGTCGCAGGTGGTCATGGCCGCGAATACCCCGATGCTGTTGCGCGCGGGACTGGTCGAGGGCAATACCCACGCCGGTGTGCTCGCGGCCGGACAGGTCACCGGCATCATCGAGGATCTGCCCACCTGCCGGGATCTGATCGAGCGCATCGTCACCGATGCGGCGGCGCGGATCGACGCGATGGGCGCGCTGACCGAGGAGACCGCGGCCGCCGAGCCCTCTGCTTGATGTTTCGAAATGGGGCCGCCGATCAATGACGGCCGCTGTCACCGCGGGAACATCGACCCGTCGAGGGTTCGTACCGAACGAGCCGCCCGGATCACCGATCCGGGCGGCTCGCGTTCACCAGGGCAGCACACCGTACTCGTCCTTGCCCGCACCTCCCCAGCGGTAACCCCAGAGTTGGCCGGTCGGACCGTCGGCGGGCAGGGTCGCCAACCGCACACTCACCTCGGCCCCCTGCGCTGCCGTGCGGAATCCATTGTGGCCATTGAGATCTGTCGCGCAATAGCCGGGATTGGCGGCGTTGACCTTGATGGGCGTATCCCACAACTCCTTGGCGTACATCCCGGTGACCATGGTCAGCGCGGTTTTCGATGACGGATAGGCGATCGCGGCCACCGGCCACATCGGACTGTCCGGATCCATCATCATGCCGAAGGAACCGACCTCGCTCGACACGTTCACGATGCGGGCGGCTTCGGCACGGCGCAGCAGCGGCAGCATGGCGTTGGTGACCGCGACGACGCCGAAGACATTGGTTTCGAACACTTCTCGCACGGTGCTCACGGCCGTGGAGGACGGTTTACCGTCACCGTCGAGTCCACCCGTGATGCCCGCGTTGTTGACGAGGACGTCGAGCCTGCCGAATTCGGCGTCGATATCGGCGGCGGCGCCGGCGATCGACTCCGCGTCGGTCACATCGAGGGGAACGAACCGGGCGTCGGCTCCCTCGGCCGCCAATCTCGCTGTCGCGTTCTTGCCGCGATCGGTATCGCGCGCTCCGATCAGGACGGTCATCCCCGTCGCGGCCAGCAGCCGGGCCGTTTCGAATCCGATCCCCTTATTGGCGCCGGTGATCAATGCGATGGTTGTCATATCACTGAGATTTCCACCGCATACGGCCGTCGGGGAGGCCCCTTCGAACGTGGTATCGGCTGTACCTCCCCCGCGACCACTCGAATCATCGACACTGGATCGGTGACCGACAAGACCGAACTGGCGGCATTCCTGCGAGCGCGACGCGCCCGCCTGCGTCCCGCCGATGTCGGCCTCCCCGAGACCGGCCCGCGCCGTACCCCCGGCCTGCGACGGCAGGAGGTCGCCCAATTGGCGGGCATATCGGTCGAGTACTACATCCGATTCGAGCAGTGCCGTGGCCCGCGTCCTTCGCAACAGGTGCTCGCCGCCCTGTCCAGAGCGCTGCTGCTCACCGTGGACGAACGCGATTACCTGCTCCGCCTGGCCGGATATCATCCGGCACCGGTGGTCGGCCCGAATCGCACTGTGCCGGAATCGATCCGGTTCATCCTCGACAGCATGACCGAGACGCCCGCCTACGTGGTGGACGCGACCTACGACGTGCTCGCGTGGAATCGGGCGGCGGTGCCGTTCATCGGCGATCTGGCCACCGTGCCCGAGGCCGAACGCAATATCGTGCGCTGGACATTCCGCACGGCGGCCGAGCACCCCCGATGGTCGGACGAGGACACCCTCGCCTTCGCCCGTTCCACGGTCGCCGACCTGCGCGCGGCCTACGCCCGCTATCCCGGACATCCAGCCATCGCCTCGCTGGTCACCGAATTACTCGGTACCGCACCGAGATTCGCGTCCATGTGGCACGATCACGATGTCGAGACCCGGCGCACGCACCGTAAACAGGTCGAGCATCCCGAATTCGGGCACCTCGAATTCGAATGCCAGGTACTGCATATCAGCGATACCGATCAGCGCATGATCGTGTATTGCGCCGCACCGAATTCGCCTACCGCCGAGGTGTTCCGGTCGTTGTCGGCGGCGAGCAGATGACCGTGGCGGCACGGCACGCCGCGCCACCACGGAACGAGATCAGCGATCCAGTCGTTCGATAATGGTGACGTTGGCCGTGCCGCCGCCCTCGCAGATGGTGAGCAGCCCGTACCGGCCGTTCACCCGCTCGAGTTCGTTGAGCAGCGTCGCGAACAGTTTCGCGCCGGTGGCTCCGAGCGGATGTCCGAGGGCGATCGCGCCGCCGTTGACATTGACCTTGTCCGGGTCGGCTCCGGTCTCCTTCAACCAGGCCAGTACCACGGGCGCGAACGCCTCGTTGATTTCGACGGCGTCGATATCGTCGATGGTGAGGCCGGTCTTCTCCAGCGCCCATTTGGTGGCCGGAATCGGCGCGGTCAGCATGAAGATCGGGTCCGCGCCACGCGCGCTGACGTGGTGGACGCGTGCCCGCGGCGTCAAACCGTATTCCTGCACGGCCCATTCCGAGGCGAGCAGGGTGGCGCTCGCACCGTCGGAGATCTGGCTGGCAATCGCCGCGGTGAGCGGGCTGCCCTCGGCGAGCGCGGGCAGCGAGGCCATCTTCTCCAGGCTGGTCTCGCGCGGGCCCTGGTCGATCCAGAAATCGCCGACCGGCACGATCTCCTTGTCGAAGCGCCCGTTCTTGATGGCGTCGCGGGCCCGCTCGTGGCTGCGCAGCGCCCACCGCTCCATATCCTCGCGGCTGATATCCCATTTCTCGGCGATCAACTGCGCGCCGCGGAATTGGGAGACCTCTTCGGTGCCGTACCGGTGATCCCAGCCCTCGGCACCGACGAACGGCGAGTCGAAGCCGTATTCCTTACCCGCCAGCATGGCGGCGGAGATCGGGATCCGGCTCATATTCTGGACACCGCCCGCGACGATCACCTCGGCGGTGCCGCTCATGATGGCCTGCGCGCCGAAATTGATGGCCTGCTGGGAAGATCCGCACTGGCGGTCCACCGTGACACCGGGAACCTCCTCCGGGAATCCGGCGGTCAGCCACGCCGTACGCCCGATGTTGCCCGCCTGCGGTCCGACATTGTCGACGCAGCCGACGATCACATCGTCGACGTGCTTCGGGTCGACCGGATTGCGATCCAGCAGCCCACGCAGGGCGGCGGCGCCGAGATCGGCCGGGTGCACGTCGGCGAGCGCGCCGTTGCGCTTGCCGACCGGAGTGCGCACCGCGTCGATCACATAGGCATCCCGTAGCGGGGCGTAGGGCCGACGGGCGGATGGTGCAGACATGGAATCTCCTACTCGGACTTGCCCTCGGGTACGACCGACCCGGAGCCGATGGCTTGCGTAGCCGTTGGGACGGTGAGCCCGTCCAGCACGATGGTCAGATATTGCTTGGCGAGGTTGTCGACGGTGATGGGGCCGCCGGGCTGATACCACCGCACCGCGACCCACACCGTGTCGCGCAGGAATCGGTAGGCCAGTTCGACATCGATCTCGGCGCGGAAGCTGCCGTCTTCGACACCGTTTTTCAGCACCCGGTGCCAGAGTTCACGGAATTCGGTGTTGTACTCGGCGATATAGGTGAACCGCTCCGAGTCGCGCAGCCGTTTGGCCTCGGCCTGGTAGATCGCGACGGCGGCGTGGAACCGGTCGAACGATCCATAGGACGCGATCACCAAGGCTTCCAAGGTATCTCGCGCACTCAGTCCGGCGGCGACGATCTCGCGATAGCGCCCGAACAGGTCATCGAGGAAACCGCGCAGGATCTCGTCCACCATCGATTCCTTGGAATCGAAGTGGTGGTAGAGGCTGCCCGATAAGATTCCGGCCGCGTCGGCGATATCGCGGACGGTGGTCGCACGCAGTCCTCGCTCGGCGAACAGGTCGGCCGCCAGCGCCAGCAACTCGTTGCGGCGCGCTGATTTCGAGGAGTCCGGTGCGGTCACCACGTCATAGTACAACCAAGCATTTGCTTGGTGCCAGCGGCGTCAGCGTGACGAATAGCGCAGCGGGGACGACATCGACAGGTCGGCGAGCAGTCGGTCGCAGATGAGCACGGGGGAAATTCCCGCGCGAACCATGCGGGCCACCAGGGCGAGTCGTCGTTCGCAGCTGTCCCATTCGACGGTGACGGGGCCGCGCTCCGGGCCCGCGTCCACGGTCGCCATGACCCGGGGCGGGCCGTGCGGGGTCGGTTGTTCGATAAGTTTCAGCACCATGCCGCGCTGCCAGGCCTGAAAGGTCTCCATATCGGAGCCGATGACCAATTTGTCGGTGGCGGCGCACAGTCCCGCCGCGATCTCGTCGGCGAAGGCGACGCGATCGAAGCGGAACCTGCGGCTCTTGTGGACGAGTTCGAGCAGATCCGCGCGCACCTCGCGCATCAGCGCCATCTGCCGCTGCCTGTGCCGATCCCGTTCGGAGGGCACACCGGCCTCGGGGTGGAGTCCGATGCGGCGGGCGCGCTCGTGGGCACGCGCCGTGTCGGCGCGCAGCGCGCCTCGCGGATCACGGGTGACCTCGGCTTCATCGACGGCGAACTGTTCGAGGATCTGGGCGGCCCTGCACGCGGTGGCCCGCGCGGATTCGTGCGCCATGAGTTCGGCGCCCAGGGTCAGCGCCGCGAGTACGAGGCTGTCCACTCTGCGTTTGGCCAGCACGACATCGCGCACCACTTCGAGTTCCAGTTGTTCGCGGGCGCGTGGGCGATTCGTGCCCATAGCCATCGCCCCTTAGGGAGTGCGGGATCCGACCACCCTCAGCATGGCACACCCGACAGCCCACCGCGCCCCCTTTTTCCCTGATCAGCGCCATCACCGTGGCCTCATGCGCGCACATGTCCGAGCGACGGCAGCGCGAGCGTCGACCGCCACCCGGCACCCGCCCACTCGAGTCCGCTGGGCTGCGCCGCGGCGGCCGCGCGCAGCGATGACATCACCGGGCCCGAGGATTCGTCGGGATGGTCCTCGCCTCGGTTGACGCCCACCTGATGGCCACCACTTGACACCATCGTCGGATAGCTCGGTCTGCCCGGCCTACGACGCGGACTGCTCGTCAGTCGGGGATGCGGTGGCTCCTCGGGAGTGTCATCCGGGTCCTTCGAAACGACCGTTCGCGAAACGATCAGGAATCGAGAAGCGCAGGTCACCGGCCATAGCTAATGTCGTCGTGATTGAAGCTCCCCGGCGGATCGCCGGGCGACGGCGGCTCGAATCAGAGGAGAATCGATGAATCGGAACATGCGGGTTCGGCAGACGCATCGTGTACTCGCTGTCGTCTTCACGGCGACCGTCGTTGTCACCGTCGTCGTGGTGGCGCTGAAGGGGCCGGTCTGGGTGTCGTATGTACCGCTGCCCCCGCTGGCCCTGCTCCTGTTCTCCGGCCTGTTCATGCTGGTGTCGTGGTACGTCGACGGACGTCGCGGCCGAGGGACCGCGGACGGCCCGGCAAGGCAGGTCGGGGCAGCGGCGGGCGGCTCGACCGCACCGCGCGCCCGCCGCCTGCATCGCGGGTCGGCCATCGTGTTCGTCGTGACCGTCCTGGCGACCTTCCTCGCCCTCGCACAGAAGGAACCCATTGTCTGGGTGTCCTACCTGCCGCTGTTGCCCCTGGCCGCACTCCTGTTCTCCGGCCTCTATATGTACGCCCTGCCGTATACCGCAGGACGACGCGGTGATCGGCCGGGGTCGCCGGTCCCCTTTCCCCCGACTGCGCGCTGACCGGCACGGTCAGCGCGCACGATGCAGCCTCACTTCTGTTCAGGGCGTGGAATCGTCGTGACGCGGGCAGACCGCGGAAGTCGCGGACGGCGGTGGCGTGTCTGTCCACGCCGTCACCGGTGAGCAGACCGGGCAGATACGTGTCGATCGACCGGGTCGATGTCGATCCTGTGTCCGGCCACCAGTTGCAGCACGATCACGGCGGTGAAGGTCTTGGTGACGCTACCGACCCGGACATGCTGGGGAAGATCGGTAGGGATCGGGGTTCCCTCGGCGATATCGCCGAGACCGGCGGTCACCACGGTGGTGGCGCCGTTTTCGGTGAGCGTGGCAATGGCCCCGGCACCCGAGCGCGGATCACCGCGTCGAGATCGCCGCGCACCGTGTCCACGAGGGCGGCTGCGCCCGATGGTGCGGAGGCGGGCTCGACCGTGCTCGTCGTGCAGGCAGACAGGAGCACCGCAGCTGTGCAGATCGGACGAGCGAAGGCTCGTATACGCATGAGCCGACGGTAGGAACTTCAAGCCCGCGAACACATCGTGCTGGAGTACTGCGGACATCAGCCTGGAGTACCGGGCTACGAACTGCCAGCGGAACCAGTACTCGGGCGACCACCGTTCCCCTGTTTGCTCCAGTCCACGAAAAGTGTATAGGTATCGCCGTGTGCGAGTCGGCACGACGCAACTCCCGGCGGATAGCTATTTACAGCCTGCTGGCACAGCTTGCGACCATTCGGTCCCGCGAACTGCCCAGCAATCTCTTCCCCCGCAGAGGCAGTCCCGGTACCGGAAAATCCGATCAGCGCAGCACTTGCGAGCGCCGCCGCAGTAGCTTTCGTCAGCATTCAGTTGTCCTTTTCCTCTCATCGGACCGCCTGACCCGACGGAGGGATCCTACCGTCCACCGCTGCCCGGACTCCCGGACTCGACTGCCGCGAGATCATCGACGCCCTGACCACTGCGCTGGCATAGCTCGAAGCGGTCGCGGCCGTGTTGGGGCAGAGCGCGGGGGCTAAACCGGAACTGTACTGAATACTGCCCGATCAACCGTTGCGCCGCCCTCACGCACATCAGCCCCGCCCTCGGCGAAATCCTCTGCCGCGCTGTCGGTTCAGCCTCCCTCGGTCAACCTGTAGACATCTTTACCCGCCGAATCGAGCGCCGACCGCAACGCGGCCGACAGTTCATAGACGTACGTACCGACGTCACGCACCTGATCCGGCACCACCGAGAAATTCGTGCTCAGCGGCGAAGGTCCATCGCTCATGACCGAGCGGTACCACCGCGTTCAGACCGCTCAATAGAGGTCGCTCGCGCTGTAATTCATGTAATTCATCAGCCTCGAGATCACGAATACCTGCCGATCCCGGGACCTGCGAAACGATCGTCGGCGAATGTCGTTCTCCTCCGATATCTTCGATTGTTATGAGCGACAAGCCCGCGGAACAACTTCTCGCTGCGGAACAACGCGCCAGGGCACTGATCGATGCCCAACTCGCCGCCGCCGGTTGGGCCGTGCAGGACAGGCGCGAACTCAATCTTTTCGCCGCGCAGGGCGTCGCTGTCCGCGAGGTCACGATGACGCGGGGACACGGCCGTGCCGACTATCTGCTCTACATGGACAAGAAGGCGGTCGGCGTCATCGAGGCCAAACCGATGGGAACGCCCCTGTCGGGGGTGGAGTGGCAGTCCGCGATGTACGCGGATGGCCTGCCGCCGAGGTTCGTTTGAAGGCACTGACGGTGGACGGGCGGCTGCCGTTTGTATTCGAGTCGAGCGGCACCGAACTCCACTTCACGAACGGCTACGACCCGGAACCCCGCGCCCGCAAACTGTTCCACTTCCCCAAGCCCGCCACGCTGGCCCGCATTCTCCGTGACGCCGAGGCAGACCCGGAGGCTCCCACCTGGCGCGGCAAAGTGCGCTCGCTTCCCGAGTTGGATACGTCAGGTTTGCGGCCCGCGCAGATCACGGCGATCCGAGGTATCGAGAAGAGTTTGTCCGAGCAGCGCTACAAGCGCAGTCTGGTGCAGATGGCGACGGGCGCGGGCAAGACCTACACCGCCGTGACACAGTCCTACCGTCTGCTGAAATTCGGCGGCTTCACCCGCGTCCTGTTCCTGGTCGACCGCAACAATCTCGCCGGACAACGTCGGCCACCCACGGTGAGGGTAAGTGCGGCGGCTGATCCGCCAAACTGAAGCGGCTCATCGTCGATCTGATCGACAAGGAGAACTGGTCCTCGTCCGGCACCGACATCAAGGGTGACGCCTACGAGGAGTTGCTCTCGAAAGGCGCTTCCGACAAAGGCTCCGGCGCGGGGCAGTACTTCACTCCGCGAGAACTGATCAACGGGATCGTCGATGTCATCGACCCCGGGGTGGCCGACACCGTCGTCGACCCGGCCTGCGGCACGGGCAGCTTCCTTCTTGTCGCCCACGAACACGCCGCGCGCGGTGCCGAGAATCTCACGCCCACCCAACGCGCCCACCTGCGTGACGATTTCACCACCGGCTTCGAGTTGGTCGACGGCACCGCCCAGCTGGCCGCGATGAATCTCCTGTTGCACGGGATCGGCACCCCGACCGGCGATTCGCTCATCGAAGTCCGTGACGCGCTCACCGCCGATCCCGGACAGCGCTGGAGCGTGGTCCTTTCCAATCCGCCGTTCGGGCGCAAGTCGTCACTGACGATGGTCGCGGCCGATGGGCGGGAGGTGCGTGAGGATCGCGAGATCGAACGTTCGGATTTCATCGTCACCACCAGCAACAAACAGCTCAATTTCCTCCAGCACATCATGACGATCCTCGACATGAATGGCCGTGCCGCTGTGGTGCTACCCGACAATGTGCTGTTCGAGGTGGGGCGGGCGAAACCCTGCGGCGCAAACTGCTGAACGATTTCGACTTGCACACCATCCTGCGGTTGCCCACCGGCATCTTCTACGCACAGGGCGTCAAGGCCAACGTGCTGTTCTTCGACAAGAAGCCCGCGTCAGAACAACCGTGGACCAGCAAGCCGTGGGTGTACGACCTGCGCACTAACCAACACCTCACCCTCAAACAGAATCCGCTGCGCCGCCGCCACCTCGATGAATTCGTCGACTTGTACCTCGTCGGCAAGGACCGGGCCGAACGCGAGGAATCCGCGCGCTGGAAGTCGTACACCTACGACAACCTCATTGCCCGCGACAAGACCAACCTTGACATCACCTTGTTGCGAGATGAGTCTCTCGAAGACACCGACAACCTGCCCGCACCCGAGATCATCGCCCGCGAGATCGTCGAAGATCTGACCGCCGCGCTGGCGGAGTTCGAAGCGGTCGCGGCGGCGTTGGAGAGCGCGGCGGCCGGACCGGAACTGTAGGTCTATCCGGTCCCCGGCAAACGCGGTCCGCCGACCGCACCGCTATGGCCGAGTTAGCCCATCCGATGCCGGGGTAGTCGGACTACGCTAGCGTCGGACAACGCACGAAACCGCAGGAGTCCGTCGTGGCCACGTGCCATAATTCGAACATTAGTTCGATATCGATCTGAGGAGTGTAAGTGACGAATGCGCACACCTCTTCGAGGTGCGATGAGCCGGCCGCAGGCGGTCGGCGACCAGATTGGGACGACGATCGGGACAGCGCCGCGCTGGTTGCCATGATGCGCCTGACACCGAAGAGGACCGAGTGGTCCGCCCTGACCGAACAGGTCAGCAATATCGGCAGCGCGCGCCAACTGTGGCTGAACGAACATCCCGACAATTTGTTCGGCACGAGCGAAGAGGCCGACATTCTCGACAGAGCGACACGCGACGTCGAATCCTGGAAACAGGCACCGTTCCAGATGCACACCTTTATGGATCCCAGTTACCCCGAGCGACTGCGCTCGGTGCGGCAGATGCCGCCGGTGGTCTTCACACACGGTCGGCGCATATCACGCGACACCGGAGTATGCATCGTGGGATCCCGCAATGCCTCCGAGGAAGGTCTGAAGTTCGCTCGCCATGTTGCGCAGGAACTGGTGACGAATCGCGTGACGGTGATCGCGGGTCTCGCCAAGGGAATCGATACCGCAGCGCATCAAGCCGCGTTGGATGCGAACGGTCGAACGGTAGCGGTGCTCGGAAACGGCCTCGATCACGTATATCCAAAGGAGAATCGGAGCCTACAGAGCACTATCGCCGAGCAAGGGATGCTGCTGACCCACTTCCTTCCGGAGTACGGGCCGTCACGATGGTCATTCCCCGCTCGCAACGTCACAATGAGCGCCTACGGGACAGCGACCGTGATCGTCGAGGCCGGTGAGAAGAGCGGTACCAGAATCCAGGCGCGAGAAGCAGTCGCACACGGGCGACCGGTCATCATGAACGAACATGTGGTCCAGTCCACCTCGTGGGGTCGCGCGATGCAGGACGAACCCGGTGTACATATCGCCCGCTCTCCGGTCGAGGCAGTCGAGCACGCGCTCCGAATCATCTTCGAGCGTTCGACGTTCATCGAACTGCTAGGGATTCGTTGACTCGCCCCTCACAGGATCCGCCCTTCCAACGGCTCAAGGAAATCCTGGCTCGCGAAGTTCAGCACGCGTCGCAGGAGAAGTTGCCTGCTACGTCGCCCGATGCGCTGCTGTTGCGGGGTATTGTGCGCGATCGAGTCGGCGGATTCTTCTCCAATGCGTATCCACCGGACGCTCCTGGCGTATGCGGTGTTTGTCGTGGCCCGTCGGGCTCGGGGCTGTGTGGACCGTGCGATGGAGGCCGCCGGACCTTCGGCGACCTGTTGGCCGACCGGACCATTTTGCTCACCTACGCTGTGGGAAACATGCCGGGAGGTCGCCACCAGTCGGCCCACCACATGCTCACCTACAAGGGCTACCGTGGTACCCCACCCGTCCACGAATGCTCCGAGGATCTACAACTGATGATCTCGGTGATGGTGGACATGCACCGGAAATGTCTGCAGTCATGGCTGGGTCACACCTGGGATGCGCTGACGTTCGTTCCCTCCAAGGAGCGGCCCGACGCGACGCATCCCGTCGCGGCGCTGGCCAATGCCACCCTGCCCAAATTCAATTTCGCAACCGCGCCTATGCCGAAGTTTCTGATGAGGCCGGGTCCAGGAAGCGATATCAAACGGAAGATGACAGCCGACCGATTCGAGATCGATGAGCGATGGCGCCAGCGAGTGCAGGGGAAACATGTGCTGATCGTCGATGACACCTGGACTACCGGTGCCAGCGCTCAGGGGGCGGCGATTGCGGTGAAGACAGCCGGGGCTGCGACCGCGACAATCCTGTGCATAGCGCGATGGTTACGCTGGGACTGGGACGATCACAGGACGCTGATCGACTCGCTCGGTGACGGATTCGATGTTCTGCGTTGCCCTGTGCACGGTCGGCCGTGCGCAGCCGTGAAACAGTACTCGGTTTCCGCTTCGCAGACATAGAGTGCGACCGCTCGGACCGCACGGTGTGTCCGGAGCAACCGGTCTGCGTGGACATTCTCGCCTCGATCGGACAGGTTTGCGGCCTTCGCGGACGACACTGTCCGCCCAGACCAGGGCCGTCGTCACGCCCGCTGACTGCTGACCGAGACCACCTCGCCAGTGAGATACGAGGTGTAGTCGCTGGCCAACATGGCGATGGTCGCGGCGACCTCCCACGGTTCCGCCGCGCGGCCGAAGGCTTCGCGCTCGGAAAGACTATCGAGCAGTTCGGTGGAACTGACCTTGTCCAGGAAGGCGTGCCTGGCGATACTCGGCGCGACGGCGTTGATTCGCACACCGAGTTCGGCGGCTTCGACCGCGCTACACCTGGTCAACGCCATCACGCCCGCTTTGGCCGCCGCGTAATGCGCCTGACCGTACTGGGCGCGCCAGCCGAGCACGCTGGCGTTGTTCACGATGATGCCGCCGTGCCCCGCTTCCCGGAAATATCCGAGCGCGGCGCGGGTGCAGCGGAAGGTGCCGTTGAGGGTGATGTCGAGGACGCGGTCCCACTGCTCGTCGGTCATGTCGACCACGGGGGTCTCACCGCCGAGCCCGGCGTTGTTGACCATGATGTCGACCCGGCCCATGGCCTGCGCGGCACCCCGGACCAGCGCGTTCACCTGTTCGGTGCGCTGCACGTCGCAGGCGATGGCGGCGATCCTGCGGTCCGGGAATTCACCTTTCAGTTCCACCTCGGTCTCGGCGAGGCGTCGCTCGTGCCAGTCGGAGACGACCACGTCGGCGCCCTCGGCCAGCAGCCTGCGCGCGGTGGCCGAACCGATTCCGGTGCCCGCCGCGGCGGTCACGACCGCGACGCGTCCGGTCAGCAGACCGTGGCCGGGAACGGGCCGCGGCGCGACGGACAGCGGGCCGGTCACGGCCGAGCCTCGCGCGGGAGACCGAGCACACGCTCGGAGATGATGTTGCGCTGCACTTCGTTCGAACCTCCGTAGATGGTGTCGGCGCGGGTGAACAGGTACAGCCGCTGCCATTCGTTCAGATCGTCGTCACCTGCCACGAGACCCGCCGGACCGAGTACTGCCATGGCGAGTTCGCCGAGGCCGCGATGCCAGTTGGCCCACAACAGTTTGGCGACCGAGGCCTGTCCCCCATCGTCGACGCCGGTGCCTTCCATGGTGCGCAGGGCGTGCGCGCGCAATACCCGCAGCCCGACCCACGCCCGGTCGATCCGGTCGGCGATGAGGGGGTCGTCGGCCGCACCGGTGCGTCGCGCCAGGGCCTCGATATCGGCGAGTTCACGGGCGAAGCGGATCTGCTGGCCGAGGGTGGAGACGCCGCGTTCGAAGGTCAGGGTGCCCATGGCGATGCGCCAGCCGTCGCCGGGAGTGCCGACGACCAGGTCGGCGGCGGTACGAGCGTTGTCGAAGAAGACCTCGTTGAATTCCGATGTGCCGGTGAGCTGGATGATCGGGCGCACCTCGATACCGGGTTGCTTCATGGGAACCAGCAGGTAGGACAGGCCTTTGTGGCGCGTCGAACCCTTCTCGGTGCGCGCGACGACGAAACACCAGTCGGCGACGTGCGCCAGCGAGGTCCAGATCTTCTGGCCGTTGATCGACCATTCGTCACCGTCGAGGTGGGCCGCGGTGCTGACCGCGGCGAGATCGGAGCCCGCGCCGGGCTCGGAATAGCCCTGGCACCACAGCTCGGTGACATTGCGGATCCCGGGCAGGAACCGATCCTTCTGCGCCTGGGTGCCGAAGGCGAGAACGGTCGGGCCGAGCAGTTCCTCACCCATATGCGAGACCCGCGCTGGCGCGTTGGCCTTGGCGTATTCCTCGTGGAAGATCACCTGCTGGCGCACGGTGGCCTCGCGACCGCCGTATTCCTTCGGCCAGCCGAGGCAGGTCCACCCGGCCGCGGCGAGGTGCCGGTCCCAGGCGAGGCGTTCATCGAATGCCTCGTGTTCCCGGCCGGGTCCGCCGAGTCCGCGCAGTTCGCGGAACTCACCGCTGAGATTCTCCGCCAACCACTCGCGCACTTCTGCCGAAAACCGCCCGTCGGACGCGGCGGTGTCGGAGTCTGAGGTCTGGATCGCAACCACGACGGTAGGATAACCTACCAAGCACTTGCTTTGTTAGATTGTCGACCTGATCGGTCCGGCGTCCCCGGATCGACCGGCGATGGGCCAGCACGAACGGTGAGGACAACCGTGACACCCCCTGCACAGACGACACCGATGGCGCTGCACGACGCCGCGCGCCTGTTCGGCGCATTACCCGCGGTCGCCGACGGCGAGGTCAGGCTCGACTGGGCTCAGCTACTCGGTGCCGTTCAGGAGGTGGCGCGCGCACTGATCGCGCGCGGTGTGGGTCGGGGCGACCGGGTGGCGATGTGGGCCCCCAATACCCACCACTGGGTGGTCGCGGCATTGGCCGCCCACTATGTCGGGGCCGGATTGGTGCCGCTGAATACGCGCTACGTCGCCGACGAGGCCGCCGATGTGCTCGGCCGCGTCGACGCCAAGGCGCTTTTCATCGCGGGCACCTTCCTCGGGCGGGATCGGCTCGCCGAATTGCGTTCGGCCGCGCCGGAGTTGGATATACCCACGATCGTGGTCATTCCAGTGGAGCCGGGAACCTCGGTGGAATCGGAAGCGACCGTGGCGAATTGGTCGGAGCTGGCCGAATTCGCGCGGTCGGTCACCCTCGAGGACGCGCGCGAACGGGCCGAAGAGGTGAGCCCGGACGATATCTCCGACATCCTTTTCACCTCGGGCACCACCGGGCGCAGTAAAGGCACCCTCGTCGCGCACCGGCAGGCGCTGTCGGTGGTGCGGGCCTGGGCCGAATGCGCCACGCTGAACAGCGACGACCGCTACCTGGTGGTGAATCCGTTCTTCCACAACTTCGGATACAAGGCGGGCATCCTCGCCTGCCTGGTCACCGGGGCGACGATCGTTCCGCAGGCGACCTTCGACGTGCCGCAGACCATGCGCCTGATCGGCGCGGAGCGGATCACGGTGCTGCCCGGCCCGCCGACCATCTATCAGACCATCCTGGATTTCCCCGGCCGCGAACAGTTCGACCTCAGCTCGCTGCGCGTCGCCACCACGGGTGCGGCGACCGTGCCGGTGGTGCTGATCGAACGGATGCGCTCGGAACTCGAATTCGACATCGTCGTCACGGCGTACGGCCTGTCGGAAGCGTCCGGATTCGGGACCATGTGCAAGCCCGACGACGACGCTGAGACCATCGCCAACACCTGCGGCGGGCCGATCGCCGGTTTCGAACTGCGACTCAGCGATGCGGGTGAGGTGCTGCTGCGCGGACCGAATGTGATGCTGGGGTACCTCGACGATCCCGAGAACACCGCGAAGACCATCGACGCCGACGGGTGGCTGCACACCGGTGATATCGGCGTGCTGGACGAACGCGGATATCTGCGCATCACCGACCGACTCAAGGATATGTACATCTCCGGCGGCTTCAATGTCTATCCGGCCGAGATCGAACAGGCGTTGGCCCGGCTCGACGGGGTGGCCGAATCCGCGGTGATCGGCGTGCCCGATACCAGGATGGGCGAGGTGGGCAAGGCCTATGTGGTCCGCAAACCGGGCGCGACGGTGACCGAAGAGCAGGTGCGCGCCCACACGAAAGCCGTGCTCGCCAATTTCAAGGTGCCGCGTTTCGTCGAATTCCGGGATCGGTTGCCCTACAGCGCCGCCGGGAAAGTGCTCAAGCGCGAACTACGTGAGGAGAAATGATGTCGGACGAGAACGGGGTTCCGGACGAAGGTGAGGTCGTCACCTATGAGACGCGCGGCCCCATCGCGATCGTCACGCTGAACCGGCCCGACTACCGCAACGCGCAGAACTCGGTGATGACCTACGCCATCGACGCCGCCTTCGTGCGCGCCGTCGAAGATCCCGACGTCAAGGTGATCGTGCTGGCGGGCAACGGCAAACATTTCAGCGCCGGGCACGATATCGGCACCCCCGGCCGCGATCATCACGTGCGCTACGAGAACAAGGCGACGCTGTGGTGGGACCACGTGGACCGGGTCGGCGGCGATCAGCGTTTCTCCCGTGAGACCGAGGTATACCTCGGAATGTGCAGGCGCTGGCGCGAAATCCCCAAGCCGACCATCGCCATGGTGCAGGGCGCGTGTATCGCCGGTGGCCTCATGCTGGCCTGGGTCTGCGATCTGATCGTCGCCTCCGATGACGCCTTCTTCTCCGATCCCGTTGTGCGCATGGGCATTCCGGGTGTGGAGTACTTCGCGCACCCGTGGGTCATGGGTCCGCGCGCCGCGAAGGAATTCCTGTTCACCGGGGACCGTTTCGACGCCGCGCAGGCCAAGGAATGGGGCATGGTGAACCGGGTGGTGCCGCGCGCGGAATTGGAAGAACGCACGCTGGAACTGGCCGAGAAGATCGCCACCATGCCGCAATTCGGCCTCGCGCTGACCAAGAAGGCCGTGAATCAGGCCGAGGATCTGATGGGGATGCGCAGCGGTATGGATTCGGTCTTCGGGCTGCACCATTTCGCGCACGCCCACAATGCCGAGATCGGGGCCGATTCGCTGGGCGGTATGAACGCCAAATCGATGAAGGCCACCGCGACGGCCGCCGACGCCGCGCCTCGGCAAGACACAGCAGCTCAGCAGAACGGGACAGCGTAGTGGATCTGGATCTGGATCAGGCGACGCGGGAATTCCAGGACGAGGTCCGCGAATTCCTCGCCGCCAACACGCCGAAAAGTCCATTGCCGTCCATGGACACGAAGGCGGGGTTCGAGGCGCACCGCGAGTGGGAGCGCACCCTCGCCGACGCGCGGCTCTCGGTCGTCTCGTGGCAGCGGGAGTACGGCGGGCGCGACGCGTCCCTGCTGGAATGGGTGCTTTTCGAGCAGGAGTACTACGCCGCGGGCGCACCGGGCCGGGTCAGCCAGAACGGCATCTTCCTGCTCGCGCCGACCCTGTTCGAGCACGGGAGCCAGGAGCAGTTGTCGCGCATCATGCCCCGGATGGCGCGCGGTGACGATATCTGGGCGCAGGCCTGGTCCGAACCCGAAGCGGGCAGCGATCTCGCCGGTATCCGGTCGACGGCCAAGCGCACCACAGGCGGCTGGCTGCTGAGCGGACAGAAGACCTGGAGTTCCCGCGCGGCCTTCGCGGACTGGGCCTTCGGCCTG
This sequence comes from Nocardia sp. NPDC005366, assembly GCF_040606855.1. Classification (NCBI taxonomy): domain Bacteria; kingdom Bacillati; phylum Actinomycetota; class Actinomycetes; order Mycobacteriales; family Nocardiaceae; genus Nocardia; species Nocardia sp. NPDC005366. The sequence continues at coordinate 187,732 of NZ_JBEXFQ010000003.1, forward strand.
TTCCGCAGCGATCCCGAGGCCGAACGGCACCGCGGACTCACGTATCTGATGTTCCCCCTCACCGCCGACGGCGTCTCGGTGCGGCCGATCCCGCAGCTGGACGGGGAGCCGGGTTTCGCGGAGATCTTCCTCGACGACGTCTTCGTGCCCGACCGCGATGTGATCGGCGAACCGGGCGAGGGCTGGCGGGTGGCGATGAGCACATCCAGCAATGAGCGCGGCCTTTCGCTGCGCAGTCCCGGCCGTTTCAGCGCCACCGCGCAGCGCCTGATCGACCTGTGGCTCGAGGTCGGCGACCGCACCAACACCGCACAGCGCGACGCCGTGGTCGACGCCTGGATCGGTAGCGAGGCCTACCGCCTGCACACCTTCGACACCGTCACCCGGTTGAACGAGGGCGGCAAACTCGGTGCGGAGTCCTCCATCACCAAGGTGTTCTGGTCCGAACTCGATATCGCCATGCACGAAACCGCGCTGGATGTCCTCGGCGGTGCTGGCGAGCAGGCTGGACCGTGGACCGACGGCTACCTGTTCTCGCTCTCGGGCCCGATCTACGCGGGCACCAACGAGATCCAGCGCAATATCATCGCCGAGCGGCTGCTCGGATTACCGAGAGGGAGCAGCCGATGAGGTTCGCGCTCAGCCCGGAACAACTCGATTTCGGGACCAGCCTGCGCAAACTACTGGATGCCGGACGCACCCCCGCCGCGGTGCGCGCCTGGGCGGGGGGTGATCCTCGGCTCGGTCGCGGCCTGCTGCGTCAACTGGCGGGCGCGGGCGCGCTCGGCCTTGCCGTCGAGGAGCGGCACGGCGGCATGGGGGCCGAGGCGATCGATCTGGTCGTCGCCTTCCAGGAGATCGGCCGGGCCGCCGCGCCGGGACCGGTGGTGGAGACCGCCGCGGCGATACCCGCGCTGTTGCAGGCGTTGCCCGGAGCGGAACTCGCGCACCGCTGGCTGCCCGGATTCTCCGACGGCGCCGCGCTCGGCACCCTGGCCTTCACCGCCCCCGGCCGCAATCCGGTGGCGCTGGACGCCGATACCGCCGAGGTGGCGCTGCTCGTGGACGGTGACCGGCTGTGCACCGCACGCCGCACCGGGCCCGTGCGTTCGATCGACCCCGCCCGCCGACTGTTCCAGGTGGCGCCGGACGACGTGCTCATCGAGGGTGAGTCCGTGCTGGAGGCGGCAGCGGCGGCATTCGACGCCGGTGTGCTCGCCGCCGCCGCGCAACTGCTCGGCGCCGGACACGCGCTGCTGCACGCGTCGACCGAATACACCAAGCAGCGCAAGCAGTTCGGCAAGCCGATCGGTGAATTCCAGGCCGTCAAACAGAAACTGGCCGATGTGCTGATCGGGCTGGATCTGGCCGAGCCGCTGCTGTTCCGCGCGGCGCTCACCACGGCCGCGCCGACCCGGGGCCGCGATACCTCCGCCGCCATGATCGCCTGCGGCGATGCCGCGTACGCCGCTGCCCGCGCGGCGCTGCAGGTACACGGCGCGATCGGCTACACCGCCGAATACGATCTGTCGCTCTGGCTGACCAAGGTCACCGCCCTTCGTTCAGCCTGGGGCACAATGGATCTGCATCGTTCGCGTATCGCGCGGGCGCTGCGTGACGAGGCCGTTCGCGAACGCGCGCTGCGGGGCACCGCATGAGCGCCGCCGAACATCAGGAATTCACCGCCTCCGTGCGAGCCCTGCTGACCAAACACGCGACCAGCGCGGCGGTCCGCGCCGGGATGGATACCGATCCCGGCTACGACCGGGAGCTGTGGCGGCTGCTGTGCGAGCAGATCGGCGTCGCGGCGCTCGCCATCCCCGAGGAGTACGAAGGGATCGGCGCGAGCATCGTCGAATCCCTGCTCGTCGTCGGCGAATTGGGTCGCACCCTGGCGGGCGTTCCGATGCTCGGCTCTGCCGTGCTCGGGGTCGAGGCGGTACTGCTCTCCGGCGACACCGATGCCGCCGCGCGGCTGCTGCCCGCGGTCGCGCGGGGCGCGGGCACCCTCGCCGTGTGCTGGGCGGGCGCGGACGGCTGGGATGAGCCGGGAGTCGACGCCGGCGGGGAAATACTCACCGGCACGGCGCATTACGTCCTCGACGGACTCCAGGCCGACACTCTGATCGTGGTGACCACCACCGGACTGTTCGAGGTCGCCGGGGATGCCGCGGGGATGACCAGGCGGTCGGTCGCCACCATGGATCCGACTCGCAAACTGGCCGAGATCTCCTTCGACGCGGTGCCCGCTCGTCGCCTCGGTGACCGCGATCCCCTCGTCGTCGCCGCGCGGTTGCGGGAGATCGCGTGGGCCGCGGTCGCGGCCGAACAGGTCGGAGCCGCGCGGCGCTGTCTGGAACTCACGGTCGAATACACCAAATCGCGGATTCAATTCGGCAGGGCGATCGGCAGTTTCCAGGCGCTCAAGCACCGGATGGCCGATATGTACGTCCTGGTGGAATCGGCCGAATCCGCCTCCAACGCGGCCACTGTCGCGGTCGCCGATGGCAGCCCTTCGGCCGCCGAGGATGTGTGGGCCGCGCGTATCCACTGCTCGGAAGCGTTCACCACGATCGTGTCGGAAATGGTGCAGATGCACGGCGGTATCGCCATCACCTGGGAGCACGACGCGCATCTGTTCTTCAAGCGCGCCCACGGCGACGCCCACCTGTTCGGCACACCGCGCAGGCCGCTGACGCAGCCCGCGTAATCGGTGCACAGTCATCCCCAGGAGTGCCGTTTCCTGGGGATGACTGTGCACTGTCCGCCGGTAGCACGCCGCACAGCCGTAATCGCAGGCCCCAAACGCGAGGCCGTATCGCGTCGGCGCAGGCGGTTCAGTCGAAACGCTGCGTTCGGACACCCGGGAACGACAGGGGCGCGGAGTACCGTCGAGCGATATGGGCGATGCGCGACGTGGGCGAGTCACACTGGAGACCGGCCGGAAGCGGGTCAGGGTCTATCTCGGCGGGCACGTGGTGGCCGACACCACCCGGCCCACGCTGGTCTGGGAGAACCCGCACTACCCGACCTACTATCTGCCCGCCGCGGACCTGCGCGCGAAGCTGGAGCCGAACGGAACGAACCAGCACTCCCCCAGCCGCGGTGACGCCACCGGATACGACGTCGTCATCGAGGGGATCACCGCAGAGAACGCCGCACTGCGCTATCACGATTCGCCGATTCCCGAACTCGACGCGCTGGTGCGGCTCGAATGGGGTGCGATGGACGAATGGTTCGAGGAGGACGAACCCGTCTACGTCCACCCCCGCGACCCGTATACCCGTGTCGATATCCTCACCAGCTCACGCCATATCCGCGTCGAGATCGACGGCGTCACTGTCGCCGATTCGCGTTCTCCGCGCATCCTGTTCGAAACCGGTCTTCCCGCACGGTATTACCTGCCGCTGACCGATGTGCGCATGGATCTGCTGTACGCCTCCGGCACTCACAGCAGCTGCCCGTACAAGGGCAACGCCGACTATTGGAACGTCTGTGTCGGCGATACCGAATACGCCGATTACGTCTGGATCTACCGTACCCCGTTGCCGGAGAGCCAGAAGATCGCCGGACTCGCCTGCTTCTACAACGAGAAGGTCGACATCTACGTGGACGGCGAACTCCAGGAACGGCCGAGGACGGCGTTCAGCTGACCGCATGACGCCCGCCGGTCATACCGCGACGAGCGGGGTTTCGTCCGCAGTGCGGCGATACCGGCCAGGCGCGAGCCCGTATTCGCGATGGCGAACGGAGTCGGCGGGGAGGTGGATGAATTCGGGGAGGGCGTCGGGCATAGTTCGATGATGACCGAGAACCGACCCGGCTTGGCCGCGGCACTGGACCTGGAGCCCCATCCCGAGGGTGGCTGGTTTCGCGAAACCTGGCGTAGCCCAGTGCGATTCATTCCGACCGGATACGCCGGGCCGCGGGCGAGCGCGACCGGCATCTACTTCCTGCTCATGCCGGGGGAACGGTCCGCCCCGCATACGGTCGCCTCCGACGAGGTGTGGCTGTGGCATCGGGGCGGACCGCTGGTACTCGATATCGGCGGCGACGAGGTGGTGCTCGGACCCGATATCGAACGCGGGCAGATGCCGCAGGCCGTGGTTCCCGGCGGAATCAGTCAGGCCGCGTGGCCGTTGGGCGCGGAGTACGCGCTGGTCAGCTGTATTGTTTCGCCGGGGTTCGACTTCGCGGATTTCCGGCTCGACTGAATCCGGCCCGAGCGGTCGTTCACACCGCGAACGGGCGGAATTCTCCGCCTCGATCCGCGGCATATCCGCTCGGGCCGGGTTGCCTCACGGCACCTCGATAACCCCTTCGTCCACCGCCCATTTGATGGTCTTCTCCAGACTCGGGCAGGGGTCGGGACGGCCGGGCGCACTGCCCTTGGCCGCGAGTTCGGCGTACACGGGGCAGTGGGCGGCCGGATTGTCCGTCCACTGCACCGAAGTCTGATGCGAACTCGTCTTGCGCACCAGTACCCGACTGCGACAGGCGTGACAACGCAGCGGCGTCAGCCCCTCTTCCAGGTAGCGGTGTTTGTCGGCGATGGTCTGGGACTGCACTTCGGCTCGCCGAGCGGGTTGATCGGCGAAGTCGGGTGCCTTGGCCCAGGTCGCGGCCATCAGACACTCGCCTCCGTCTGAGCTGCCTGCGCCGCGTCGTCTTCGGCCTTGCGCCGCAGGTTCTCCGCGACCTCGGCCTCCCACGCCTCATTGGCCTTGGTGGTGTCGACTTCGAATTCGAAACGCTGGGTCATCTTGTCGGTGACGTCGGCGAGGTCGACGTAGAACTGGTCGTACCAGCGGCGCAGCTGGTAGACGGGCCCGTCCTCCTCGCACAGCAGCGGATTCTCGACCTTGGACTTGTGCTTCCAGATCTCGACGTCCTGGAGGAAGCCGACGCTGATGCCATCGGTCATCTTGGCGGCCAGCTTGTCGGCGGTCTCGGCATCCACGCCCTGCGGCTTCTCCAGGGTGATGCCCCACTGCAGCACGAAAGAATCCTGCGTCACCGGGTAGTGACAGTTGATCAGGACGCTCTTGACCTCGTATCCGCTGTAGATATTGACCAGCGGGTTGATCATGTAGGAGGGTCCGAAATAGGACGCCTCCGATTTCAGCAGGGTGTCGCCGCTGTACTTGGAGGCCATGCCGATATCGGGACGGCCCTTGGTCTCCAGGAACTGGGTGGCGATATGACCTTCGAAGACATTCTTGAAGTAGGTCGGGAAGGCGTAGTGGATGTAGAAGAAATGCGCCATGTCGACCACGTTGTCGATGATCTCGCGGCAGTTGGCGCCCTCGATCAGCAGCGAATTCCAGGTCCAGTCGGTCCACCCGCTGTCGCGCTGCTCGGAGGCGTTGCCCTGCGCGTCGGTGTAGGGGCCGGCGATATGGGGGATGGTGACCTCGGGCGGCGGCTGAGCGCCCTCGTGGTCGTGCCAGACGAACAACTGTCCGTTGCGCTCCAGCGTGGTCCACTTGCGGGTGCGAGCAAGCGGGGGTACGCGGCGCGCGTACGGAATCTCCGAACATTTGCCATTGGTGCCCGACCAGCGCCAGTCGTGGAACGGGCAGGCGATGTCGTCGCCCTTGACCTCACCCATCGACAGGTCGCCGCCCATATGCCTGCAGTAGGCGTCGAGCACGCGCAGTTCGTCGTTGCTGTCGGCCCAAACGACGAGCTTGGTGCCGAAAACGTTCACCGCGTGCGGCTTGCCGTCGCGGAACGTCTTGGCAAGGCCGATGCAATGCCATCCCCGCGCATACCGGGTCGGCACGGAACCGACGTCCAGGTCCCTGACCTTCGCACCGCTCCCCTGTGGGGTAACCGCCATCGCGAATCCTCCTCCTTCTGTACTAGAACACGTTACAAAAATGTCGCGTTCCACGCCAGCGATTCTGCCGACTTCCAGCACATGTCCTTCGTCTCACACCGATGAACACGGGTTCTCGACATAAATAAGAACGTGTTCTAGTCTCAGAGGCAAATGAGTACCGGTTACCAATCCGACCAGGCAGGAGCAGGTCCCGAGATGACGCAAGAAGTGACCGAACGGGTCGAAGCGCTGTTGCCGACGCTGCGCGAGAAGGCGCAGGAGGCAGAGGACCTGCGGCGCCTCCCAGACGAAACCGTGAAGGCACTGCAGGAGACCGGATTCTTCCGGCTGCTGCAGCCCAAACAGTGGGGCGGCTACGCGGCCGATCCCGTGATCTTCTACGACACTGTCCGCAAGCTCGCGAGCGCGTGCGGCTCGACCGGTTGGGTCGCGGGCATCATCGGCGTGCACAACTGGCATCTGGCGCTGTTCCCGCAGGAGGCGCAGCAGGACGTATGGGGCGAGGACACCGAGGTCCGAATCTCGTCGTCCTACGCGCCGATGGGCGCGGGCGTCGTGACCGACGGCGGTTACACCGTGAACGGCGCGTGGGCCTGGTCCTCGGGCTCCGACCACGCGGACTGGGTTGTCGTCGGCGGGCCCGTCATCAAGGACGGCAGGCCCGTCGATTTCGGCAGCTTCCTCATCCCCCGCTCCGACTACCGCATCGATGACGTGTGGAATGTGGTCGGCCTGCGCGGCACCGGCTCCAATACCGTTGTGGTGGAAAACGTTTTCGTGCCGCGCCACCGGTTCCTCAGCTTCCGGGCGATGAGCGAACTGCAGTCCCCTGGCCTGGAACAGAACACCGACCCCGTGTACAAGATGCCGTGGGGCACCATCCACCCCACCACCATCTCCACCCCCATCGTCGGCATGGCCTACGGCGCGTACGCCGCGCACGTGGAGCACCAGGGCAAGCGCGTCCGCGCCGCGTATGCCGGGGAGAAGGCCAAGGACGATCCGTTCGCCAAGGTGCGGATCGCGGAGGCCGCCAGCGATATCGACGCAGCGTGGCGTCAACTGTCGGGCAATGTGGCCGAGGAATACGCGCATCTGGTCGCGGGCGAAGAGGTTCCGTTCGAACTGCGGCTGCGAGCCCGGCGCGATCAGGTCCGCGCCACCGGACGCGCCATCGCATCGATCGACAAGCTGTTCGAGAGCTCCGGTGCCACGGCGCTGGCGAACGACACACCGCTGCAACGATTCTGGCGTGACGCGCATGCCGGACGGGTGCACGCCGCCAACGATCCCGAACGGGCCTACACGGTCTTCGGCTCGGGCGAATTCGGCCTGCCGATCACCGACACGATGGTCTAGGAGGACCGAGCCGTGACTTCGACGGTGGAACTCACCTACGAATCGACTTCCCGCTACGCCCAGGTGCGTCCCGATCTCCGACTGCACTACCACGAAGCGGGCGTCGGCAACGGCCCGACGATCGTGCTGTTGCACGGCGGCGGACCCGGCGCTTCCTCATGGTCCAACTTCTCCCGCAATATCCCGGTGCTGGCCGATAACTTCCACGTGCTCGCGGTGGATCAGCCCGGGTTCGGCCGCTCGGACAAGCCGATCGATCACCCGCAGTACTTCACGCACAGCGCGTCGGCGCTGAACGATCTGCTCGATCACCTCCAGATCACCGAACGCGTGCACCTGCTCGGCAATTCGCTCGGCGGCGGTGCGGCGGTGCGGTTCGCGCTCGACTATCCCGATCGGGCGGGCAAACTCGTGCTGATGGGTCCCGGCGGGCTCAGCGTGAACGTCTTCGCGCCTGACCCGACCGAGGGCGTGAAGAATCTGGCGAAGTTCAATTACGAACCGACCAGGGCGAATCTGGAAGCGTTCCTGCGGATCATGGTTTTCGACCAGTCGCTGATCACCGAGGAACTGATCGACGAGCGTTTCGCCTCGGCGAGTCAGCCGGAATCGCTCGCCGCGACGAGGGCGATGGGTAAATCCTTCTCCGGACCCGATTTCGAACAAGGCATGCTCTGGCGCGAGGCGTACAAACTGCGCCAGCCGGTGCTGCTGATCTGGGGCCGCGAGGACCGGGTGAACCCGATCGACGGCGCCATCGTGGCCACCAAAATGCTGCCGCGGGTGCAACTGCACGTTTTCGGCGGCTGCGGGCATTGGGCGCAGTTGGAGAAATTCGACGAATTCAACCGGCTGGCATCGGACTTCCTGGCCGGTTCACGGGTGTCCCGCACAGCACAGGAGGGATGATGAGCATTCGATCACTGGGGTATCTGCGCATCGAGACCGCGAATATGGCGGCGTGGCGCGAATACGGGCTCAAGGTGCTCGGCATGGTCGAGGGCAATGGCTCGGATCCGGAATCGCTGTACCTGCGGATGGACGAATTCCCGGCCCGGCTCGTCATCGTGCCAGGCGACAAGGAACGCCTGCTGATCTCCGGCTGGGAGACCGCGAATGCCGGTGAACTCCAGGATATCCGGGACCGGCTCGACGCCGCGGGCGTGCCCTTCAAGGAGGGCACCGCGGCGGAGAAGCTGGATCGGCGCGTCGACGGGCTGATCCGTTTCGAGGATCCGTCCGGCAATACCCTCGAGGCATTCCACGGCGTCGCGCTGGAGGCGCGGCGTCTGGTCACGCCGTACGGGCACCGTTTCGTCACCGAGGAACAGGGCCTCGGCCACGTGGTCCTCAGCACCACCGATGATGCCGCGTCCCTGGTCTTCTACCGCGACGTCCTGGGTTTCCGGTTGCGCGACTCGATGCGCATGCCACCGCAGATGGTCGGGCGCCCGGCCGACGGCGAGCCCGCCTGGCTGCGTTTCTTCGGCTGCAACCCACGCCATCATTCGCTGGCCTTCCTGCCGCTGCCGACTCCGAGCGGGATCGTGCACCTCATGCTCGAGGTGGAGAACGCCGATGATGTGGGTCTCGCCCTGGACCGCGCGTTGCGCAAGAAGGTACCGATGTCGGCGACGCTGGGCCGCCACGTCAACGACAAGATGCTGTCGTTCTACATGAAGACGCCCGGCGGCTTCGACGTCGAATACGGTTGCGAGGGACTCGAAGTCGAGGACGAGTCGTGGATCGCCAGGGAGTCCACCGCCGTGAGCCTGTGGGGTCACGATTTCACGGTCGGCATGAAACCCACATGACGGACGGGGTCGGCGAATCCGTGACGGACGCGGCCGAGACGGTGAGTCCGGTGATCGATCCGCGTCAGTTCCGCGATGTGCTCGGGCAGTTCTGCACCGGTATCACCGTGATCACCACGTTCGACAGCGACGCGGCCCCCATCGGGTTCGCCTGCCAGTCGTTCGCCGCGCTGTCCCTGGAACCGCCGCTTGTCCTGTTCTGCCCGACCAAGACCTCCAGGTCCTGGGCGGCGATCGAACAGGCGGGCCGCTTCTGCGTCAATGTCCTCGCCGAGGAGCAGCGGGCGACGTGTGCCAGATTCGGTTCCCGAGATCCCGACAAATTCGCCGGAATCCCTTGGCGCACTTCCGAAATGGAACTTCCACTGCTCGACGACGCGCTGGCGACCATCCAGTGCGCGGTGGACAGCGTCATCGACGGCGGCGATCACTACATCGTGATCGGCCGCGTGCATGCCCTGTCGGAATCCACCGACTCCGGCAGGCCGCTGCTGTTCTATCGGGGCCAGTACACCGCCATCGAACCGGATAAGACCACACCGGCCCCTTGGCGCGCGGATCTGGACCACTTCCTCACCACGACCACCCTCGACACCTGGCTCTGACTTCGCGCACGCGGAACGGCCGCGCACCCGATGCGCGGCCGTTCCGCGTCTGCCCGGATTCAGCAGGCGATGCGCGGCCGGACCTCCACGACGAGATCGGCATCGACTGCGGGTCAGGCGGAGGCGGCGCGGAGGGCGAACCAGCCGGTGGTGGGGTCGGCGTAGCCGTGGTAGAGCAGGGGGATGCGCTCGTCGATGTCGAAGTGGCGGTAGATCGCGAGCATGGCTTGGCGCACGGCGTAGTCCTGGAAATCGTCCACGCGGCGGGGGCCTATGGGGCGTTCGGGCAGGAGGGACAGGCGGGCCATATCGTCGGCGTCGGCGGTGTCGAGGCCGACGGGGGCCGGATCGTGGATGAGGTGGTCGTGCAGGATCGCGCGGGCTCGTTCGTATTCGGGCAGGCGGGCGGGGAAGGTCCGGAATTCGGCACGAACCGAACTGTGCGGATCCACCTGGGTCTGGATCAGGGTCATCAGGTCGGGTCGCGGCATCGTCAGGCCCGCGCGCAGCGGCGTCTGTTCCAGGAGGTGCAGAATGCAGCGGCCGTGGGCGAGCGGTTCGGGGACGAGGAAGGCCGCCAGCACGGGATCGGCGTATTCGCGGCAGGTCAGGCAGGCTTTGACATGGGTCGGATCGGTCATGCTGTCTCCCTCCGAGAGGGGCGTCGGTCGCTCGGACTCGTCGGCGACCACCGGGTGTTATCCATCGAGCGCCGAACGCGGAGATTTCTCGCACCGCCCGACCAGATACGCCCCTGCCAGTATAGGGGCCGTGGCACCTGTCGGGCAGGCCCGATCAGGGGCGCACGGAAACCTCCGAACAGGTCGCGGCGGCGGGCGACGCGTCGGCGAGGAATACGGTCTGGGCCATCATGCGAAATCCGGACATCTGCTCGCGGAATACCTCGATCGATTCCTCCGGGTGCACCGAATCGATCACCGCGTGCGGGCCGAAGGCATTGAACTGGTGACTCACCCCGCGTGGAATCTGCATATCCACGAATGAACAGGGCGGGACGATCAGGTTGTATCGGAGGCGGCGCACTCCCGGCGGGGTATCGGGCAGATCGTCGGTGAACTGCTCGGGCCGGAACGGTGTCACGCCTTCGACGTGCGTCACCTCGAACGGCGAGAGGCTGCTCACCCGGATATGGGTGTCGGGGCCGGTCATCATCCGCACGAAACGCAAACCCGTGTGCAGATGCATACGCGAACAGATTCCGCGCTCGCCGACGTCGTAGAAATCCATCAGGTACCGGTCGGCGAAGAAACCGTCGAAGGGTTTCTCGATCATGTACACATCGCCCTCCTCGAATGTCTGCGCGCGGACGATGCCGTCGGCGTCGGGTGTGGTGGCCGCGTTGACCGCCTTGGCCTTCCTGACGATCTCGGCGAAGGTCCGCACGACGACAAGCGCGACCTCATCGGGGAAACGCGCGACGGGCGTCACCGCGTTGCGGCCCGCGTCTTCGAAGTCGGCCACCTCGTGGATCTCGTTCTCGTCGTCCGCGGTGTTCTTGATCCGAGGATCGGACATGGGTGGTGACTCCTCTCCGCCTGTGCTCGTGCCGGTCGCCGCCGGTTCAGGGGCCCACCTCGAAGGCGCGCAACCACAGTTCCAGCGACAGCACCAACCACAGCTTGCCGCCTTGACGCGGCAGCAGCGCGCCGTCCCCCCGCAGCCAGGCTCGAATGGTGTCCTCCTGGAACAATCCGCGAGCCCGTGCGGAGCGGCCGAGCAGTAGATCATGGCCGAGCTCGCGCAGCGGACCCGCCAGCCACTGCTGCACCGGCACCCGCATCCCGCTCTTGGGGCGGTCGACGATGGTCGCGGGCAGCAGATCGCGGACCGCCTCTTTGAGAATCCATTTCTCGGCGGTGCCCGCGAGTTTGAAGCGCGGAGGTACACGGAAGGCGTGATCGATCACGGCGCGATCGAACAGCGGTGCGCGTCCCTCCAGTCCACTCGCGGCGGTGAGCCTTTCGACCTTGGTGAGGATATGGTGCGCGCCTTTGGTGCGCAGATTCGTATGCAGCAACTGGTTGAGCAGACTCGTCATCGCGCCCTGTGTGAGATAAGGCGTGAGCAGATCGGTGAGCGGCGCCGCGTCGCTGAGCGCGGTGAGTGCGTCGGGGCTCAGGAGCACAGGAAGATCGCCGTAGCATTTGCGGTAACTGTCCAGATAGGCCAGCGCTCTTGCCCGGGGATCGGGATCGTCGCGGGTGAGTTCGAAGATCAGCATCGGCAGATTCTTGGGGCCGCCGAACACCGGATCACCGCCCTCGCCGTTGAGCACCACCCGCGCACCGTCGGCCGCCGCGGCTTCGGCGAGCAGCAGATTGGGGACCGTCAGCGGATCCCCGACGGGACAGTCCAATAGCGCCACCGTCTCGGCCAACCGGTCCGCGACGATCTCGCCCGGGACCGTGAGCACCCGGTGCTCGGTATGGCAGTGCGCGGCGACGAGTCCCGAATACGCGAGTTCGTTGGCCGTGGTCCCGGTGAAGGCGATGGAGTAGGACCGGACCGTCTGGTCGTGGGCCTTGGCGGCGAGTGCGGTGACCAGACTGCTGTCGATACCGCCGGACAGTAGTACGCCGACCGGTTCTCCCATGGGGAGTCGTCGCGCGGTCGCGTCTTCCAGCAGGGCGCGCAGTTCGAGGGCGTGTTCGGCGGCGGACCGGTCATCGATGGCCTCGCATGGCTCCCAATAGGTTTCCTCGCTGGTCGTCCCATCCGCGCGCAACCGCAGCAGGCGGCCGGGTAACACCTCGTAGACGTCGCGCAGCAGGGTTTCGCGGCCGGGCAGATAGGCGAAGGTGAGAAAGGACTGCACCGCGGGCAGATGCAGTCCCGTCCGTAATTCCGGCCAATGCCGCACGGCGCGTATCGAATTCGACGCCATCCACGAATCGCCGGTCCCCGCGTAGAACAGGGTGCGGGTTCCGACGTGATCGCGGACCAGCACGAGATCAGATCCGTCGCTGATAGCAAGGGCGAACATGCCGTTCGCGCGGGCGATTCCGTCGGCACCGAATCGCAGGTAGCTGTGCAGAAGTAGTTCGGCGTCGGTCCCCTCGCGCGGGGCGTGCGTGCCGAGGCGGGCACGCAGTTCGGCGGCGTTGAAGAGGGTGACCGCGCCGACCGCGGTCACACCGCCCGCGATGAAGGGACCCAAGCCGTCCCGCAGCGCGCCACGCCCCGAGTCCGTTCGCCGGTCACCGCCCGTATCGGCGGGGTCGTCGGACAATCCCAGCGCGGACCGGCCCGAGGTAGTTCGCCGATCACCGCCCGGCGTACCGGCGGGATCATCGAGCAAACCCAGTGCGAACCGCCCGGAGACCGACACCGGATCGCCGCCGACGGCGCGAATCCGACCGGCCGGATCATCCGGGGTGAGGAAGGCACACCAACGCGACATTCGCATCCCCCTCAGCCGAAATCGCCACCGTCGTCGCCCGGGTCGTCATCCCAGCCGCCGTAGTCGTCGGACCCGCTATCGGAACCGGAGGATTGCGTCGCGGCCTGCCTGCGCAATTCGTCCTCCTCGGCCGCCGACAGGCTGTGCGGCGGCATGATCAGACCGCCGAGCAGCGCACCGCCCGCGACCGCGGCCAGGATCGCGCCGAGCCTGCCGCCGAAGGAGGACCGGTTGACGGTGAGCAGCCCGTCGCCCCAGAGGGTGCGGCCGTATCCGGATTCCCTTCCGTACAGCACGGTTCCATCGCTGTACACACGTTTCACCAGGCTGCGTCCCAGCGGTTCGTCGATACCGGAACCACCGCTGTCGTCGCGCCAGGACACCACCGTCCCCGGTCCGCGCGAACGCCACTCCTGACGTCCGTCGGAATAGCGCCGATGCACCGTGCCGTCGGTGAGCAGTTCATCGGTGTAGGTGATCTGCCGTCGCACCGACATGGGCAGCCCCTTTCATGCGGTGGGCCAGGTCAGGAAACCGGATGCGCGGACTCGGCCCCACTGCGTCGACGTGCCGCGTGGACGTACCTCGCGCACGAGGCGGTGCACGGTGCGCAACAGGGAGGCCGGGCGTACCGCGTCCACTTCGACGAACCGGCCGCGCCGAAGCCAGGCGCGTTCCCACGGATCGACCGCGGATTCGAGATCGGTGGGCGGGCCGGACAGATGGGTCAGATGCAGCGAACCCGCTTGGCGCGGGCGCAATCCCAGCGCGACGACCCGGACTCCCGCGGGGACGTCGGTGAGTCCGGGCAGACGATCGCGGAAGGTGAGTCCATCGGCACTCGCCTCGTGCAGCAGGTAGATGGTCGCCCGCTCCACCAGAGTGAGCATGCCCGCCACCCGCGGATCCAGCGGCAGTTCGGCCGCACTCAGCACCGGACAGGCCGATTCCATCGGAACACCGTTGGCGCGCAACATCTGTGCGATGCCGTCGGATTCGCAGACGAGCAGGCGCGGCAGGCCGTAATCGAACAGATCCGGTTCGGGGGTGTGCCGACCGGCGGGAGACCTGCGGGCGGGTTCGGGGGTCAGCAGGCCCGGTACCGGTCCGTGATCGGCCAGCGCGGCAAGGAAATCCGGATACCGCACGGGTGCGGGGACGGTGAACGCGGGACGCCGCACTCCGCGCGGTACGGGCAGCAGGGTCCGGCAGAGCTCGTAGTAGAGCTGACGTTCGGTGAATCGCACACCGCTCGGTGCACCGGCCCGGTCGGCGGCGACCCGTAGCGCCCGGCCCAGGACCTGCGCTCTCACCCGGTCGGCCACGTCAGGAAACCTACCTCGCGGGCGCGCTTGCGGTCGGGGTCGGCTGCCTCTTCGACGCGCTCGACGGCGCGGGTGAGCGCGGCGAGCAGTTTGGCGGGCGGCACCGCCGCGAGCGGCGACCACCACCCTTCTGCCAGCCAGGCGATCTCGGCGTTCGACAGCGGCTCCGCGCGCAGTCGCGCGACATCGACGACGCTGCTGTCGACCGGGTCGCGCAATCGCAACGCCTTGTCCTTGCCGAGGAGCGCGCGCGGCGTCAGCCCGACCGGCACCGCTCGCTTGCCGAGCGCGGCACGGGCCTGCGCGGCGAAGGCGATACCCGGCACGCTCGCATCGTGCAGCACCAGCACCGGAACCTCGGGCGGTAGCCGATCGATTCGACTCGCCAGCGCCATCCCCCAGGTCTCGGCGACATTGTTCGCCGAAAGGCACACGAGCACACCGTGATCCGGGCACAACAGCGCGAGCCGCGGCGACCGCGGCGCGGGCGGCAATTCGGCCCGCTCGTTCACCGACCCGAGCGGCGGCGCGCCGTAGACCTGGAGCCAGCGGCCGACCACCTCTTTGTGGAACCGGTCGTAGGACACCGGCATCCGCACCGGAGCAGTGCGCATATACCGGGGACGCAGAGCGGTGAGCAGAACATTGACCAGCACCAGCGCGGTGATGCCGAGACCGAGGACGAGCATCCCGGGGAACAGAGCGGTCAGCAGCAGGACGAAGGTGGCGACGGCGATCGGCACCGACACCATCAACCGCCGTCTGATGAACTTCTTACGCAGGTCGGGAAGCTGTCTACGCGAGGCCGCGTACCAGAGTTGCGGCAGCGTGTACCGAAGATTGCGCCCGTCCCCGAGTCGTTCGGCCAGCTTGCGCACCCGCATATCGTGCAGGCCGAGCACGCTTTCCTTCGGCTCCAGCGCGAAGACCCGTCGGCATTTCGAACAGCGCCGATCACCGCGTTCCTTGCGCAGCAGATTCGCATTGCAGTGCGGGCAGATCATCGGTCACCGACCCTCCCGAACGCACAGCGACCCGGTCGCCGACGAAACTGGATCCTCACAGGTACGGCATACCGGATTCGTGAGAATTCCGCGACCGCTGCACACGAACCGCCTATGACACCCCGGACAATTCTTCGACAGTTCGCCCGCGACCCCACTCGTCCGGAGAGAGCCATGTTTCCGCACTCCTGTCTCGGGAGCCGGAGACAGTAGAGCCATGTCGCTACTCGGCCGCATCACGACGAACCCCGAAATCTGCCACGGCAAGCCCGTGGTCCGGGATTTGCGGTACCCGGTCGAGATGCTGCTCGAATTGCTCGCCTCCGGCATGACCGTCGCGGAAATCCTCGGCGACGCGCAGCTACCTCGTCGGCTTGCCACCTTCCTGGCGGATGGGAAGCGACCGACTCGTCGGACATACCGATAAGTCACCGACGGCCGACGAACTCATCGAGCGGCACAGGTAACAGCCACGCGTCGGCTACGCCCAGATGTGTCAGGCCGCCGACGAGGTCTTCGGCGGCGGGGATCGTACAGGCGATGACGAGGGGTCGCGCTCGTAGCACCGGGACATGGGCGGGAGCCGAATACCGAGACGGGCCACGTTCGGCGGCATGCCGGACATGCCCCCCGGTATCAGGCGGTCGCGGCGGACTGTTCGCGTTGCAGTTCCAGGGCGATATCGATGAGCTGGTCCTCCTGCCCGCCGACCAATTTCCGTTTGCCCGCGCGCACGAGCATTTCGGCGGCGGAGACGCCGTAGCGTTCGGCCTGGCGTTCGGCGTGCTTGAGGAAGCTGGAGTAGACGCCCGCGTAGCCCATCATCAGGGCCTGGCGGTCGAGCAGGCATTCCTGCGGCATGACGGGACGGACCACGTCTTCGGCGGCGTCGGCGATGGCGAAGAAATCGATGCCGGTCTTGATGCCGATCTTGTCGCACACCCCGACGAACGCCTCGACGGGGGTGTTACCCGCACCCGCGCCGAAACGCCGTGCGCTGCCGTCGATCTGCTTGGCTCCCGCGCGCACCGCGTACACCGAATTGGCCACGGCCAGATCGAGATTCTCGTGGCCGTGGAAACCGACCTGGGCGTCATCGCCGAGTTCGGCGACCAACGCCGCGACGCGATCGGACACCTCGTCGAGCACGAGCGCGCCCGCCGAATCGACCACGTAGACGCATTGGCAACCGGCGTCGGCCATGATGCGAGCCTGTTTCGCCAGCGCCGCTGGCGGCTGGGTATGCGACATCATCAGGAAGCCGACGGTTTCCAGACCGAGTTCGCGCGCGAGACCGAAATGCTGGATGGAGACATCGGCTTCGGTGCAGTGGGTGGCGATGCGGCAGATGGACGCGCCATTGTCCTGGGAGATCTTGATGTCCTCCTTGACCCCGACACCGGGCAACATGAGCACGGCGATCTTGGCCTGTTTCGCGGTTTCGGCCGCGATCTTCACCAATTCCTGTTCGGGGGTTCTGGAGAACCCGTAGTTGAACGAGGAGCCGCCGAGTCCGTCACCGTGGGTGACCTCGATGACGGGTACGCCCGCGCCGTCGAGCGCGGAGACGATATTGCGCACGTCCTCGCCGGTGAACTGATGGCGCTTGTGATGGGATCCGTCACGCAACGAGGTGTCGGTGACGCGGACGTCGAAATCGGTCCAGAAAGTCATGATGAGCTCCTCACACCCGAGCCGCTGTGTCCGATTGGTCGCCTCGCTGCGCTCGGCTTCCGATGTGCTGTGCCATGACCTCGCCCACCCGGGTGGCGGCCGCGGTCATGATGTCGAGGTTGCCCGCGTACGGGGGCAGGAAATCGCCCGCGCCCTCGACCTCGACGAAGACCGAAACCTTCGCCATACCACCGGAAATCACCGAGGGCGGATCGAATTGCGGATCGTTGAGCAGCCGGTAACCGGGCACATACTGCTGGATATCGGCGACCATGCGGTGCACGGATTCGGTGATCGCGTCGGTATCGGCGTCTTCGGGGATCGCGCAGAAGATGGTGTCGCGCATGATCATCGGCGGATCGGCCGGATTCAGGATGATGATCGCCTTACCGCGTGCGGCCCCGCCGATGGTTTCCACCCCGCGCGAGGTGGTCTTGGTGAATTCATCGATATTGGCGCGGGTGCCGGGTCCGGCCGACACCGAGGCCACCGAGGCCACGATTTCGGCATAGGGCACCGCGACCACGCGGGAGACGGCGGCGACGATCGGAATGGTGGCCTGGCCGCCGCAGGTGATCATGTTGACATTCGTCGCGTCGATATTCGCGCCGAGATTCACCGGAGGCACCACGGCCGGGCCGATGGCCGCCGGGGTGAGATCCACCGCCCGGATACCGGCCTCGGCGTAACGGGGCGCGGCGGCCCGATGCACGTAGGCCGAGGTGGCCTCGAAGACCAGATCGGGCAGTTCCGGCTGGGCGAGCAGCCAGTCGACGCCTTCGTGCGAGGTTTCCAGCCCGAGCCCAGCGGCCCGCCGCAAACCCTCGCTCTCCGGATCGATCCCGATCATCCACCGCGGCTCGATCGTCTCCGAGCGGAGCAGTTTGTAGAGCAGATCGGTACTGATGTTGCCGGACCCGACGATCGCGGCGGTGACGGTCCCATTAGTGGACACGATTGGCCTCCTGGGGATGGCAGCCGACGGAGTCGGCGGGATGGGGCGGGCTCAGGTGAATTGCAGACGGACCGAACCGAGTCCGGCGAACTCGGCGGAGAAGACATCTCCCGGCCTGGCATCGATGGCGCGGGTGCACGATCCCGGCAGCACGATGTCGCCTGCCCTGAGCCGCACACCGAACGAGGCGACCTTGCGGGCCAGCCAGGCCACCGCGATGACGGGATCGCCGAGTACCGCGTCGCTGCGACCCTCGGCGACGACCTCACCGTTGCGGGTGAGCACCGCGTCGATCGCCTTGATATCGATATCTTCCGGCGCGACGCGGGCGCGACCGAGGACGAATCCGGCGGAGGAGGCGTTATCGGAGATGGTGTCGCACAGCCCGATATTCCAGTCCTTGATGCGCGAGTCGATCAGTTCGATCGCCGGCGCGTAGGCGACAGTCGCGGCCAGCACGTCGGCCTCGGTGCAGTCCTCGCCCGGCAGATCCGCGCCGAGCACGAATCCGACCTCTACCTCTACCCGGGGGAACAGGTAGCGATCCGCCTCGACCGGGCGCTCCTCGTACACCTCCATATCGGCGAGCAGGTGACCGTAGTCCGGTTCGTCCACGCCCATCATCTGCTGCATCGCCTTCGAAGACAGGCCGACCTTGTGGCCGACCACCTCGGCGCCCTCGGCGAGTCTGCGCCGGATATTGATGAGCTGGATTTCGTAGGCGTCGACCACGTCGATATCGGGATACCGGTCGACCAGTTTGTCGATGGCGACCCGCTCACGTTCGGCGACAGCGAGTTCTTCGGCCAGGTGGATTCGCACCGCGTCGGACAGCACGCTAATTTCCTTCCACTGTGATGGTGTCGAAACCGGACACCCGTTCGGCCGCCGCGCCCGGATCAGCGGCGGCCGCCGCGCCCGCGCGACGGCCGGAGAAGACACAGTCGGCGAGGGAGAGTCCGCTGACATAGGAGTCGGAGCAGATGCCGACGGCGGTCCGGCCCGCGGCGAACAGTCCGGGGATGTGCTCGCCGGTGGTCGATCTGACCGCGCCGGTCTGCTCATCCACGACGACGCCGCCGAGGGTGAGCATCGGGCAGGGATTGATGACGCTGGGTTTGATACCTACATCCAACAACCAGAACGGCGCGGTCCGTACGGGTTCGGTGAATTCGGCCGGTTTGCCGACCGGATCCGGGGTGCCGTTCGCGATGGCGGCGTTGTGGGCGGCGACCGTTTCTCGCAATCCGTCCGGATCGATACCGGCCTTGGCCGCGACCTCCTCCAGGGTGTTGCCGCGCACCGCCCCGCGCCGGATCACCTCGAACTGGGCGCGCTGGAACCACGCGCCCTGTTTGCCGATCTGGGAGATCGCGGTGCGCATCAGCGGGTCGTCGGCGAGGACCCAGCCCTTGCCGTCGTGTTCGGTGATGAGCGCGTGCCCGACCGCGGCACCGTAGCGGGTTTCGTCGATCACCCTCCTGCCCGCCGCGTTGACCAGCAGGGACGCGGTGAACGAGCTGGGCGGAAGGATGAAACGCCAGGCGGAGATATTGCCCATCCGGTCGGTGTCGGCGCCGACCTGCCGGGCCATCAGGATGCCGCTGCCATCGTCACCGGTGCTGCCGAGGGCGAGTCCGTGGCGATAGCGCGGCCCGTATTCGGCCATCATGGTGCGATTGGCGATGAATCCGCCCGCGCTGAGCACGACGCCGCGGCGGGCAAGCACCCGGATCGTCGTGCCGTAGCGGCGATCGAGCCGGTCCAGCTGTTTTTCGATGGCCTTACGCAGCGGCGGGTAGTAGATACCCGGCTTGGCGGCGATTTTCGCCATCCGGGTGTACCGGTCGCGGACGCGGCCGGGGGCGTCGCGCAGCGAGAGACATTCGACGCCGATCACCGCGCCGTTGTCATCGGTGATCAGTGCCGTTGCCCGCGTCAGGGTTTCGACCCGCACGCCGCGGCGCGCGGCGGAGGCGGCCAGTGGTCCGGTGAGTTTCTTGCCCGAGGTGCCCTTGCCCTTGACCCGGTGGCCGCGTTGCGCCGGTTCGGCGACCTCGCGCCCGTAACCGGAGACCTCACTGCCCGAGTGGTACAGGTAGTAGCTGTCGTTCGGATACGAGGTCTTATAGGGGCACAGCGACGGCTCGAACGGCACGCCGTGCTCGGTGAGCCAGTCGATCATGGCCGGGCTCTGGTCGACGAATCGGCGCAATGTCTCCGCAGCCACGGCCGAACCGACCTCACGTCGCAGGTAGTCGAGCATCTGCTCGGGGGTGTCCCGCACTCCGGCCGCCTCCTGCACCCAGGTGCCGCCGCCCGCGTAGATGATCCCGCCCGACAGCGCCGAGGTCCCGCCCCCGGTGAACCGCTCGAGGACAAGCACCTGCGCGCCGGCGGCCGTCGCTTCCAGGGCGGCGGCGGCGCCCGCCGCGCCATATCCGACGACGACGACATCCGCGGCGAGGTCCCATTCGACGCCCATATTCACTCCGGTCTGAAACTGAAACGAGTTTCTCGGCTAGTGGAATGCCAAGTAAGTCTTCTGCCAGACAACATAGACCAATGGCGCCCTCATTCTATAACGTGTTCTACATGACTGATCGGGAATATGACGTGGTGGTGGTCGGCAGCGGCGCCGCCGGCATGACCGCCGCACTCACCGCCGCGCACCACGGGCTGAGCGTGGTGATCATCGAGAAGGCCGCCCACTACGGCGGTTCCACGGCGCGCTCCGGCGGCGGCGTATGGATCCCCGGCAACAAGGCGCTCACCGCTTCGGGTCGGCCCGACGACCGCGAGGTGGCACGGACCTACCTGCACAGCATCATCGGCGACGTGGTGCCCAAAGAGCGGATCGACACCTATATCGACCGCGGTGCGGAAGCCTTCGATTTCGTCCTCGATCACACCCCGTTGAAGATGCGCTGGGTGCCCGGTTACTCCGATTACTATCCCGAAGCGCCGGGCGGCAAGGGTGAGGGCCGCTCGTGCGAACCCACGCCGTTCAACGCCAAAATCCTCGGTGAGGAGCGGTTCAATCTGGAGCCGCCGTACGCCAAGGCTCCCCTCAACGTCGCCGTCACCCAGGCCGATTTCGTCCGGCTCAACCTCATCCGCCGCCACCCGAAGGGCATGATGCGGGCCATGCGTGTCGGCGCGCGCACCTACTGGGCGAAATTCACCAACAAACACCTGATGGTGATGGGCCAGGCGATCATCGCCGCTATGCGCAAGGGCCTGCTCGACGCGAATGTGCCACTGCTGCTGAACACTCCGATGACCAAGCTCGTCGTGGAGAACGGTGCGGTCACCGGGGTCGAGGCCGAGCAGAACGGCGAGACCGTGCGGTTCACCGCCAAGTACGGCGTCGTGCTCGGCAGCGGCGGATTCGAGCACAACGCCGAGATGCGCACCAAGTACCAGCGCCAGCCGATCGGCACCGAATGGACCACCGGCGCCGCGGCCAATACCGGCGACGGCATCATCGCGGGCATGGAGGCGGGCGGCGCGGTCGGCTTCATGGAGGACGCCTGGTGGGGGCCGACCATCTTCAAGGGCGGCAGGCCGTGGTTCGCGCTGGCCGAACGCAATCTGCCCGGCTGCATCATGGTCAACCCCGAAGGTAAGCGGTTCGGCAACGAGTCCGCGCCCTACGTCGAGGCCGTGCACACCATGTACGGGGGCGAATACGGACAGGGCGAGGGACCGGGCGAGAACATCCCCGCGTGGCTGGTGTTCGACCAGCGGTACCGCAACCGATACATCTTCGCCGGACTCCAGCCCGGCCTGCGCTTTCCGTCCCGTTGGATGGAGAACGACAATATCGTCAAGGCCGACACCCTCGAGGAGTTGGCGAGCGCGATCGGGGTGTCGGCGCAGACGCTGGCCGCGACCGTCGCCCGGTTCAACACCTTCGCCGAGTCCGGGAAGGACGAGGATTTCGGCCGCGGCAACAGCCACTACGACCGTTACTACGGCGATCCGACCGTGAAGCCGAATCCGTGCCTGGCCGGACTGGTGCAGGGGCCGTACTACGCGGCCAAGATCGTGCCCGGCGACCTCGGGACCAAGGGCGGGCTGGTCGCCGACAGCGCGGGCCGGGTACTGCGCGAAGACGATTCGGTCATCGAGGGCCTGTACGCCTCGGGCAATTCGAGCACCCCGGTCATGGGCCACACCTACGCCGGACCCGGCGCGACCATCGGCCCCGCGATCACCTTCGGCTACCTGGCCGTCCTCGATATCGCCGAACGCAAGAAAGCCGGTTCCGCCAAGGCCGCCGCCGAGGCGTGAGCCGATAGCACGACATCGTGCGGCTCGGTCCCCGACAACGGTTTCCCGGGGACCGTCCGGCGACGGTGCGACATTCTGTCCACAAGCCTCGACAAGGGAGATCCGATGCCCATCGACCCGAAGATCGCGCTCGGCGCCGAACTTCCCGACCTCGCGTTCGCCTGGACGCCCTCCGATATCCAGCTCTATCACCTCGGCCTCGGCGCGGGCGCTCGCTGGACCGATCCGGCGGAACTGCGCTACCTCGACGATCGCGCCCCGCAGGTGCTGGCGACCTTCGCCGCCGTCGCGCCGACCTTCCACGACACCGAACCACCCGAGGTGATCTTTCCCGGCATCAATATCGACCTGGCGAATGTGGTGCACGGCTTCCAGGAGGTGCGGCTGAACGGGCCGATTCCGACCTCGGGCAAGGCGACCCGCAAGGCGCGCATCACCGAATTGTGGGACAAGGGTTCGGCAGCCGTCATCGTGCAGGAGCACACCGTCGTCGGCTCCGACGGCGCGCCGCTGTGGACCACCCGTTCCTCCATCTTCGCCAAGGGCGAAGGCGGTTTCGGCGGCGAACGCGGTCCGCGTACCAGAACCGAATTACCTGACCGCGCCCCGGATTTCGACGTGACTGTGCCGACCCTGCCGCAGCAGGCATTGCTCTACCGCATGTCGGGCGATCGCAACCCGCTGCATTCGGATCCACAATTCGCCCGTGACGCGGGTTTCCCGAATCCGATCCTGCACGGACTGTGCAGTTACGGCATGGTGTGCAAGGCCGCCACCGATACGGTGCTCGACTCGAATGCCGGTCGCGTCACCGGATTCAGCGCCCGATTCGCGGGTGTCCTCTACCCGGGCGAGACCATCCACGCCCGTATCTGGCGGGGGGATGACGCGCTCACCATCGCCGCCACCGCGGTCGAACGCGAGGACGCGCCCGTCCTCGGTGACGTCACCCTGTGGTTCGAATAGGTCCGGCGACACCCGTTGTCCCCGTGGACAACGGGTTCTCGTGGCACCGCGCTCGACTATCGACCCGGCGGCGGTCCCGCCGCGACGGGACCGTCTGCCGCGGCCCGCGTCCTGCGCACAGCGACGCCCTGAATAATCAAGCCGTACAGCAGGATCACCAGAATCGGCGCGGCGATCGGCGCCCAGGCCAGCCGCACGGGTAGCAGGGCCGCGCCGATGGCGCAGACGGCGAAAACGACCGCGCCGGCCACCGAGGGCACCGTGGTCGGCACCACGCCCGCGGGCGCGGACACCGTCGCGGTATTCAGCAGATAGGTGGTTGCCACCAGACCCGCCGCCGCGGCGGCGAGTACGCCGGTATCGGCGGCGACGAGCACTCCGAGCGTCAGCAGCACCGCCGCCACCGCCGCGGGCCGCAACCACCAGCCCGCGACGACGAGGACGAGCGCGGGTATCGCCGCCAACGGCATCATCAGCATGACCGAGAGCACCAGCAGGCCCCCGGACAGCACCGCGAGGAATCTGGTCATCGGCGCACCCGAACCGTTCTGCGGTGTTCCGGCAACAGGCGCATGACCTGATCGAGCCTGGCCCCCTCGGGCCACGCGACGATATCCACACCGACCGTGCCCATATCCCGATACATCGTGGCCCGCTCCAGCTGCCACATGCGAGCCAGTGTCGGATCGAGCCCGTCGCGGAACGGCGTGCCGCGCAGGACGTCGACCACAACGACCACATGTCCGCGTTTACGCAGGTCGATCAGCGCGAGCGCGAACTGGGTGTCGAGCAGTGTGGAGAATGCCACGACGATCGCGCCGAGCGGCACCGCGGCGTGCGGGGCCAGGGTTCCGGTGGTCTCGATATGTTCGTCGCCGACCTCGAGCACCGTGTCGACGATGCGGTAGAACTGGCGGCGGCCGATATCGGGGCGCAGCCAGCGCGGCGTGCCACCGAGACAGACGACCGCGGTGCGGTCACCCGCCTGCAGGGTGGACTGCACGACCTGCGCCGCGCCGCGCACCGAGAGTTCCAGCGAATCCGTCGCGGGGCCGGGGGCCTGCTGCGAGGTGTCGACCAGGACGACGACATCCGCGGAACGATTGGTCAAACGCTCGGTGACGTAGAGCCTGCCCCGCCGGGCGCTCACCGCCCAGTTCACGGTCCGCAACTGGTCCCCCGGCGCGTAGGCCCTGATATCGGCGTATTCGACACCCGGCCCGTATTTCCTGGTCAGATGGGTGCCGAGACGTTCGGGAAGTTCGGTGCGCGGTAACCGCATTCGCTGCGGATCGGTGATCGGGTACACGTAGAGCTGACCGGCGGGCAGCACCGCGGTGGCGACGGCCAGCCCCGCCGGGCTGAGCGCGGAGACTCGCACGGCGCAGGGATAGCGTCCCCAGCGATTCGCGCTCAGAGCCAACCGCAACCCGGCGGGCGCCGTCCCGGAATCGCTCGCCTCCTCGATCTCGATCCCGAGTCCGTTGACCCGCTCCGGTTTCAGCCGCAGCAAAGCGTGCCCCGCGTCGACGTAGGCGGCGACGGCGAGGGTCACCTCTTCGGTTTCGAAGCAGCGCAGCGTGCCGCCGCCGTCGACCTGGATGCTGGTGCGCGACTGCTGCCACGGTGCGGTGGCGAGCACCCCGAGCATGGGCGCGGCGAACAGAATCGGCTGCCACTGCCCGAACGCGATCGCCGCCACCAGCGCTGTCGCCGCGCACACGGCGAGCATGTAGACCAGAGCAGCCGGACGCCACCGCAGTTCGGCCTCGACCGTCGTCGTCGCGTCGCGATGCCGCGCCGCGCCCGACCGCTCGGCGGCCGACGCCTGCGCCGCGTCCCGAAGACCGGCCGCGCCCTGGATGACGGCGGCGCTCGGGCCGACGCCGGACGCGGGGCGGGCAGCGGGCGCGGGCAGGTCGTCGCCGTCCGGTGCGCGATGCAGGCCTCGCATGATCACGTCACGCTTGCGCGCGGAACCGGTAGGCGGCGCAGCAATTCCGCGATCACATCCTCGCCTCGGATCCGTCGCACCCACATTTCGGGTCGCAGGGTGATCCGGTGCGCCATCGCCGGAATGGCCAGCGCCTTCACATCTTCCGGAACCACGTAATCGCGCCCGAGCAACAGCGCGCGCGCCCTCGCCATCTGCACGAGATCCAATTCGGCGCGCGGACTCGCACCCACCTCGACCTGCGGATGCGCGCGGGTGGCCGAAGCCAGCGCGACCACATAGCTGACCACGTCCGGGTGGACCGTCACGTATTCGACCGATTGGCGCATCTCGAGCAGGCCGCCCACCTCGACCACCTTGCCCACCTGCGGCGGTGTCGCGCCCCGCTCCAGCCTGCGCCGGATCATCTGGGTCTCGTCGTGCTCGGACAGGTAGCCGAGTCGCAATTGGATGGCGAAACGGTCCAGCTGCGCCTCCGGCAGCGGATATGTGCCCTCGTACTCGATCGGGTTGTCGGTCGCCAACACGATGAAAGGCTGTGGCAGCGGGAAGGTCTCACCGTCGATGCTCACCTGTCCCTCGGCCATGGCCTCGAGCAGCGCCGCCTGGGTCTTGGGCGGGGTCCTGTTGATCTCGTCGGCCAGCAGCACATTGGTGAAAACCGGCCCGCGCCGGAAATTGAATCGGCCCGACGACATGTCGTAGATCGTCGACCCGAGCAGATCCGCGGGAAGCAGATCCGGGGTGAACTGCACCCGGGTGAAATCCAGGCCGAGAGCGGCCGAGAACGACCGCGCTATCAGCGTTTTGCCCAATCCCGGCAAATCCTCGATGAGGATGTGTCCGCCCGACAGCACCGCGATCATGATCAGCTGCAACTCGTCCCGCTTGCCGACGACCACCCGGGAGATCTCCCTGAGCACGGCCTCGGTCCGCTGAACCGTCGCGTCCATCGGCATCGTCATTCGTCTTCTCGCACTTGTCTCAACCCATTCGTGTGATGAATGCCCACTACATGCCCTGCAGACGCCGCAGGATCTCGTCCAGCGCCGCCCGCCCCGGCGCGCGCGAGGTCTGATCGCGCAGTGCCGAGTTCGCCGGATCGACCCAGCGCCACAGCTCCGGTCCGAATTGCAGGATCCCGGCGGCTTCGGTCGCCCTTCTGTTCTTCGCGACCCGTAGGCCGGTGGACAATTCGAACTCCTTGGCCAGCAGCGGACGCAGATGCCTGTCCCAGTCGGCCCGCGTGCCCTCCGCCCGATCGGCCAGCATCTGCGCCCTCGCCTGCCAGCGATACAACATTTCGGCGGGACCGTTCTCCATATCGTCGGCGGGCTCGTCGGCCTCGACCTCCGCGCGCCGCCGCAGCCCGAGGGTCAACTGAATCATGGCGAGCGCCAAGGGGACCGCGGCCACCGGCAGCAGCGCGCCCGGCACTTTCCCGAAGGTGACCAGCTCCACCACCGCGATGAGGAAGATCGTGGTGGCCACGATCGCGACGCGATTCATCACCGCACCTCCACGACGCTCATATCCGCGCCCCCTGTAGATCGGCGAGGACGATACGCAGCAGCTGTTCGGCGCGCATCCGCTGCCATTCCATCATCGAATGCGGACTGAACCTGGCCTCCTCGAACAGGCTGACCAACTCTCGCGCCGACGCGTCGTGCAACGCGCCGCGTTCGAAGGCCCTGGCCAGCACCTCCATCGGGGTATCGGAGGCCAGTGGCGCCGCGGCGCGATCGGAGGCGAGGCCCCGTTCCATCGCGACATAGCAGGCGATGATCGCGGTGCGCGGGTCCTGGCCGGGCGCGCTCATCGCGGCCAGACCCATTTCTGCGGCACGGGTCAGTGAATCCACCACGACGGCGGGCGCGACCGACACCGGCGACGGCTCCCGGCGCGGTGTGCGACGGGCCGCCAGCACGACGACGACCAGCCCAGCGAGGGCGACCACGATCAGGGCGATGGCCGCGATGGCGGTGAGCAGCAGCGGCGTACCGCTGAGCCCGTCCATGGCGCTGCCGGGGTCAGCGGGCTGTGGCGCGACCTGATCCGGGGTGACGCCGGGACCGCTGTGGGCAGGCGGGGGCGTGGTCTCTTCGCGGCGTCTGACGCCGATCGAGTAGATCGCCGACCCCACGGCGGCGATCAGTGCCAGCACCGCGAGTACGCCGAGTGCGACCTGCCCGGCCCTGCCGAACTGCCACGGGCGCGTCGCATCGTCGCGATCGGTCTCCGGCATGGCCAACGGCAGCCGATGCTGACTCGCGATCACCCCAGCCAGCAGAATCACCACGGAGACGGTGAACAGCACCGGCGTCAGCGCGACCGCGATCGCCGAGGGAACCCAACGATGCTCGCCCGAATCGCCGGTGCCGGGGATATGCCCGCGCAACGCTATCGCGGCGCACGCAAGCAGCGTGATCAGCACGATCACGCGCGATATCGGCGCTCGCGCCCGAACCAACCGGATTACCACCAAACCTGAGTACTGCCCGGAACAGCCACATATTTACATGCGCGGCGGTCTGTTCGCGAGGGAATCGAATACTTCGTACCACCTCGGGTTTATCCGGCATATCAGGTACGAACGTACTATTCTTTCCCGTGTAGGTCCGCTACCCAGCCGGCATCGGAACAGGTTGTGAAATCTCACTGAGCCTGCTGTGGATTCGCCCGATATCGGGGACGTCCCGTACGTGCGCCACGAGCTCGGGCAAGGCCGCGGCGGCGTGGATGGTCAGTTCCAGATCGGCGTCGTAGAGGACGTCGACCAGGTTCACCAACCGCATCACCCGATCCGGGGCGACCTCGCGCAGGCGTGGCACTCCGGTGAGCGTCCATCGCCGGAAGCGGTGGGCGAGCCGGATATAGTCGGCCGCCGAGGTCGGGGTGCCGCAGATGGCCGCGAAATCGAGGACGATCGAGTCGGCGGTCACTTCCGTGGCGTGGATTCGGCGGGCGCCGACGACGACGATATCCGGAGGCTGTCGCGACTCGGTTCGATCGACCGGGCCGGCAGGAACTCGCGTGACCAGGTAGCGCCCGGCGGCGAAACCCACACGTCGGCCGCCGGACGCTCGGTAGTCCACGAGACCGTCGACGGCGATGACGTCGAGATGCGCGACGATCCGATCGATGGTCGGCACGAACTTGTCGTGGAACAGCGGATTCGGCAGTAACCGCGCGGGCGGATAATTCGAGGTCACGACGAGGACGACGCGACGAGCGAACAGCACGTCGAGCATGCGGGCGATGAGCGTCGCGTCACCGATATCGTGCACGTGGAATTCGTCGAAGCAGACCAGATCGGCGTCCCCGAGCAGTCGGCGCACCGCCTCATCGATCGAACCGGTTTCGTGCGCCGCCGCGTGCAACTGCGCGAAGAACCGATGGAAATGCCAGCGCCGCTTACGATCCGAGGCCACCCCGGCGAAGAACCGGTCCATGAGCATGGTCTTGCCGCGCCCCGGTCTTCCGTGCAGGTAGATCCCCCGACGACGTTTCACCGGCCGCCCCCGCCGGTCGAGCAGCTCCCGCAGCCGCGCCGCCACCCGCCGCTGATCGGCATCGAGTTCGACCACACCGTCTCTCACGGCACCCTCCTTTTCCTCTACAGTTGTAGAGGAAAGCCGACCGTCCCGGCCATCGAAGGTGAGGATGTCCACAACCGACCGCCGCGTCCGCATCGTCGATGCCGCCATCGACCTGATCGCCACCCGCGGCCTCCGCGCACTCACCCACCGCGCTCTCGATACCGCGCTCGAGCTGCCCCCCGGTTCCGCCTCCTACTACTTCCGCACCAAACGGGCGCTGGTCGAGGCCATAGCGGACCGCATCACCACCCGCTCCCGCGAGGATTTCCTCGCCGCGGGACTGCTCGACGCGATCGTCCACATCGATGCGGACGGCGATACTCACCTCGATCCGGACACCATCGCCCACGCCATCGCCCACGCCATCGCACGCTGGCTCGACCACCTGCTCACCGAACGCCGCAACCATCTGGTCGCACGGCACGCGCTGATCGTCGACTTGCTCGGCGAACCGGACCCCCACGATCGACTGGCCCGCGGTCTCTTCTCTGTCGAACGTGCCAGAGACCTCTTCCTATCCATGGGCAGCCCCGATCCGGACCGGACGGCCGCCGATTTCGTCGCGGTGGTCGAGGGCGCGGTATTCGACCGTTTCGCGGGCCTCAGGGCACAGACGCGGCCCGGGACGGCCGAGAGCGTCTCCCAATTGACCGCGCTGCTGGCGGCATTCCTCCACGGCGTCGCATACCTCGCCCGACCGAACCGCGCCGCCGAGGCGTGCACACCCGACCGGGCAGTCCGCTCACACCCCGCAAAAGGATCTCACCGACCCGGCTCGCCCCAGCCGAGTACGGAGTAGGGCGCTCCGGTACCTATCGGCGCAGTAGCTCGAGTCGGTGCTGAATCCGATCGGCATCGTTCTGTGCCTTATCTCTGCGACTGCGAATCCTTTCGACGACCTCGGTGGGAGCCTTCGACAAGAAGCTGTCGTTGCCCAGTTTCCGCGCGGCGCTTTCCAGCTCTTTCCGTGCCGCCGCGAGGTCCTTCTCCAGGCGGCGGCATTCGGCGTCGACGTCGATGGCCTGCGACAGATCGAGGCTGATTCGTGCCAGGCCGATCGGCAAAGTCGCGGTCGGGCTGAACCCGTCGGCGGCGGGTTCGAGCCGCGCCAACTGCCGGATCGCCGATTCTTGTGCGACCAGGACGGTAGACAGCTCGAGTTCAGCGGGCACCGGCTGACTGGCTGGCACACCTTGTTCGGAGCGGAACCGGCGGACCTCGGTCACGAGATATCGCAGTTCGGCTATTTCGGCCTCGGCGGCAGGGTCGCGGTAGCCGGTGTCGGTCGGCCATGCCGCGATCACGATGGATTCCTGACCGGTGAGGGTGGTCCACAATTTCTCGGTGACGAACGGGACGACCGGGTGCAGCAGCCTCAGCAGGGTGTCGAGGACGTGTCCGAGCACGCGGCGGGACGCGTCTGCCGTGTCACCGCCTGCGGCATAGATCGCCTTGGACAGTTCGACGTACCAATTGAAGACTTCGTCCCACGCGAAGTGATAAAGCCCGTCGGCCAGTTTGGCGAACTGATAGTCGTCGAAAAGGGTGTCCACTTCGGCCACAACGGTGTTCAGCCGCGAGAGGATCCACCGGTCGACCGCTGACAGGGCATCGGGGGCTGGGAGCGGGCCGGTGGTGGTCGCACCGTTGATGAGCGCGAAGCGGGTGGCGTTCCATACCTTGGTGGTGAAATTACGGGCGGCTCCGACCGATTCCTCGGCGATCGGCGCGTCGGCTCCGGGGTTGGCCGCGCGAGCGAGAGCGAAACGCAACGCGTCGGTCCCGTAAGCGTCCATCCATTCGATCGGATCGATGACGTTGCCGAAGCTCTTGCTCATCTTCTTGCCGTGCTTGTCACGGACCATGCCGTGTAACGCGATCGTCTGGAATGGTGGTCGGCCAGTGGCATACAGCCCGAACATCATCATTCGAGCGATCCAGAAGAACAGCAGATCGTAGCCGGTGAACAACACGGTGTTGGGGTAGAACTTGGCGAGGCTGTCGGTCTGCTCAGGCCAGCCCAAGGTGGAGAACGGCCATAGCGCCGCGGAGAACCACGTATCGAGAACATCGGGGTCCCGCACCCAGTCCTCGGGTGCGGTCTCGTCCGGCCCGAGGCACATCACTTCGCCTGCGGGGCCATACCAGATCGGGATGCGATGCCCCCACCACAGCTGTCGGGAGATGTTCCAATCGCGCAGATTGTCCACCCAGTCGAAGTAGCGGCCTGCCAGCTCGGGCGGATGGATGCCGACCCGCCCGGCTCGGACGGCATCGCCCGCGGCCTGCGCCAGCGGGGCGACCTTGACCCACCACTGCATCGACAGGCGTGGCTCGATCGTCGTGCCGCAACGTGAGCAGTGCCCAACCGCATGCGCATAGGGACGTTTCTCGGCGACGATGCGTCCGTCGGCCCGCAGCGCGGCGACGACGGCGCTGCGCGCTTCGAGCCGATCCAACCCCTGGAATGGGCCGACCGCGGTGATGATGGCTCGTTCGTCCATCACCGTGATCGAGGGCAGGCAGTGGCGTTGGCCGATCTCGAAATCGTTCGGGTCGTGGGCCGGGGTGACTTTCACCGCCCCACTGCCGAACTCCGGGTCCACGTGGTCGTCGGCGACCACCGGGATACGACGACCGGTCAACGGCAGCGTGATCTCGCGACCGACCAGGTGGCGGTAGCGATCGTCGTCGGGATGTACGGCGACGGCGGTATCGCCGAGCATGGTCTCCGCGCGGGTGGTCGCGACCACGATCGAATCCTCGCCGTCACCGTAGCGGAGCGACACGAGTTCGCCGTCGAGCTCTCTGTGGTCGACCTCGATATCGGAAATCGCCGTCGCGCAGCGAGGGCACCAATTGATGATGCGTTCCGCGCGATAGATCAGATCGTCGTCGTACAGGCGTTGGAAGATCGTCCGGACCGCACGCGAGAGCCCCTCGTCCATGGTGAAACGTTCACGATCCCAGTCGACGCCGTCACCGAGCCGACGCATCTGATCGGAGATCGCGCCACCAAACTGGTCCTTCCACTGCCAGACCCGCTGCTCGAACGCTTCGCGGCCGAGGTCGTGACGTGAAAGGCCCGCTCCGGCGAGTTCACGTTCGACCACGTTCTGGGTTGCGATACCCGCGTGATCCATACCCGGCTGCCATAACGTCTCGAAGCCTTGCATGCGTTTGCGGCGGGTGATCGCGTCGATCTGGGTGTGCTCGTAGGCATGGCCCATATGCAGGCGGCCGGTGACGTTCGGGGGCGGAATGACGACGGTGTAGGCGGGCTTGTCGCTGGTCTCGTCAGCCTTGAAATACCCTCGGTCCATCCACCGTGCGTACAGCTCGTTCTCGAGTTCTACCGGTACGAATGTCGTCGGCAGGGTCACGGGATCGGTACTGTCTCTGCGGTCGGTTCCGGTCACAGTCGCCCAGCATATTGCCGCTCTCCGGCGGCGAGGTCGACATGACCGCGCGAGACTCCGGGTGTCACCGGCTCCGTTCGCCCCAGCCGAGTTCGGAGTACGGCGCGCCGGTGCTGTGCGCGCGGATACCCTCCAGCGAGTAGGCGATGATGTCGTCGGGCAGGGCCGCGAGCGAGAACCATCGCAACTCATAGCATTTATCCGGTTCGCGGTTGACCGGATCACCGCTCCAGCGCCGGATTTCGAAGAAGAGGCCGAGTCGGGCTGGCCGGTGCGCGTCCACCACGTGCGAGACGTGGATCAGGCGCAGCTCCGCCGGGTGGAGGGTGACGCCGACCTCCTCCATGGCTTCGCGGGCAGCGGCCACCGTCGCGGACTCCCCGGATTCGAGTTTGCCCGCGGGCAGATGCCAGCGTCCGTCGAATTCGTCGGGACTTCGCCGCTTACTGAGCAGGATCTCGCCGTCACGCAGGAAGAGGACGTGCACGTCCACCAGGTGCTGAGCGGTCATCGAACTCCTTCGGGCGGCGCGGCGGTGCCGATTCAACGTACGCCGCGCCCACGGCCCCGTCCCCGCGTGCGACGAATTCGAAAAGACTCCGACGGGTGTCGATATCGGTCCTTCTCCTTCGACGTGATGGGTGAGAGGGTCGAGAAACGGCCCACGACGAAGGAGCGAAACGATGAAATACATGCTGATCTTGCGCTCGACCGACGAGGCGCTCGAAGCGGCGAAGGACATCCCGTTCGAGCAGATCATCGAGGCCATGGGCAAGTACAACGAGGAACTGATGAAGGCCGGTGTTCTCCTGGCCGGAGAGGGACTGTCCGGGCCGGAGGAAGGTTTCGTCGTCGATTTCGCCGCCGATCCGCCGCTCGTCACCGACGGCCCCTATGGCGAGACCACCGAACTGTTCGGCGGCTTCTGGATCCTCGAGGTGGCGTCCAAGGAAGAAGCGGCCGAATGGGCCAGGCGCGTGCCGCTGGGACCGGGCTCCAAGATCGAGGTGCGCCGGGTCACCGGGCCCGAGGACTTCCCGCAGGACAACGAATGGATCCAGAAGGAAGCCGGGTGGCGCGAACAACTCGACGCGCGCAACTCCTAGGACATCGGGGATCTGTGCCATGAACGACGCCGCGGCGCAGCGCGACCGGATGGATTCGGTACGGCGCTCCGTCGCGGCCGTCTGGCGCATCGAATCGGCAAGGATCATCGCGACAATGACCAGGACGGTCGGCGATTTCGGTGTCGCCGAGGATCTCGCGCAGGAAGCCCTTGTCGACGCGCTCGCGCAGTGGCCGCAGACCGGGATTCCGAAGAATCCGGGGGCGTGGCTGACGACGGTCGCCAAGCGCAAGGCCGTCGACCGGTGGCGGCGCGATGAACGCTATGCCCAGCGACTGGCCGAGGTCGCCAGGCAACTCGCGATCGAGGACGTGCGCGGGCCGGACGCCGATCCGCCGTGGGACCCCGACCGCATCGATGACGATGTGCTTGGCCTGGTCTTCATCGCCTGCCATCCGGTGCTCGCGCGAGAAGCGCAGGTAGCGCGGCCAGTCGCGGCGATACCTGGATGCGCCCCCGACTCCTGCTCGCCCGCCTGGGCCGCCGCGACGAGGCGCGCGCCGAATTCGAGGCGGCGGCGATCGCCGTGATGTCCTGATCGCCGCCCAGCCTCACATCAGCCGATCCAGACGCGGACAGGTACCGCACTACGGCGCTAGCGACCTTGCACCAGCGCCATTTTCGCCAGCCGCGTCCGTTGTGGGGAGCGGATCACGTCACGTTGCTCCTCTCCGACGCGCAGTGACCGGCCCGCTCAGCCTGCGCTGAGCACCAGGCCCGAGGTCGGCACGCCGGTGCCAGCGGTGACCAGCACATTGCGCACCGAATCCACCTGGTTCACCGAGGTGCCGCGAATCTGGCGAACCGCTTCGGCGATGCCGTTCATGCCGTGGATATACGCCTCGCCGAGTTGTCCGCCGTGGGTGTTCAACGGGAGTCTGCCGCCGAGTTCGATGGCGCCGTCGGCGATGAAATCCTTGGCCTCGCCGCGACCGCAGAAACCCAGCTCCTCGAGTTGCATGAGGACGAACGGGGTGAAGTGGTCGTAGAGGATGGCGGCCTGCATGTCATCGGGTCGCAGCCCGCTCTGGGACCAGAGTTGGTCACCGACCAGGCCCATTTCCGGCAGGCCGGTGAGGGCGTCGCGGTAGTAGCTGGTCATGACGTACTGGTCGGCGCCACTGCCCTGTGCGGCGGCGGCGATGACAGCGGGACGCTGCGGCAGATCCTCGGCCCGCTCCACGCTGGTCACGACGATGGCGACGCCGCCGTCGGACTCCTGGCAGCAGTCGAGCAGATGCAGCGGCTCGGCGATCCAGCGGGAGTTCTGGTGGTCTTCCAGCGTGATCGGTTTGCCGTAGAAGAAGGCGTCCGGATTCACCGCCGCGTGTTTGCGATCGGCGACCGCGATGCGCCCGAAATCCTCGCTGGTCGCGCCGTAGACGTGCATGTAGCGTCGCGCGACCATGGCGACCTGCGCGGCCGGGGTGCCGAGGCCGTGCGGATAGGACCAGCCCGCGTCGATCCCCGAGGAGGTGGGCGCGGCGGCGAGCGCGGTGGAGAACTGCCCGAAACGGGATACCGAACGCTCATTGAAGGCGCGGTAGGCCACGACGACGTCGGCGACTCCGGTCGCTACCGCCATCGCCGCCTGCTGCACGGTGGCGCAGGCCGCGCCGCCGCCGTATCCGATGTGGGAGAAGAACTTCAGCCGCGGGATACCGACGGCGCGGGCGACCGCGGCCTGGGTATTGGTATCCATCGTGAAGGTGGTCAGGCCGTCGACATCGGCGGGGGTGAGTCCCGCGTCGGCCAGCGCCGCGGTGACCGCCTCGGCGGCCAGGCGCAATTCGCTGCGGCCGGAATCCTTGGAGAAATCGGTGGCGCCGATACCGACGACAGCCGCGCGCCCCGACAGGGGGTTGTGCCCACTCACGCCGACCACTCCGATCGGCCACCGCGCGAGGTTCCGCGATTATTTCTCACCCTGACCTCCGAGGAACGCGATGACGGCTTTCGCCGTGATGTGGTCGCCGAGGCTGTCGCGCCCGATGACCTCGATATGGATATCCTCGCCGTCGAGCGCGGTCACGGTGCCCGCCATGGTCAGCGTGTCACCGGCGTACAGCGGCACCCCGAGGCGCAGCGCGATGGATTTCACGATCGCGCGCGGACCGGCCCAATCGGTGACGAAGCGCTGTACCAGTCCGGTATCGGTGAGGATGTTGACGAAAATGTCCTTGGATCCGCGCGCGACCGCCTTGTCGCGGTCGTGGTGCACATCCTGGAAATCCCGCGTCGCCAGGGCCGTGCTGATCACGAAGGTGGGATCGGCGTGGATCACCAACTCCGGCAGCACCGCGCCGACGTGGATATCCGGTTCGCAGACCTCTATCACTCGTTCACCTTCCAGAACGGCAGCGTGGCATCGTCGTCCAGCGCCTCGAAATCCACCCGCACCGGCAGGCCGATCTTGACCTCGGCCGGGTCGATGCCCCGCAATTCACCCAGCATCCGCACCCCTTCCTCCAGTTCGACCAGCGCGACGACGAACGGCAGTCCGCGGCCGGGCACCTTCGGCGCGTGATGCACGACGTAACTGAAGACGGTGCCCCGCCCCGAGGCGACCAGGTAATCGGTCGACTCGGATTTGTCCTTCCACAGCGCGGGAATCGGCGGATGACGCAGCGAGCCGTCGGGCAGTCGCTGTATCCGCAACTCACCCGCTTTCGCGCCCTCCCAGAAGAATTCGGTGTCCAAGGAGACCAGCGGCTTGACCCGCTCACCCGCGGGTTGTCGCGGTTTCGCGGTGCCAGGTGCGAATTTCAGTATGCGGAAGAGCATTTCGGTGACGGTCTCGTCGCCGACGTACCACTTCGTCCGGAAGGTCAGGAACCATCCGTCGCCGAGTCCGGTCCGCTTGGGTCCGACGATGCTGTCCAGCTGGCTGGTGACCGTCACCTGCTCCCCCGGCACCAGGTACCGGTGATAGATCTGCTCGCAATTGGTGCCGACCACCGAGGTGAATCCGGCGTCATCGAGCAGCGCGGTCGCCGCGCCCATCGGATCATCGGCGGGGCGAACTCCGTTGAGCCCGAACATGGTCCACACCTGGGCCATGGCGGGCGGTGCGACGATGCCTGGATGTCCGGCGTCGCGGGCGGCCTGCTCGTCGACGTAGATGGGGTTGGTGTCGCCGATGGCCTCCACCCAGTTGTTGATCATCGGCTGATTCACCGGATCGCGGGCCAGGCGCGGGGCGCATTCGCCCGCCGCCATGATCGCCTCGGCGGCGGCGGTGATCTCTTCCGGTGCTGTCGTGTCCGGCACGCGAGTCTCCTTCTCTCTATCGGGGTACACGCGGCAGTTTCAGCCCGGCGGAGGCGACGAGTTCGCGCATCACCTCGTTGACGCCCCCGCCGAAGGTCACGACCAGGTTCTGTTTGGTGCGACGGTCCAGCCAGGTCAGCAATGCCGCGGTATCCGGATCGGCCGGATCGCCGTAGCCGCCGACGATCTCCTCGGCGAGCCTGCCCGCTTCCTGCAACGATTCGGTGGAGTAGACCTTGGTGGCCGAGGCGTCGGCGATGACACCCATGGGGTCGTCGGACTTACTGTCTGCGGTGGCCGCGACCTGCCAGTTCAGCAGTTCGTTGAGCCGGACCATGGCGTGCATCCGGCCCAGCGAACGCTGGACATCCGGTTTGCCGAGCACACCGCGCGGCGCGGCCCAATTGCGCACGCGGTCGTAGATCTGTTCGATCTTGCCGGAAGGGCCGAGTCCGACCCGCTCGTGGTTGAGCTGGGTGGTGATCAGCTGCCATCCCCGGTTCTCTTGTCCGACAAGCATATTCGCGGGAACTCGGACACTGTCGAAATAGGTGGCATTGGTGTGGTGCGCGCCGTCGCAGGTGATGATCGGGGTCCACGAGTAGCCGGGATCGGTGGTGTCGACGATCAGGATCGTGATACCGCGATGGCGGGATTCCACCGTTCCGGTGCGGCAGGCCAGCCAGATGAAATCGGCCTCGTGCGCACCCGTGGTGAAGATCTTCTGTCCGTTGACGATCCAGTCGCCGGAGTCGTCGCGCACCGCGCTGGTGCGCAGGGCCGCCAGGTCGGTGCCCGCCTCGGGTTCGGAGTAGCCGATCGCGAAATGGATGTCACCGGACAGGATTCCCGGCAGGAATTTCCGCTTCTGCTCGTCGGTGCCGTAGGTCTGCAGGGTCGGGCCGACGGTCAGCAGCGTGACCAGGGGCAACGGCACATCGGCGCGCACCGCCTCGTTGTAGAAGATCTGCTGTTCGACCGCGCCGAAACCCTGGCCGCCGTACTCCTTGGGCCAGCCGACGCCGAGCCTGCCGTCGGCCCCCATGCGGCGCACCACGGCGCGATAGGCGTCGCCGTGCCGGTTGACCTGCATCTCGGCCTCCTCTTCCGGAGTGACGAGATCGGCGAAATACGAACGCAGTTCCGCGCGCAGCGCGCGTTGCTCGGTGGTCAGGTCGATGAACATCTGGCCCCCAATCGGTCGAGTCGGAACGACGCGCCGCCGAGCCAGCGGGCGATGTCCTTGGCCTGTGAGAAATAGCGGTGCATCGGATGCGTCACGTCGACGCCGATACCGCCGTGCAGGTGATGACATTTCTGCATGGCGGCGGGCAATTCGGAGGCAACGGTATAGGCCAGCACGTCCAGATCGTCGTCGATCCGCTCCTGATGCTCCGGCGTGGCGTCATCCTGGGACAACGCCCAGTTCGCCGACACCGCGGCGGCGTGCAGGGTGCGCGAGACGACGTACAGATCGGCGATCTGCTGGGCCACCGCCTGGAATTCGGCCAGCGGCCGGTTGAACTGGCGACGGGTCCGCAGATGTTCGGCGGTGAGGACGAGCGCCCCCTTCAGCAATCCGTCGGCGACAGCACCGATGGAGGCGACGGCGATGCGGTGCAATTCGGCGAGCCCGACCGGCAGCAACTGCCGCGCCGGTATCCGCACCCCGTCCAGCCGCACCCCGGCCTCCGGCATACCGCCGGAGGTGGGTGTCGGCGTGATGGTCAGTCCCTCGGCGCCCGCGTCGACGAGGGCGAGTCCGGCATCGGTCGGAATCACCAGCCAGCGGGCCTGCTCGGCATAGGGCACCGAGATCTTGTATCCGGTGACGCGCACCGCGTCACCGTCGACGACCGCGGTGGTCGCGGGTTCGGCGACGAAAGGAGCTCCGGGCTCGCTCAGTGCCACGGTGAGGATCGCGCCCGCGGCGACCTCGGGAAACACCTGCTCGGCGACGCTGTCCGGCAGCCAGGCCACCAGTGGCGGCAATGCGAGACCGACTGTCGGCAGGGCGGGTACGGCCACCGCGTCGGTGGCCAATTCGGTCAACATGACCGAGATCTCGGGCAGGCCCATGCCGTCGCCGCCGAAACGTTCCGGCAGGGCCACCGACAGCAGACCGCTGTCGACCAGAATCGGCCACAGCTCGAAATCGCGCGCCGGCTCACGCTCGAGCACGCTGACGACGACCTCGGCCACGGCGTCCTGGCCCTCGTCCCTGGTGAAGTCCACGCTGTATCTCCCAGTTCCCTCGTCGACTAACCGCTCGCGTCGCGAGGCAGGCCGAGAACCCGTTCACCGGCCACGGTGAGCAGGATCTGTTCGGTGCCACCCGCGATCGACAGACAGCGAGTGAGCAGGAATTCCTTGACGACGTCCGACTCCTGCGCCCCGGCCGGGCCCGCGGTGGTCGCGGCGAATTCCGCCACGTCCTGCCGGTGGCGCACACCCACCAGTTTGCGCACACTGCTGAGCGCGGTCGGGTCGCCGCCGGACAACATCTCGATCACCGCGCGCTGTTCGATCAGCAGCCCGGAAATGGCCTGGGCGATGAGTGCGCCGAGGCGGTCGGCGATCAGTTCCGCACCGGGTCCCGATGCGGGCAGTTTCGCGATCAACTCCTCCAGCGCCGGACCGATGCCGTTGCCGCCCATCGCGACCCGCTCCGCGGACAGGGTCGACCTGGAGATCTTCCAGCCGTTGTTCACCTCGCCGACCAGGCCGTCGTCGGGGACGAATACGTCATCGAGGAAGACCTCGCTGAAGCGGGCTTCACCGGTGATCTGCACCAACGGGCGCACATCGAGCCCGGCGCTGCGCATATCAACCAGGAAATAGCTGATCCCGCGATGTTTCGGCGCGGCGGGGTCGGTGCGGGCCAGGCAGAGACCCCAGTTGGCCCGGTCGCCCAACGACGTCCACACCTTCTGGCCGTTGAGCACCCAGCCGCCGTCCACCTTCTTGGCGGTGGTGCGCAATGCGGCCAGATCCGATCCGGCGCCCGGCTCGCTGAACAGCTGGCACCAGACCACCTCTTCGCGCAGGGTCGGCCAGACGAAGCGGTCGATCTGCTCCTCGGTGCCGTGCTGGAGCAGGGTCGGCACGGCCCAGCCGCCGATGGCGAGGTTGGGGACCTGCAAACCCTGGCGGCGCAGTTCTTCCGAAATCACCAGTGCGGTCATCGGATTCGCGCCACGCCCGTAGGGGGGCGGCCAGTGCGGCATGGTGAGACCGGCGTCGACGAGGGCGCAGGCGCGCTCGTCGGAGGGCAGCGCGGCGATGGCGGCGACTTCGGCGGCCAGATCCCCCGCCCCGTCGACCTCGACACCGTCGGCGGCGAATACCCGGTCGGC
Organism: Nocardia sp. NPDC005366; assembly: GCF_040606855.1. Classification (NCBI taxonomy): domain Bacteria; kingdom Bacillati; phylum Actinomycetota; class Actinomycetes; order Mycobacteriales; family Nocardiaceae; genus Nocardia; species Nocardia sp. NPDC005366. The sequence continues at coordinate 227,720 of NZ_JBEXFQ010000003.1, forward strand.
TCCCGTGGTGCGGCGCTGCCCCGCCCTGGTCAGCTCGGTCACCCTGGCCCGCCATCGGTCGGCTCCGCCGAGCAACTGGCGCAGCGCCGTCGCCCGGCGCAGGTAGAAGTGCGCGTCGTGCTCCCAGGTGAAGCCGATGCCGCCGAGTACCTGGATACAGTCCTTGGCGGTCTCCACCGCGGCGTCGAGCGCCACCGCCGCGGCGATGGCGGCGGCGATCGGAAGTTCCGCGCCGCCCTCGTCGACGGCCGCCGCGGCGTCGGCGGCGACCGCGCGGATCAGTTCGGTGCGGCACAGCATCCACGCGCAGATATGTTTGACCGCCTGGAACGAGCCGATTTTGCGGCCGAATTGCTCACGGACCTTCGCGTATTCGACGGCCGTCTCCAGGCACCAGCCCGCCAGCCCCGACAATTCCGCGGCGACGAGGACCACGAGGAGGTCTTCGGCGGCGTGCGGCGCGGCGAAGATACGCGACGCGGGAACCGTGACACCGTCGCAGTGCACGCGCGCCAGTGGCGTACTCGGGTCGGCCGAAGGCAGTTCCTCGATGCGCAGACCGGGCGCGTCCGGGGCGATCAGCGCATAGCGCGGACCGTCCGGAGTGCGGATCGACAGCAGCACCGATGTGCCCTCGGCCGCGCCGAGCACCAACTCCCAGACACCCGCGAGCAACACGTTCTCGCTTGCGGCCGGTACGCTGACCCCCGATTCGACAATGAAGTCGAGCGCGATACCGCAGGGCATATCCTCGTCGATCGCGCCCGCGGTGATCAGATTCGCTACCGCCGTGGACAGCACGGGTCCGCCGACCAGATCGTGCGCGGCCTGCTCGACCAGCACCGCGAGGTCGGAAACCGAGCCGCCCGCGCCGCCAGCGTCCTCGGCGACGGCGACGCGGAAGATCCCGAGATCGGCCAGTGCGCGCCAGTACGCGTGCCAGAACGGTTTTCCGTCCCGATCGGCCCGCGTGGGGTCTCCCGCGCTGGTAGCGGCCCGCATTGTTGCAATCGGCCGCACCGATCCGGCCCATCCGCGCATCGACTCCTGGACGGCTTTATGCTCGTCAGTGGTGGCGATGGTCACACTCCGTACCGCCTTTCCGGCGTGACGCCCACACCTAGAACATGTTCTAATATCAAGGCTGGGCGGAAGTCAAGAGAGGGACTTCCCCACCCGGCAACGCCGCGCATGCCAGCCGACGAGACGACGCCAGGAAAGGACTCTCACCACATGCCAAGTCCATCCCGATCGCAGCCCGCCGATTCGAGCCCTTCGGCGCCCGCGAACGGCGCGGAGGCGGTAACACGGCGCGAGAGCGGAACCACCAAGGAGCGGCGCGGGTCGAATAACGCCCGGCCAACCGCGACGGTCACCACGCTGAGCGAGGACGAACTGAGTTCGGCCTCGCAGCGGGAACGACGCAAGCGAATTCTGGACGCGACGCTTGCGCTGGCCTCCAAAGGCGGTTACGACGCGGTGCAGATGCGCGCGGTGGCCGAACGCGCGGATGTCGCCGTCGGCACCCTCTACCGCTATTTCCCTTCCAAAGTGCATCTGCTGGTTTCGGCGCTGTCGCGGGAATTCGAGCAGATCGAGGGCAAACGCAAACCGCTTGCCGGGCAGACGCCGCGCGAACGCATGCACCTGCTGCTCACCCAGATCACCCGGATGATGCAGCGCGATCCGCTGCTCACCGAAGCCATGACCAGAGCCTTCATGTTCGCCGACGCCTCCGCCGCGGCCGAAGTCGATCGAGTCGGCAAAGTGATGGACCGGGTCTTCGCCCGCGCCATGAACGACGGTGAACCCACCGAACGGCAACTCGCGATCGCACGGGTGATAAGCGACGTGTGGCTTTCGAACCTGGTGGCATGGCTCACTCGCCGCGCATCGGCCACGGACGTGACCGACCGCCTGGAACTGACCGTGGATCTGCTCCTCGGCGACAGCGCCCTGAAATAGCTGAAGGCTTTCGCGGGCACATCATCGCCGATCAGGTAGCCCGGCCGACGCACATCCGCGCGCCGACCGGGCTACCGTTGTATATATGCCGCGCTTGCCCGCGGTCGCCGAACCGGCACCGAACCTTGATGTACGGCAAAGCGACTCACCCCCGGCACCTGAGCCGAGGCGTCACCGCGCCTCGGCGAGCACACCTGTGATCGTCTCGCGACACGAGGAGCTCCGGTGCGCCGAAAGGTTACCGGCCGGTTACCTGCATGTTAACTGGGCGAACCCGGTTCGGGCGAGCGTATTCGTGCGCACGCGAACCGGCGCGCTGCGGTGCGATGAATTCAACACAGTATTGTTCTGCCCGCCCAGAAATAAAACTCCTCCGATCACTAGGTTGGATGCGTGAGCGCACAGGATCTGCCAAAGGAACTTCGCCGTGCATTGTCGACGGTCGCGCGCGAGCCACGGCTCTTGGTCGCATCGGATTACGATGGGACATTAGCGCCCATCGTGTCCGACCCGACCAAGGCGTATCCCCACCGGGAATCGGTGAGCGCGTTACGCGCCCTCGCCGGTCTCACCGGAACCACCGCCGCCGTGATCTCCGGCCGCGCGTTGCGGGATCTCGCCGCACTTTCCCGTCTCCCGGTGGAAGTACAACTGATCGGTAGCCACGGCTCCGAATTCGACGTCGGCTTCGTACACGCGATCGATAACGACGCCAAACACCTTCTGCAGGAGGTGCAGACCGCGCTGACGCAGATCGCCGAGGCGAATCCCGGCGTCGCGGTGGAGATCAAACCGGCCAGCATCGCGCTGCATGTGCGCAACGCCAGTCCCGAGATCGGACTACGCGCGGTGAAATCCGCCCGCCAGGGTCCGGCCTGCTGGGTCGGTGTCCAGGTGACCGAGGGTAAGGCGGTCATCGAACTGGCGGTCATCCCGACCGATAAGGGCACCGCGCTCGACACCATCCGGCATCAGGAGGGTGCGACCGCTGCGGTGTTCTTCGGCGACGACGTCACCGACGAAAAGGCGTTCCGTGTACTTTCCGGCCCCGATCTCGGCATCAAGGTCGGCGCGGGTGACAGCCTCGCGAAATTCCGGGTGGACAGCACCGAAGCGGTGTCGTGGGCGCTGGCCTACCTGCTGGAAGAACGGCGCACCTGGCTGGCGGGCGCGAGCGCGCCCCGCATCGAACGGCTGACCATGCTGTCGAGCCCGCGTTCGGTGGCGCTGCTCACCCCCGACGCGACGGTCACCTGGTTCTGCCATCCCGAACCCGATTCGGCCGCGGTCTTCGCGCATCTGCTCGGCGGTCCACAGGCCGGGCATTTCACCATCGCGCCGGAGCGGCCGGGCCTGCCGCTGTCCCAGCGCTATGTCGACGGCACCATGACCGTCGAAACCCGTTGGGCGAGTTTGGGGGTCATCGACTACCTGCCGCATGACGTGGCCTCGAACCGAACCGACCTGACCAGGGTCATCAGCGGCGACGCCAAGGCCGTCGTCACCTTCGCGCCCCGGCCGGAATTCGGCCAGGTGCCGGTGACCATCGAGCGCGAACAGACCGGACTGCGGGTGCTCGGCACCAACGATCCGATGGTGCTGCGCTCCCCCGGCGTCGAATGGGAGATCGAGACCGACGGCACCCACGCGGTCGCGCGTGCCGTCGTCGATCCGTCGAAGGGTTCGATCGTACTGGAATTGCGCTGCGGCACAGAGGATCTCGCGCCAGCCACGAATAGTGAACTGGAACGTCGCCGAGAAGCGGAGAGCTACTGGGCATCCTGGGCCGCCGGACTCGAATTGCCTTCGCTCAAGCCCGATCTCATGAAGCGTTCAGCGCTGACCCTGCGGGGTCTCGTGCACCAGCCATCCGGATCGATCCTGGCCGCGGCGACCACCTCGCTGCCCGAGGACATCGGCGGCGTGCGCAACTGGGATTACCGCTACTGCTGGCTGCGTGACGCCTCGCTCACCGCGCAGGCGCTGGTTTCGCTCGGATCGCTCGCCGAGGCCGACGCCTTCCTCGGCTGGGTGCACCAGGTGCTGGAAACGCTGCCCGGTCCGGAGCGGCTGCACCCGCTGTACACGCTGTACGGCGAGACGCTGCCCCCCGAGGCCGTCATCGATCAGCTGCCCGGTTACGCGGGTTCGCGGCCGGTGCGCGTCGGCAACGCCGCGAATATGCAGGTGCAGCTCGACGTCTTCGGTCCGATCGTCGATCTCATCGCCTCGCTGGCCCACGCCCGCGAGCACAAGGGCGTCACCGAAGCGGCGCAGGTATTGCCCGACGCCGACTGGGAACTGGTGCGCGCCATGGTTTCCGCGGTCCAGCGGCGCTGGACCGAGCCCGACCACGGCATCTGGGAGATCCGCGGGAACCCGCGTCATCACGTGTACTCGAAGGTGATGGGCTGGCTCACGGTCGACCGCGCGCTCACGCTGGCGCAGAAATTCGATCGCGAGATCGATCCGGCCTGGGTGGTGCTTCGCGACACCATCGCCGACGAGGTCAAGACCAAGGGCTGGAACGACGAGGTGCAGTCCTACACCGCCGCCTACGACGGCACCGACCTGGACGCGGCCACCCTGCATATCGGGCTGAGCGGACTGATCGATCCGTCCGATCCGCGTTTCGCCGCGACCGTCGTCGCCACCGAGGCCGAGCTGCGCAGTGGTTCGACGGTCTACCGGTACCACCACGACGACGGCCTGCCAGGCGGCGAGGGCGGATTCCATCTGTGCGCGGCCTGGCTGGTGGAGGCGTATCTGCTGATCGGCAGGCGCTCGGACGCCGAGGCGCTGTTCGCCCAGCTGGTGGATGTCGCGGGACCGACCGGACTGCTCAGCGAGGAGTACGACCCGGTCGCCGAACGGTCGCTCGGTAACCATCCCCAGGCATACAGCCACCTCGGCCTGCTGCGTTGCGCGCAACTTCTCGGCCAACCCGCCGAGGCGCTCGTCTGATCCGAATCCGTCATCGAACGCCGCGTCCGGTCACCTTGTCATCGGACGCGGCGTTCAGCGTTCAGCGGGCTGACGCGCGAATTCGCGGCGTCGGACGCCGGGTGGGCAGGGTTTGGGCGGCGGGTGGGCGGTTCTCGGGTTGCGGTGCCCTGTTAAAGTTAAACGGTAACGATTTCCATTATGATCTAGAGCACTCCGGACCGCGGGGATCAGCCCTTGTCCCCGTCCGGAACGCTCCGCAGATCCACCGCACCAGGAGTCCTCAGCGTGAAGAGTCGATTCGCCCTGAAGTTCGCATGCCTCGCCATGGGGGTGGCGACCGCGGCGATGTCGACCGCGTGCGGCGGCTCGGAGGACTCCGGTAAACCCGAGGTCGTCGCCTCGACCAACGTGTGGGGAGCCGTCGCGGCGGCGATCGCCGGATCAGATGCCGAGGTGACCTCGATCATCTCCGACCCGTCCGCCGATCCCCATTCGCACGAGACCTCCGCGGTGGAGTCGGCGAAGATCAGCGACGCCGAGCTGATCGTCTACAACGGCGGCGGTTATGACGAGTTCATCGACAAGGCGATTCAAGGCAGGGATAAGCGCACCGTCGACGCCTTCGAATCGCGTGCCGACGCCTCCGACGAGAACGAGCACGTCTGGTACGACGTCGCCACCGTTGCCACCGTCGCCGACCGGATCGCCGTGGCACTCGGCGAGATCGATGCCGAACACGCCGCCGGATACGCCGAACGCGCGGCGGGTTTCACCGCCCGGCTGACCGGGATCTCCGCGATCACGGGCAAGATCGCCGCCGAACACCCCGGCACCCCGGTGCTGCAAACCGAACCGCTGGCGCACTACCTGCTGCTCGCGGCGGGCTTCGCGGACCGTACCCCGGCCGAATTCCAGGAAGCGATCGAGCAGGAGACCGACCCCGCGCCCGCGGCTGTCGCCGCCACCCGCGACCTGCTGACCGGCAAACAGGTGCGCGCCCTCGTCTACAACGTGCAGACCCAGGACAAGATCACCCGTGACCTGCGCGATATCGCCAGGGCGAACGGTGTGGCCGTGGTCGAGGTGACCGAAACCCTGCCAGACGGCGTGGATTACATTCAGTGGCAGATCAACAACGCCGAGGCACTCGCCTCCGCACTCGGGGTGAGCGCGCGATGAGCAAGGCAACCATGCTGACCGAACACACCGAGCGGGTGCGGCGACGGACGACGGGCGCCGACGGTGACGCCGCGGTCCGCCTCGAAGCCGCCCGCCTCAGCTTCGGCGACCGCACCCTCTGGCACGACCTGGACCTCGAGGTCGCGCCCGGCGAATTCATCGCCGTCCTCGGCCCCAACGGATCGGGTAAGACCTCGCTGATGAAGGTGCTGCTCGGGCGGCTCGCGCTCAGCTCGGGAAGCGCCTTCATCGCCGGCGCGCCGGCGCGCGCGGGCAATCACGATATCGGATATGTGCCGCAACAGAAGACGATCGATGCGGGTGTACAACTACGCGGCGTCGACCTCGTCGGTCTCGGCGTCGACGGGCACCGCTGGGGTCTGGGGCTGCGCGGGCGCGCCGCACGCAGACGCAAGGTGGCCGCCGCCATCGCCGACGTCGGCGCCGAGTCCTTCGCCCACCACGCGCTGGAATCCCTGTCGGGCGGCGAGCAGCAGCGGCTGCGGGTCGCGCAGGCATTGGTCGGCGATCCCAAGGTGCTGCTGTGCGATGAGCCGCTGCTGAGCCTGGACCTGGCCAATCAACGGCTGGTCTCCGAACTCATCGATCAGCGCCGACGCGCCCACGGCACCGCGGTCCTTTTCGTCACCCACGAGATCAATCCGATTCTGCCCCTGGTGGATCGGGTGTTATACCTCGTCGATGGCAGGTTCCGGATCGGGCGACCGGACGAGGTGATGACCTCCGAGGTGCTCTCCGAGCTGTACGGGACAGAGGTGGACGTGTTGCGGGTACGCGGGCGGCTCGTCGTCGTCGGCACCGGCGACACCATGGACGCGCTCGGCGCGGCGGGCGCGCAACACTGCCACGCCGATCCCGATCCGAGACGGGTGGGCGCGTGATCGACAAACTCTCGGGCGTCTTGTCGAAGATGTTCGATATCGGCACCACCGCCGACCTGCTGTCCTATGACTTCGTCCAGCAGGCGGTGCTCGCCGCGGCGCTGCTCGGACTGCTGTCGGGCGCGATCGGGCCGCTCATCATCAGCAGGCAGATGTCGTTCGCGGTGCACGGCACCAGCGAACTGTCGCTGACCGGCGCTGCCGCCGCGCTGCTCGCCGGTGTCGGCGTCGGGCTCGGCGCGATCGTCGGGTCGGTGATCGCGGCGGTCCTGTTCGGCGCCCTGGGAACCAAAGCGAGGGAACGCGATTCGGTGATCGCGGTGGTGCTGTCCTTCGGCCTCGGCCTGTCCGTGCTGTTCCTGTGGCTCGGGCCCGAACGCGCCGGATCGAAATTCTCGCTGCTGACAGGTCAGGTCGTCAGCGTCGGCTACAGCGGACTCGCGCTGCTGACCACCTGCACCGTCGCGGTGCTCGCGGTGCTCGCCTTCGTCTACCGCCCGCTGCTTTTCGCCAGTACCGACCCGGAAGTCGCGGTGGCACGGGGTGTTCCCGTGCGCGCGCTGTCGATCGTTTTCGCGGTGATGCTCGGCATCACCGCCGCCTTCGGTGTGCAGATCGTCGGCGCGCTGCTCGTTCTCGCGCTGCTGATCACCCCAGCCGCCGCCGCTGCCCAGCTCACCGCGAATCCGGTGCGCGCGACGGTGCTGGCGGTGGTCTTCGCCGAAATCGCCGCCGTCGGCGGAATTCTGCTGTCGCTCGCGCCGGGGGTGCCGGTATCGACCTTCGTCACCACGCTGTCGTTCCTGATCTACCTGATCTGCCGCGTCGTCGGCGCCCGGCGGCGTCGGACGGTAGGCGTGCGCTGAGCGGGCCGCTCACAGTGTGAGCGGTATGGTCACTGCCCGCCCCGGTCGACGGCGGCGAGGAACGGTGTCAATACCGCGAGGTAGGAGGGAATGTCATGGCTCCACAGGCCGTGACCGCGCTCGGGTAGCGTCACGACTTCGACGCCGGCGGCGCGATAGCGGACGGCGGCCGCATCATCGACGACCGAACCCGACCGGCCACCGCGGATGACCAACATCGGGCAGGCGAGCTCATGCAGGCGCTCCCACAGCGACACCTCCTCACTCTCCTCGACAAGGGCTTCGATCGCGTGCAACGGCATGCGTTCGGCGAGTGTGCGGCCGTGGATCCTCATCCGGCACAGTGGCGCGACCGCCGCCGAGGGCAGGCCGACGTGGCGGGCCTGATAATCGTTGATCACCAGCCCGGACACCTGTTCACGCGCGTGCAGCGCGGCACCGATCGCGTAAGGACAGCCCCGCGAATAGCCGATCATGATCGGCCGCCGCAACCCGCACTCGGCCATCACCGCGAGCACATCGTTGTAGTGGTGTTGCCAGGTGTACCCGCTGGCTGGTGCGTCACTGCGGCCACGCCCGCGCACGTCGACAATGACGACACGCCGGTCGCCCAGCGCGTCGAGCTGCCAGGCATACTCGTCGGCCTCCTCGCCGGTGCCTGGCACGACCAGCACCGGCACGCCCGAACCGTCACGCTGATTGTCGCGGGCGTGCAGCCGCACACCGGCGTTGTCGACGTACACCGTCGCCATCGTTCCTCCACGAATGCGGCTCAACCAGGAAGTATTTTGTGTGGCCAACAAAGTTATCGTGCGCGCGACATCAATCGCAGACAAGCGCCGACGGTCGCTTCGGTTGAACTCCCGCCCAGCTCGAAGGGCGTGCGGGTCCGGACAGGAGGCGCCGGTCATTGATGGCAGCCGCCTTCAGTCATAACGTCCCGGTTTCGTATGCTCGACGGCAAACACCGCCGACCGAATGGTGATCACCGATGATCGATTTCACGATTCCCGCCGACCTCGCCGCCGAACGCGACCGCGTGCGGCAGTTCGTCGCCGACAAGATCATCCCGTTCGAGCGCGACCCGCGGCTGACCTCGCACGGCCCCAACGACGAACTCCGCCAGGAACTGGTGGAATTGGCGCGGGCCGAGAAACTGCTGACCGTGCAGGCTCCGGAGGGACTGGGCGGGCGCGGACTGACCCATGTCGAACAGGCGGTCATCTACGAGGCCGCCGGATGGTCCACCCTCGGCCCGGTGGCCATGAACTGCGCCGCCCCGGACGAGGGCAATATGTACCTGCTGTCCAAGATCGCCAACCCGGACCAGGTCGAACGGCACCTGATGCCCGCCATCAACGGCTACCAGCGCACCGTCTTCGCGATGACCGAACCCGACGGCGCTGGCTCCGATCCGAACCAGCTCGCCACCGAGGCCGTCTTCGACGGTGAGAATTTCACCATCAACGGGCGCAAATGGCTCATCACGGGTGCGAACGGCGCCAAGACCTGGATCATCATGGCCCGTGTCGCGCCGAACCCGCACGTCCCCGACGGCCCGACGCTGTTCCTGACCGATGGCGAACAGCCCGGCATCGTCATCGAACGCACCATGAACACCATGGACCGCAACTACGTCGGCGGTCACGGCGTGGTGCGTTTCGAGAACCTCGTGCTGCCCAAGGAGGCGCTGCTCGGCGAAAGCGGCCAGGCACTGCGCTACGCCCAGTTGCGGCTGGCTCCGGCGCGGCTGACCCACTGCATGCGCTGGCTGGGCGCGGCCGAACGCGTGCAGAGCATCGCCGTCGACTACGCCAAGACCCGCACCGCCTTCGGCAAGCCGATCGGCGAGCACGAGGGTGTGTCGTTCATGCTCGCCGATAACGAGATCGCCTTGCACCAGTGCCGACTGACCATTTGGCACGCCTGCTGGCTGATGGACCAGGGCGAGAAGGCCAGGCACGAGAGTTCCATCGCGAAATCGTTCGTCTCCGAGGAACTGTTCAAAGTCGCCGACCGCTGCGTCCAGGTACTCGGCGGCATCGGAATCAGCGACGAGACGGTCGTGGAGATGATCTTCCGCGATATGCGCGCCTTCCGGCTCTACGACGGCCCGACCGAGGTGCACAAGTACGCTATCGGCCGCCAGGTCCTGCGGTGATCGATACGGACGGCGACGTCCGGATCCGGTAGAGCCACAGACGACTCGAATCGCTACGACTACCATGCTGGCATGAATTCGGAACTGCTCGTCGATGTCTCCGCGGGCATCGCCGTGCTCACGCTGAATCGTCCCGCGCAGCAGAACGCGTTCACCCCGGCGATGGCTGCCGAACTGAGCGCGGCGCTGCGACGATGCGATGCCGAGGACGCGATCCGCGTCGTCGTCATCACGGGAACACCGCCCGCTTTCTGCGCGGGCGCGGACCTGTCGCACCGGGTCGGGGAAGTCAGCGCCACCATCGACCCGGCCCCCTGGCAGGTCCGCAAACCGGTGATCGCCGCCGTCAACGGCCACGCGGTCGGGATCGGCCTCGCGTTCGCCCTGCAATGCGATCTGCGTTACGTGGCCCGCGACGCGGTCTACGGCCTCACCCAGGTCCGCCGCGGCGTGGTGGCCGACGGATACGCGCACTGGACGCTGCCCCGGCTGGTCGGCATGGCCAATGCCGCCGACATCATGCTGACCGGGCGCACCTTCGACGGCGAGGAGGCCAAGGCGATGGGCCTGGCCAACAGCTGCCTCAACGCCGCCGAAGTGCTGCCGACCGCGCTGTCGGTGGCACACGACCTGGCGAACGGGTCGGCGCCGCTGCCGGTGGCGCTGTCCAAGCGACTGCTATGGGAAGGTCTGCGGATGAGCCCGACCATGGTCGGACAGCTCGAAACCGACCTCAACGCGCACGCCGCGCACAGCGTCGACGGTAACGAGGCCATGGCGGCGTTCCGCGATCGCAGACAGCCCCATTGGACCGGCAGTATCAGCGCCGAATGGCCCGCCTGGGACAAAGCCGTCGCCGAACGACCGGTACTGGACTGACCGGGGCCGGCTCGACCGCGGTGCTACCTCAAGCGTTGCCGCCCAACACGATCAGAACGAACAGTATCGCGAAGATGATCATCAGAATGGTGCCGACGACACCGAGGACGTATCCCACCAGCACCTGAGCCCGGCCACCGTAGGCGCCGCCGGATTCCTCGATCTGGTCGAGTGCGCGCCTGCCCAGCGCCCACGCCACCGGCCCGAGCGCTCCGCAGCACAGGACGCTGGCGGCGCCGATGAACAACACGGCCTGCGCATTGGGATGCTCGACGGGCTGCCCGATGGGCTGGTTCGGTATCACCACTCACCGAATTCTACGGGGGGCAGGGGGTTTTTGGCAGCGGCTGCGGCGCAGCGTGTTCGGCGGCCCATTCGGCCACCCCACGGGGCCCATTCGGCGACAAGGCCCGTCCAGCCGACCGCGCTATGCGGGCGGCCGGACGAGAATCCAGGCGGCGATCAGGCCGAACGGCGTTGGCGGGCAACCTCGGCCAGCACCACGCCCGCGGCGACGGAAGCGTTCAGCGACTCGACCGGTCCGGCCATCGGAATACTCAAGATGGAATCGCAGGTCTCGCGAACCAGACGGGACAGGCCCTTACCTTCCGAACCGACGACGATCACGGTCGGCTCGCGGCCGTCGAAATCATCGAGCGTGGTGTCGCCGCCCGCGTCCAGACCGATGATCTGATAGCCCTGATTCGCCCAATCCTTCAGCGTGCGAGTCAGATTGGTGGCGCGGGCGACCGGCAGCCTGGCCGCGGCGCCCGCGCTGGTCCGCCAGGCCACCGCGGTGACGCTGGCGCTGCGGCGCGACGGGATGAGCACGCCATGGCCGCCGAAGGCCGCGACCGAACGGATGACCGCGCCGAGATTGCGTGGGTCGGAGATATTGTCCAGCGCGACCAGCAGGGCCGGTTCCGCGGTGCCGCGGACACGGTCGAGCAGGTCGTCCGGATGCGAGTAACGGTACGGCGGCACCTGGAGCGCGACGCCCTGGTGCATTCCGTTGGCGCTCAACCGATCCAGATCGGTGCGGGGCACCTCGAGAATGGAGATGCCCGTATCGGCCGCGAGTTTCACACTCTCGGTCAGCCGATCGTCGTTCTCGGTGCCGACGGCGACGTACAGCGCCGTCGCGGGCACCCCGGCCCGCAGACATTCGACGACCGGGTTGCGACCGAGTACCAACTCGGGCCCGTCATCGTTCTTGCGACCGGCCGGACGCCCCTGGGAGCCGCCACGTTTGCCCGGCTGGTTCGCCGCCGCCTTCGCCTTCGCCGCAGCGCGTTTGGCCGCGGGATGTTTGGTGCGCGCCTCGGCGGGCGGGGTCGCGCCGCGGCCTTCGAGACCGCGCCTGCGCTTACCGCCGGAGCCGACGACAGCACCTTTCTTGGTGCTGCCCTTGCGGACCGCACCTCGTCGCTGCGAATTCCCTGCCATCAGTACGCCTTTCCGCGCGGTGTCGTGCGGGAGCGCCCGCACCCCTTCGGCCCGGTGAGCACGTCGCGGCTCATCGGGCGTCCCGGGGATCGACAAGCGACCATTCCGGTCCGTTGGATGTATCGGTCACTTCGATACCGGCGGTCTGCAACCGGTCCCGCGCCGCATCGGCGCTCGCCCAATCCTTGTCCGCACGCGCCTGCTGGCGGCGGTCGAGTTCGGCGCGCACCAGGACATCGAGGGCATCGAGGGCGACCGAGTCGTCCTTCGCGGTGTACCAGTGCGGATCGAACGGGCACACGCCGAGAATCGCCAGCATGCCCCTGACCTGGCCTGCCAGCTCACGCGCCGCATCGACCGAACCCGATTCCAGCGCCTTGTTGCCCTCGTGCACCACCCGGTGCACCTCGGCGAGCGCGCGCGGCACCGCCAGATCATCGTCCATGGCTTCGGCGAAGGCATCGGTCCATTTGCCGACCGGAATCTCCCCGCCGCGATCGGCCACCCGGTGCAGGAAGGATTCGATGCGCTGATAGGAGGCCGCCGCGTCGTGCAGGGCCTTATCCGAATACTCGAGCATCGAGCGATAGTTCGCGCTGCCCAGATAGAACCGGAGTTCAACGGCGCGAACCTTTTTCAGCACATTCGGCACGGAGAGCACATTGCCGAGCGATTTCGACATCTTCTCCCCGCCCATGGTCACCCAGCCGTTGTGCAGCCAGTAGCGCGCGAAACCGTCGCCGGCCGCCTTGGACTGGGCCACCTCGTTCTCGTGGTGCGGGAAGATCAGATCCATTCCGCCGCAATGGATATCGAATTCGGGGCCGAGGTAGTACTCGGCCATCGCCGAGCATTCCAGATGCCATCCTGGACGTCCAGGCCCCCACGGCGACGGCCAGCTCGGCTCGCCCGGCTTGGCGGCCTTCCACAGCGTGAAGTCACGCGCGTCGCGTTTACCGGCGCCGGCGCTCTCCCCCTGGTGCACATCGTCGAGCCGGTGGCCCGACAGCTTGCCGTAATCCGGGAAGCTCACCACGTCGAAGTAGACATTGCCCTCGGAGGCGTAGGCATGCCCGCGATCGATCAGCCGGTACATCAGATCGATCATCTGCGTGATGTGCCCGGTGGCCCGCGGCTCGGCGGACGGCGGCTGCACACCGAGCAGGTGATAGGCCCGGTCGAAGGCGCGCTCGTAGGTCGCGGCCCACTCCCACCACGGCCTGCCCGCCTCGGCGGCCTTGGTCAGGATCTTGTCTTCGATATCGGTGACATTGCGGATGAACCAGACGTCGTAATCGTGCGCCTGCAACCACCGCCGCAGCACATCGAAAGCGACGCCGCTGCGCACATGGCCGATATGCGGTTCACCCTGAACGGTTGCGCCACACAGGTACACCGAGGCGCGGCCGGGGACCAGCGGCGCGAATTCGCGCTGGGTCCGCGTTTCGGTGTCAAAGAGGCGCAGAGTCACGGCAGTCGATCCTAGTCGGTGTAGCTGGGCGTTCTTGCCCCGGCTCAGGTCTGCCGAACCAGGGTGCTATACGCGTTGTCGCAGCAAAGCCGTGGCGATAGCGGCGATGCCCTCGCCCCGGCCGGTGAGACCGAGGCCGTCGGTCGTTGTACCGGAGACCGACACCGGCGCGCCGAGCAGTGCGCCGAGGACGTCCTGGGCCTCCGCGCGACGCGGTCCGATCTTGGGGCGGTTGCCGATTACCTGTACCGCGGCATTGACAACATCGAAACCGGCCTCGCCGAGGAGCCTACGCACCTCTTCGAGCATGGTCGCACCGGATACGTTCTCCCACTCCGGACGACCCACCCCGAAGACCGCGCCGACATCTCCGAGTCCGGCGGCGGAGAGCAACGCGTCGCACAGGGCGTGCGCGGCCACGTCACCATCGGAATGTCCGGAGCAACCGTCGGCATCCTCGAACAACAGGCCTGCCATCCAACATCGGCGGCCGGGTTCGATCGGATGGACATCGCTGCCGATTCCCACGCGCATGGTCATGGCGTCCGCGCGATTTCCGGACGCTCGGCGGCGAGACGAGCGAGCATCGTCTCGGCGAGCATCAGATCGAGCCGGGTGGTGATCTTGAAAGCCAGTGGGTCGCCGTCGATGGTGTGTACCGGCGCGCCGAGGAGTTCGACAAGACCCGCGTCGTCGGTGGCCCGCACATCGGCCGCGTACGCGGTGCGCAGCAAATCGGCCTCGAAGCCCTGGGGGGTTTGGATGGCGCGCAGCGCGGCCCGGTTCGGCGTACCGGTCACGGCGCCGAGCGCGTCGACGGATTTGATGGTGTCGACCACCGGCAGCGCGGGAACGACCGCCGGATGACCCGCGCGCAACTCGGCCGCGACCTCGGCGATCAGCCGGGGCGGGGTCAGCGCGCGAGCGGCGTCGTGCACCAGGAAGTAGGAAGCCTCGGGCGCGGCGGCGATGCCAGCGCGCACCGAATCGGTGCGTTCGGCTCCGCCGACCACGACATGAACCATGCCCGGCTCGGACGAGCGGGGCATGGACGAGCCGACGACAGCCGAGAGCGACAGCAGGGCGACTGTGCTCTCGACCGATTCCGGCGGAACCATGACGATGATCCGGTCGACCGCCCCGGAGGCGATCAGGCCGTCCACGGTCAGCCGGACCATAGGTGTGCCGCCGACCTCGACGAACGCCTTGGGCGCATTCGCACCCAGACGGACGCCGCGACCGGCGGCAGGTACCAAGGCAACGACAGATCCGTCGTTGTCAGTGTTGTTCACGTTCAGGAAGCCGCTGCGAGGACCTCGTCGAGCAGGGTCTCGGCCTTGCCGTCATCGGTTCCCTCGGCGAGCGCGAGTTCGCCGACGAGGATCTGACGCGCCTTGGCCAGCATCCGCTTCTCACCCGCGGATAGTCCGCGGTCCTGCTCACGACGCCACAGGTCGCGAACGACCTCGGCCACCTTGTTCACATCGCCGGAGGCGAGCTTCTCCAGGTTGGCCTTGTAGCGGCGCGACCAGTTGGTCGGCTCCTCGGTGTGCGGCGCCCGCAGCACCTGGAAGACTCGATCGAGACCCTCCTGGCCGACGACATCACGGACGCCGACGTATTCGGCGTTCTCCGCGGGAACCCGAACAGTAAGATCGCCTTGAGCGACCTTCAGGACCAGATACTCTTTTTGCTCACCCTTGATGGTGCGAGTCTCGATTGCTTCGATCAGCGCCGCTCCGTGGTGGGGGTAAACGACGGTGTCTCCGACCTTAAAAATCATGTGTCCCGTGCCCCTTTCGATGTTCACAGTTTAACATGCGACTCGGTAACGGCGCGATCAACGGCGCAGGTCAGGGCCACAACGAGGCAACCGGCGGGGTTGACAGAACCGGCGGGGTGTGCATTACCTTGTGGCAGAACGGGTTATCTAGCGGCGTTGTCCCCGCCCCGACCGCCGCGATTTACCCAGCAGCGTCCTCGCAATCACTGTCCGCGGTCGCGGAAACCGTTATGCAAAGGATGCGAAGCAAGATCAGAAGTCGCTTTCACCGATTTTTTCGCCCGCGCGTGTCCGAAAGTTCCGCCGACTCGGAATCGCGGCCCGACGCGGGCTGAAAGCACAGCCGGTGCGATCGGACTCGACGGGGACTACTACGCTGCCTAGTTACTACTCTCTGTAGCGGAGTGAGCCCGGTCGACATGGAGGACAACCCGTGACTGCCTTGAATGCTGTGACCGCCTCTTCGGGGGCGCGGACGCGACGTCGCATGGTGACGGTTGCCGCACTCGCCGCGGGCGCGGCGATCGCGATCTCAGGCTGTAGCGCAGGCAAGATCGCGCAGACCGCGAATCAGGTCGCCGCCGTCAACGGCAGCAGCGTGGACGCCGAGCAGATCTCGCTGCGCAACGCGCACATCGTCTACCCCGGCACGGGGTACACCAACCTCAAGGGCGGCAGCGCCCTGCTCGCGCTGTCCATCATCAACAACAGCGCGACCAAGGACGACAAACTCGTCAGCGTCACCACCGACCTCGGCGCGGTGAAGATCACCCCGGCCTCCGGTCAGTCCGCCATCGTGATCGCCCCGCAGCAGAACGTCATCGCGGCACCCAAGAAGACCGAGGCGAGCGCGAGCGATTCGCACGCCGCCGCGCCCTCGGGCGACAAGGCCGCCACCACCAATCCCGAGGCTGCCACGGCGCAGATCGAGATCACCGGCCTGACCAGGGATATCATCCCCGGCCTCACCTACAGCGTTGTGTTCAATTTCGAGAACAACGGGCCGGTGAAGATCGAGGTTCCGGTCGACGCTGGCACCGATACCGCTCGGCATCAGTCCGATAAGTCGGGCCCGGCGGCCGAGGGCGGACACGGATCTTCGGGCGGTCACTGAACCACCCGCCCGCACACAGGCGAATCGAGGCTGCCCCACCACCGGTGCGGCAGCCTTCGTCATCGATGGAGCCGGTCGTCGGGACGAGCCGGTGTCGGACTCGATACGTAAGGTGCGCGTGTGGCCAAGACCAAGCCGATCTTCCGGTGTTCCGCCTGCACGCACGAGGTAGCCAAATGGGTCGGTAAATGCCCCGGATGTGGCGCGTGGGGCTCCGTGGACGAGGTGGCCGTCGCCGCGACCCCAGCGGGCGTGCCCGCGCGCCGCGCCATGCTGCCGAGTACCGCGGCAGCGCCCATTTCCACCATCGATTCACAGGTGACCAGGGCGCGCTCCACCGGAGTCTCGGAGTTGGACCGGGTACTCGGCGGTGGCGTCGTCCCCGGTTCGGTGGTACTGCTCTCCGGCGAGCCCGGAGTCGGCAAATCGACCCTGTTGCTCGAGGTCGCCTACCGCTGGGCCGCCCAGCGCGACGAGAAATCGCTGTATGTCACCGCCGAGGAATCGGCGGGACAGGTCCGGCTGCGGGCCGACCGCACCGGCGCGATACACGAGCGGGTGTACCTGGCCGCGGAATCCGATCTGTCGATTCTGCTCGGGCATGTCGAGCAGGTGCGCCCGACCCTGCTCGTCGTCGATTCGGTGCAGACCATCCTCGCCCCCGAGGTGGACGGCGTCACCGGCGGCGTCACCCAGGTGCGGGCGGTGACCGCGGCGCTGACCTCGCTCGCCAAGGCCAGCGGGATCGCGGTGCTGCTGGTGGGGCATGTCACCAAGGACGGCAATGTCGCGGGCCCACGCACGCTCGAGCACCTGGTGGATGTGGTGCTCCAATTCGAGGGCGACAAGAATTCCACGCTGCGCATGGTGCGCGGCATCAAGAATCGCTTCGGCAGCGCCGACGAGGTCGGCTGTTTCGAATTGCACGAGGACGGCATCGCCGGAGTCGACGATCCGTCGGGCCTGTTCCTGCACCACAGGACCGATTCGGTGCCGGGTACCGCGGTCACGGTGGCGATGGACGGTAAACGTCCGCTGGTCGGCGAGGTCCAAGGCCTCACGGTGCGAACCGAGATCCCCTCGCCGCGGCGGGCGGTCAGCGGTCTCGACTACAACCGGGTCGCGATGGTGCTGGCCGTCCTGCAGAGCCGGGGCCGTGTATTCCTCGGCAAACACGACGTCTACGCCGCGACGGTCGGCGGCATGCGCCTCGTCGAACCGGCCGCCGATCTGGCCATCGCACTCGCCATCGCGAGTTCGGAATCCGATATAGCGCTACCGGCGGGGTGGATCGTCCTCGGCGAGGTCGGATTGGCCGGTGAGGTACGCAAGGTCACGGGGTTGACGCGCAGGCTGGCCGAGGCCGAACGCCTCGGCTTCACGAACGCGGTGGTGCCACCGGGTTCGGATGGTCCGAAGGGCGGGGGGATGAGAATTCACGAGGTGGCCGATCTGCGGTCGGCGATCCGGCTCAGCGGGTTACGCAAGACGCGGGGCGCGAGCGAATGACACCGGGGGCGGGTGCCTGCTCGCGTCCGAGCGACAGTCCGTCGACGAGATCGGGCAGAGCCCGTACGGGTCGACCGACGCGACCGGACGGGCCCTCCCCTCAGGCGATGTTGAACGGCTCGGCCGCGCTGCGCACCGAACCGAGCTGCGCGACAACCGAATAGGCGCCCGCCGGGACCGGAACGCGTTCACCCGCGCAGTTGGGCTGGGAGGTGGATCCGGACCAGGTGACCTGGAAAGCCGCCTGCTCACCACGGTTAAGGGTCCGCAGATCGGGCTGCCCGTCGGGGTAGCAGTCGGTACTCGACCACAGCCTGCGCTGGCCGTCCAGCGAGTACACCGAAATCTGCTGGAGGCCCGAACCCACGTCGCGAGAACACGCCGTCGACGAGATATTCGTGATGACGATGCCGAAAACCGGCTGCTCGCCGGGCCGGTAGGTCGGCTGCTCCACCGTCACCTTCACCGCGAGCGACTGATCGGGACACTGGCCCGCGGCGACCGCGGTCACGGTCGGCGCGACGCTGCCCGCCGCCTTGGCCGGTTCCGTGGTCGCCGAGGTCTTCTTGACCGACGACGTGGAACCGGCGGCGCCGGCATTCGGATCGCCGGGGGAGTTGCCGCCGCGCGCGACCATCACCACCAGCCAGATCACCACGGCGAGCGCCAGGACCAGAGCGCCGATGGCGAAGACACGACGACGCCAGTAGATCTCAGGTGGCAGCGGTCCAGTCGGTTCCAGCACGCCTCAACGTTAAAGGCACGGCAGGGTAACGCGACTCAGGACCTCGGCGTGTCGGGTCGCGAGCCACCCACGTGCCGATAGGGTTACCGCCCGCACGCTGGGTGAACGCCGACTCAGACCACCTCGCCGATGTTGCCGACGACACGATGGAGCTGCACTCTGCCGTCGACCAGTTTGTAGGTGACGCAAGCGATAGCGCATTCCCCGGTCGCCACCCGCTGAGAGATGATCATCGACCGCTGCATGAGCAGCCTGCTGGTTTCCACCACGTGCCTGGCCTCCATCTCGTCGACGGTCTCCAGACCCTCGCGGCGGCCGATCAGAATGGACGGGGTGACCTTCTCGACGATACTGCGGATGAATCCGCCCGGTACCTCGCCGCCGTCGAGCGCATCGATGGTGGCCTTCACCGCGCCGCAGCTGTCGTGTCCGAGCACGACGATGAGCGGCACGTTCAGCACCTGCACGCCGTACTCGATCGAGCCGAGCACCGAGCTGTCGACCACATGGCCCGCGGTACGCACGACGAACATATCGCCGAGGCCCTGGTCGAAGATCAGCTCAGCGGCTACCCTGGAATCGCCGCAGCCGAACAGAATCGCGGCCGGATACTGGCCGCTCACCAGCTTGGCTCGGTCGGCGGCGCCTTGGCTAGGATGTAGCAGCGTGCCATTGACAAAGCGCTCGTTGCCCTCACGAAGAGATTTCCAGGCGCTGATCGGGTTGGAATCAGGCATACCGTCCATTGTGCACAAGGGCTTCGCTACCAGCGAGTCCGTTGCGTTACGGGTCGGCAAATATCGACTTGCCGCGGCACGGCGGGAGCGGTGAGGACGATGGCCCCAGTCACAAGGCGCGTCGTTTCGTCGCGACGTGCGATCGATCCCGGCGCTGTCGATGCCGAAGCGTTGCTGGGATGGTATTCCGCGACGGCGCGCGATCTCCCCTGGCGACGGGCGGGCGTGACCGCCTGGCAGATTCTGATGAGCGAGATCATGCTGCAGCAGACCCCGGTCGTCCGGGTCGAACCGATCTGGCGGGAGTGGGTCGCGCGCTGGCCGGTGCCGTCGGCGATGGCGGCCTCCTCGCAGGCCGTGGTGCTGCGGGCCTGGGGAAAACTCGGTTATCCACGCCGCGCGCTGCGATTACACGAATGCGCGCGCGTGCTCGCCGCCGAATACGGCGACGAGGTGCCCGCAGAGGTCGACGTCCTGCTCGAGCTGCCAGGAATCGGGGCATACACGGCACGCGCGGTGGCCTGTTTCGCCTACGGACAACGCGTCCCCGTGGTCGACACCAATGTTCGCCGAGTGGTGGCGCGGGCGGTGCACGGACTGGCCGAGGCGGGCAATCCCTCATCGCGCGATCTCCCGGAGACCGAAGCGCTGCTGCCAATGCCCGTCGACCGCGCCGCCGCCTTCTCCGCCGCCCTGATGGAACTCGGCGCGACCGTGTGCACCGCGCGCAGTCCCGACTGCCTCCGCTGTCCGCTCCCGAAATGCGCCTGGATCGCCGCCGGGCGACCGGCCTCGGAGACCGTGCGCCGCGTTCAGAAGTACGAGGGCACCGACCGCCAGGCCAGGGGTCGACTGCTCGACGTCTTGCGCGACGCCAGCGGACCGGTCGAACGGGTACGCCTGGATCTGGCGTGGACGAGAGATCCCGGCCAGCGGGACCGCGCACTCGATTCGCTCCTGGTGGACGGACTGATCGAACAGACAGCGGACGGACTGTTCGCGTTGGCGGGCGAAAGTGGACCGGCCTGACCGGAATTCCCGCTCCGAATTCGGCGCGAACTAATCGGCGAGCACGTCACCGAGGAAACGCTCGACCTCGGCGCGGTACCGCTGCGGCTGATCGTCGTGCACCAGATGACCGGCAGCGGGCACGAGCACATATTCGGTGCCCGGCCTGACCTCGGCCATCCGCCGCATCTGCCCGGCCGGGGTGATGGTGTGCTCCCCCTCGATCAACAGCGCGGGAACCCGCGTCGCGCGCCACTGCGACCAGAAATCCCTGCTCCCCCACTCCTGGGAGATATCGCGGAATGTCGAGACCGAACCGTGCAACCGATAACCGTCGGGACCGTGTTCGAGTGAATTCAGGAAATAGCGTCCCGCGACCGGACCGAAGAAATCGATCACCGCGTCCGCGTCGGGAAACGGCTGCGGCCACGCCTGCACCATCTCGGCCCAGTCCTCGGCGGTACGGCCCGTGAAATCGGGAGCGATATCCTCCACCACCAGCGCGCGGACCCGGTCCGGATAGTGCGCCGCGAAAACCCAGCCGTGCAGTCCGCCCATGGAATGCCCGATCACCACCATCGGTTCGGTGATCGGCGCGGTGGCGGCGGCCAGATCGGCGATGAACGCCTCGGTGGTCAATTCCGACGGGGCGGGGCGACCGTGCCCCGCGGCGTCGAAGGTGTAGACGTGGCCGTAGGGACGCAGCCAATCGAGGTGATCGGCCCAGGTCCGGGCGCTGCCCATCAACCCGTGCAACAACAGGATGGGTGTTCCGGAACCGCCCTCGTCATACAACACTGTGATATTTTGCCGCGCCTGCGGCGCGGCGGGTTCGCGGCCCCTCTGTCTCGCTGCACCCTCGCGTGTTCGCGATCACTACTGTCTCCGTATTGTCGGGGTCATGGCTGTTGTGAAGATCAATGCGATCGAGGTTCCCGAGGGCGCGGGCCCCGAGTTGGAGAAGCGGTTCGCCCACCGCGCGCACGCGGTCGAGGGTTCGCCCGGATTCCTGGGCTTCCAGCTGCTGCGGCCGGTGGCGGGAGACGACCGGTATTTCGTGGTCACCCAGTGGGATTCCGAGGAATCCTTCGCGGCGTGGCGGGACGGACCCGCCCGCACCGCACACGCGGGCGGCGAGGGGCAGAAACCGGTCTCGACCGGCGCGTCGCTGCTCGAATTCGAGGTCGTTCTCGACGTGGCGGCCAAACCCGCTTCCTGAGAAAAACCGGCGATCGGCTGGCGAATCGCGGGTATCAGACATGGTGGGTGACGCGCCGCGCGCGTGGTGACCACTCTTCGCGTGTATTGACGCGGGGTGCCCGCGGGTGTCACAGTTCGAGGGATAGAGCGATGGTGACGCGGTAATCCGGTGTGAATCCGGAGCGGTCGCGCCACTGTTTTCCACGCATCGAGCCCCGGTGCCGGAAGAGCCAGACACCGGCACCATCGCATCAACTCGACGGGACGCGCATCCCTAGGAGGACTCGAATGGCCATCGCGCATTCACCGAGCCGGACCGCCGAATCCCTGGCGACCGTTCTCATCACAGTAGGTGTCGTACTTCTCGCACTGCTCACGCTGTACCTCGTCGGTTTCGACCAGGGCGCCATCTCACGTAGTGGGATGTTCATGCACGAGCTGATGCACGATGGACGCCATCTGCTGGGTGTTCCGTGCCACTGATTTCACCCACGTCTACCGCACTGCCCCTGGGTGGATCACTGAAAACCCTGCTGTTGCGTGGCCTGCTGGCCGGTTTGATCGCCGGCCTGCTGGCAGCGACGGTGGGGTATTTCGTTGGGGAGCCCAAGATCGATGCCGCCATCGCCATCGAGGAAGCGGCGGCCGCGGCGGAACCGGCACATGACGGCGCGGCGCAGCCCGCGGGCCATTCACATGGTGACGAAGAAGAACCGTTGGTGAGTCGCGACGGCCAGCAGGCCGGGCAATTCCTCGCTCTCGGTCTCGGCGGGATGGCCTTCGGCGCGATATTCGCGGCGGCGGCACATCACGCACGCCGTTTCACCACGTTGTCCGGACCGAAACTGGCGATCGGACTCGGTATCGGCGGTTGGCTCGCCATCGTCGCCGTGCCGTTCTTCAAATATCCGGCGAACCCGCCCGCGGTCGGTGATCCCGAGACCATCAACGACCGCACCCTGCTGTGGGTGGCGGCGGTTCTGCTCGGTCTCGTCGCCGTCGGCGCCGGGGTCTACGTGTACAAATCGCTGCACGGCAAATTCGACACGCTCCGGCTGATCGCTGCGGTCGTCGCGTTCGTCGTCATCGTCGCGCTCGGCTACATCCTGTTGCCCGGCGTCGACGAGGTGAAGGCGGATTTCCCCGCCAGTCTGCTGTGGCAGTTCCGGGTGGCCTCACTGGCCCAGACCGCGACGCTGTGGGCCGCACTCGGTCTCGGCTTCGCGTTCCTCACCGAATTCAGCACTCGTTCCAGTACTCCGGTACGGGGAGAAGTCGCTACCGCGGCGTGATCCGCGCACCGAATACCCGAAGGCAGTGTCGGTCTCATGACCGGCACTGCCTTCCGCGGGTGAGTACCTTCCCGCACACCACTGGTCGGATGCGCGGGAAGGTGACGACGGCTAGACGAGCGCGGCGTCGAGGGTGATGTCGTCGACGCCCGCGAGCGCCTTGCTCACCGGGCAGCCCGCCTTGGCCGCAGCCGCGGCGGCGGCGAAACCGTCGGCGTCCAGGCCGGAGACCCTGCCGCGAACGGTCAGCTTGATACCGGTGATCCGGAATCCGCCCGCCGGATCCGGGCCGAGGGTGACGTCCGCGCTGACGTCCAGGCTCTCGGGCGTCCCGCCCGCATTGCCGATCTGCGCCGACAGCGCCATCGCGTAGCAGGAGGAATGCGCCGCCGCGATCAGTTCCTCCGGGCTGGTGGTGCCGTCGGCGTCCTCGGCGGAACGCTTCGGGAACGACACGTCGTACTTGCCGACTCCGGAGCTGGCCAGTTCGACCTGGCCCGAGCCATCCTGTAGGCCGCCGGTCCAAGCGGTGCGCGCGGTACGAGTTGGCATCACGGTCCTTTCACAGATGATTTCGATCCGTTCGCAGACGAACCTACTCGCCGCGTTCAGTCCACGGTGCCGGTACGGCGATCGAGCTGTTCGAGGACGAGCGGCCACGCGACGAGGTGCCGGTCGCGCGCCGCTTCGTTCGGAAAACCGGCGTGCCGCAAGCGAAGTCGGATACCGCGCGGTTGGTGCACGAATTCCACGGTGACGATGGTTTCGGCGCCTTCGGTGCCGTCGGCGCCGGTGACCCAGGTCAGTTCGACCAATCGCTCCGGTATCAGGCGAAGGAAACGGCCGTAATGCGGATAACGGTTGCCCGCGTGCTCGGTCTCGAAGAAGAACGGCTCGTTCACCGCGGGTTTCATCAATACCGAACCGGGTGCGGCAAACCAGATATCGAACCCCTGGGTGAGTGCCGCGTATAGCAATCCCGGCGGGGCTGACATCACACGCTCGACTTTGAGCTCGTGCGGGCGAGCGGATAGATCCGGAAAGCGAATCGGCTGGTCGGACATGACTGGACAATACCCGTGCCGCCCCGCCGAACCTGGAATTCGCTACTCAGGACGGGTAACCCGCACCGATCCGATACCGCCTGTGACTCAGATCAGATCCCGGCGCCGGATCAGCCACAGCGTCCCCGCCGCGAATACGCAGGCGTAGACCCCGAGCGCGATCAGCGATTCCTCGCGCGAGAGGATCTCGAGCACCCCCGGCGTCGCCGGACCCCGCACCGTCCGCATGGCGCCCGCGAGCGAACCGGCCGCCGTGCCGGGCAGATGGTCGGTCACCGCCGCGATCGGACTCCAGATACCTGCGACGCCGCGCAGCAGATTCTCCACGACGAGCACCCAGACCAATCCGAGACCAACGGCGAGCGCGGGGCCGCGAGCGATCGCGCCGATGAGGGCGCCTGCCATCGTCCACATGCCGAGTATGGCTATGCCCGTGACGATTCCGTCGATCGACCGCGCGATCCCCGGCAGCAGGAGCGACTGCGACTGCCCGGCCGCGATCAGCGAGGCGACCCCGAGATCCGCGACGAAGGCCGTGCAGACCAGCGCGACGACCACCACCGCGAGGGCGACCACCGCGCCGCCGCTCGCGGCGATCCGCGACGGCCCCTGTGTCAGTGTCGTTTTCCATGTACCCCAGCCGTATCCGCTTCCGATCACGAGGGCGCCGAGAATCAGCATCAGCGCACCGCCGAACATCGCCATGCCCTGGGTGAAGACTTCCGGCACCGCGGCGGGCAACATCTGTTGCAGCAGTGTCTCTTTCGGCATATTTCTGGCCATCGAACTCGTTTCGCCCGAGGTGTAGGCGAGGTAGTTGAACAGATAGGAGAACGTGAGGTTCAACAGAATCCACGTTCCGAGAATGATCCAGAAGGCGGGCCATCGACGCAGCCGCAGCGATTCCGCACGCACACTTGCCATCAGATCCCTCATCGCACTGCCTCCAGCCCGGTCATTTCGAAGAACACTTCCTCCAGCGACTTTTCGTCGACCCGCAGTTCCAGCAGGTCGGCCCCCGCGGCGACCACCGCCCGCGCTACCTCCGGCGCGGACCGCGCCCCCGCCTCGACCCGGATACCGCCCGAGGTGAGCAGGACGCCGCGTGCCCCGATCACCTGCCGGACCGCGCGAAAGGCCACCTCGAGTGGTTCGGCCCGCAACGACAGCGAGGCCGCGCCGCGTAATTGCGCCACCGTGGATTCGGTCAGCAGAGTGCCGCCGGAGATGACGCCGACCCGATCGCAGATCTGCTGCACCTCGCTGAGCATGTGGCTGGAGAGCAGGACGGTATGTCCGTCGGCGGCGAGGCCGGTGATCAGTTCGCGCATCTCGGCCATGCCCGCCGGGTCGAGACCGTTCGTCGGTTCGTCCAGAATCAGCAGGTCGGGGTCGCCGAGTAGAGCCGCACCCACCCCGAGTCGCTGTTTCATTCCCAGGGAGTAGGTGCGGAACGCGTCGTCGGCGCGACCGGCGAGACCGACGCGATCCAGCGCGGCGTCGACCTGCGCGGCGGTCTGCCCGCGATACCTCGCCAGCACCCGCAGGTTGTCGCGCCCGCAGAGGTAGGGGTAGAATCCCGGTCCCTCGATGAGCACCCCGATACGCCGCAGCGCCGCCGGATCACCCGGCGCGCGCCCGAGGACTGTCGCGGTACCCGAGGTGGGCCGGATCAGGCCGACGAGCATGCGCAGTGTCGTGGTTTTTCCCGCCCCGTTCGGGCCGAGGAAACCGTAGATCTCGCCCGGTGCGACATTCATGGCGACGCCGTCGACCGCGGCATTGTCGCCGTATCGCTTGGTCAGCCCCTCGGTGACCACAATGGAATCTGTCATGTACCGAGAATCCGCCAGCGGCGGCGCGGGCACATCCGTCGCGCGGCGGCGTTCGCGGTACGCGGCGCGGCTTATACCGCCCGACGCCGCGGCGCTCATGTCCCGACGACCGGCGGGAGATCCGGCGAGGCGGACTAGTCTCACAGGGGTGAGAGCGCCAGGCATACCCAATCGTGGCTCGGTCGTGTGGGACTGTGGCCTCGCATTCGCAGTCGCGGTGGTGCAGGTGGTGGGGGGCCGCGCGGCGAATCTGGGGCAGCACGACGTCCATGCGCTGGATTGGTTCGGTTACATCCTGCTACTCGCCGGGCCGGTAGCGCTGATATTCCGCAGGCGTCAGCCGCTCGCGGTCCTGCTGATCGCGCTGGCGGCTGCCGGGATCTACCTGGCGCTCGACTACGGATACGGCCCGATCTTCGTCTCCCTCGTCATCGCCTTCCTCACCGCCGCGATCATCGGATCACGCTGGTGGACTTACCCGTTGGTGCCGGTGGGATATCTGTTGATGGTCTGGCCGCTGCCGCGTCTGCTCGGACGTCCCACCGATACCTGGCAGCAGTTCGGCATCATGGCCTGGCTCATCGTCCTGGTCGCGGCGGCCGAAGGCATCCGGCAGCGCAGGGCGGTGCTGCAAGCGCGTGCACAGCGCGCCGAAGCGACACGCCGCGATGAGGAGGCGCAACGAGAGCGCCGGGCGGGCGAGGAGCGGCTCGCCATCGCGCGAGAGCTGCACGATGTTCTGGCACACAGTCTTTCGCTGATCAATGTCCAGTCCTCGGTGGCCCTTGAACTGTTCGACAAGAAGCCCCAGCAAGCGGCGACCGCGCTGGCCGCGATCAAGACCGCGAGCAAGGAGGCGCTCGCCGAAGTACACGTCCTGCTGCAGACCATTCGCACCGGAACCGTCTCCGCCACGACGGAGGAGGACTCCCCCGCGGCATCGTCCCAGTCGCACCGTCACTCGACGACGCTGTCCCGCAACCTTTTCGGCGTACGACGCGACACGGACGAGCGCACCCGCAACGGCGACCGGGCCGCGGCGGCCGAATCGAAGCCCGCCCCGGCCCCCCGAGCGCCGACACCGACCATCGACGATCTCGACGGACTGCTGCAGCGCACCCGCGCGGCCGGTGTGCACGTCGATACCCGCGTCATCGGTACCCCCGAGAAATTGCCGAGTGTGCTCGATGTGGCCGCGGCCCGCATCATCCAGGAATCGCTCACCAATGTGGTCAGGCACGCGCCGGGCGCCAACGCCATCGTCACCGTGCGCTACACGCCCGAATCGGTGGACCTGACCATCGACAACACCAGACCCACCGCGCCACAATCGAAGTCGGCAACGGGCGGGCGCAACGGCATCATCGGAATGCGGGAGCGGGCGCACGCACTCGGCGGTCAACTCACGGCTGGCCCGAGACCGAGCGGCGGCTTCCGGGTCGCGGCCCGCCTGCCCGTGCGGGTCAGGGCGACGACGGAGCAGAACGGCCGCGGCGGGTCCACGCCCGCACCGGACGATTCGACGGCGCGGGAGGCGTGATGGCCACGGGACGGGAATCGCGATGAGCATTCGGGTGCTCGTGGCCGACGATCAGGCGCTGGTGCGCGGCGGATTCGTCGCGCTGCTCGACGCGCAGGATGGTATCGAGGTGGTCGGCGAGGCGGACAACGGCGAGCAGGCCGTCCGGATGACGCGCAGCCTCGATCCCGATGTGGTGCTGATGGATATCCGGATGCCGGTTCTCGACGGTTTGGCCGCCACGAAGCTGATCGCCGAGGATCCACGTCTGTCGGGGGTCCGCGTGGTTGTGCTGACCACCTTCGAATTGGACGAATACGTTTTCGAGGCGATGCGTTGCGGGGCGACCGGTTTCCTGGTCAAACACACCGAACCCGCGGATCTCGTGCGCGCGGTCCGGGTGGTCGCCGAGGGCGAGGCACTGCTGTCCCCCGGCGTCACCCGCCGCCTGATCGCCGAATTCTCGGCCCATGCCAAACAGCCGCCGCCCGCCGCCCTGACCGAACTCACCGATCGGGAACGCGAAGTGATGACGCTGGTCGCCGAGGGCCTGACCAACGCGGAGATCGGCGAACGCCTTTTCCTGAGTCCGGCCACCGCGCGCACGCACGTCAGCCGGATTCTGACGAAACTCGGCGCCCGCGACCGCACCCAACTGGTGGTGCTCGCCTACGAATCCGGACTCGTACGCCCCGGCTGGCAGTAGTGCCGTTCGCGGTCGATCGCGCGCACGGACGGTCCGACCATGTGGCTACACCTGTTCCTGGCCCGGTTGCGCGTCGGCCCGCTCCGCGTCGGAGAAACCGCTGCCCCACGCTGCCGCCGGGGCCGTCCGGCGACGTGCCGAGTAGGCCGCGCTCGCGCGGAACGCCCCCGCTACGCCCGCGGGCGCGGCGGTGTAGGTGATGGACCGGCGCGGGTCGAATCCCATCTGCGAACCGATCTGCACCGCGTCCATATTCGCGCCGAGGAAAAGGAAATCCCAGGAGTAGACCTCTTGCTGCTGGGTGATCAATGACCGCACCGCCTCGTGCGTCCATTCCCTGCTCGAATTCTCGTGCCCGTCGGTCAGCACGATCACGATGACCGTGCCCGGCCGCTGTTCCTCCGGCCGGGCCGCCAGATCCGCGCCGATCTCGGTGACCAGTTTGCCCACCGCGTCGTACAGGGCCGTACCGCCGCGTGGACGCAGGTTCAGCGGGGGCACCTGCGCGATCGGCAGATTGGCGTAGACGCATTCGTACTCGGTATCGAATTGCGCCAACGTCACCTCGATGGTTCCCGGCAGCGTGCGCTGTTCTTCGATATAGGCGTCGAAGCCGCCGTCGGTATCCGATTTGATGGATTGCATCGATCCCGAGCGATCCAGCAATACGGCGAGCAAAGTCAGTTCGGTATTCGTCATCGTCCAACCCCCGTTAGGTGAGATATCCGACCGCAGTCCACGGTACGCCGCGCCGCATATCGCCTGGCGGACCGCTTTGCGCTGGACTACGTGCCGGACATCTATCGGCGGCTACACCATTTCTTCATCGACACCGCGGCCGAACGGCACGGGGCCGCGACGATGTGCGACCGACAGTGACAGGGCGGACAAACCCGAGCGGACGCGGAGACGAGAAAGGCCCACCCCCGGCGCGTGCCATTGGGGTGGGCCTTTCCGTATCGACTACTCGCCCGCGGCGGCCTCGGTCGGGCCTTCGGTCGCGCCGGTCAGCACGACTTCCGGCTTGTCCTCGGTGGCGGGGGGCTTGGTCAGCTTCGCCTTGCCGACGAAGGTGAACTTGGCATCCTCGCCGGAGCCTTCGCCGTCCCAGCCCTCGACATCGACATAGACGGTCTGGCCGGGGCCGATCTCGCCGAAGAGGATCTTCTCCGAGAGCTGATCCTCGATCTCGCGCTGGATGGTGCGACGCAGCGGCCGGGCGCCGAGTACGGGATCGAATCCGCGCTTGGCCAGCAGAGCCTTGCCCTGTTCGGACAGCTCCATCGACATGTCCTTGTTCTTCAGCTGCTTCTCGACGCGGCCGATCATCAGGTCGACCATCTGCACGATCTGATCGGTCGTGAGCTGGTGGAAGACGATGACGTCGTCGATGCGGTTGAGGAACTCGGGCCGGAAGTGCTTCTTCAGCTCGTCGTTGACCTTGAGCTTCATCCGCTCGTAGTTCGAGCCCTCGTTGTTGGACTGCGTGAAGCCCAGTCCAACGGCCTTCGAGATATCCGAGGTGCCGAGGTTCGAGGTGAAGATCAGCACCGTGTTCTTGAAGTCCACGGTCCGGCCCTGGCCGTCGGTGAGACGACCGTCCTCGAGAACCTGCAACAGGGTGTTGTAGATCTCCTGGTGGGCCTTCTCGATCTCGTCGAACAGCACGACCGAGAACGGCTTGCGGCGCACCTTCTCGGTGAGCTGGCCGCCCTCTTCGTAGCCCACGTACCCGGGAGGGGCACCGAACAGGCGCGAAGCGGTGAAGCGGTCGTGGAACTCGCCCATGTCGATCTGGATGAGCGCGTCGTCATCGCCGAAGAGGAAGTTCGCCAGCGCCTTGGACAGCTCGGTCTTACCGACACCGGACGGGCCGGCGAAGATGAACGAACCGGACGGACGCTTCGGATCCTTCAGGCCGGCGCGAGTGCGGCGGATCGCCTTGGAGACGGCCTTGACGGCATCCTCCTGGCCGATGATCCGCTTGTGCAGCTCGTCCTCCATACGGAGCAGACGGGTGGTCTCCTCCTCGGTGAGCTTGAAGACGGGGATACCGGTCCAGTTGGCCAGCACCTCCGCGATCTGCTCGTCGTCGACCTCGGCCACGACGTCCAGATCACCGGAACGCCACTGCTTCTCGCGCTCGGCGCGCTTGGCGACGAGCTGCTTCTCCTTGTCGCGCAGCCGCGCGGCCTTCTCGAAGTCCTGCGCGTCGATGGCGCTTTCCTTCTCCCGGCGCGCGTCGGCGATCTTGTCGTCGAATTCGCGCAGGTCCGGCGGAGCGGTCATGCGACGGATGCGCATGCGCGCGCCCGCCTCGTCGATCAGGTCGATCGCCTTGTCCGGGAGGAACCGGTCGTTGATGTAGCGGTCGGCCAGCGTCGCGGCGGCCACGAGCGCCCCGTCGGTGATGGAGACCCGGTGGTGCGCCTCGTAGCGGTCACGCAGACCCTTGAGAATGTTGATGGTGTGCTCGACGGTCGGCTCGCCCACCTGGACCGGCTGGAACCGGCGCTCCAGGGCGGCGTCCTTCTCGATGTACTTGCGGTACTCGTCGAGGGTGGTGGCGCCGATGGTCTGCAACTCGCCGCGAGCCAGCTTGGGCTTGAGGATCGAGGCCGCGTCGATCGCGCCCTCGGCCGCGCCCGCACCGACCAGCGTGTGCAGTTCGTCGATGAACAGGATGATGTCGCCGCGGGTGTTGATCTCCTTGAGCACCTTCTTCAGGCGCTCCTCGAAATCACCGCGGTAGCGGCTGCCCGCGACCAGGGAACCCAGGTCGAGGGTGTAGAGCTGCTTGTCCTTGAGCGTCTCGGGGACCTCGCCGTTGACGATGGCCTGCGCGAGACCCTCGACCACGGCGGTCTTGCCGACACCGGGCTCGCCGATCAGCACCGGGTTGTTCTTGGTGCGGCGGCTCAACACCTGCATGACCCGCTCGATCTCCTTCGAGCGGCCGATGACCGGGTCGAGTTTGCCCTCGAGCGCGGCCTGGGTCAGGTTTCTGCCGAACTGGTCGAGGACAAGCGAGGTGGACGGTGTGCCCGTCTCACCGCGGGAACCGGATTCCACCGGCTCCTTGCCCTGGTACCCGGACAGCAGCTGGATGACCTGCTGACGCACCCGGTTGAGGTCGGCGCCCAGTTTGACCAGCACCTGGGCCGCGACGCCCTCGCCCTCGCGGATCAGCCCGAGCAGGATGTGCTCGGTGCCGATGTAGTTGTGGCCGAGCTGCAGCGCCTCGCGCAGGCTCAGCTCCAGCACCTTCTTCGCACGCGGGGTGAACGGAATATGACCGGACGGGGCCTGCTGACCCTGGCCGATGATCTCCTCCACCTGGCTGCGCACACCCTCCAACGAAATTCCGAGGGATTCCAGCGACTTCGCCGCGACGCCCTCGCCCTCGTGGATCAACCCAAGCAGGATGTGCTCGGTGCCGATGTAGTTGTGGTTGAGCATCCGGGCCTCTTCTTGGGCCAGGACAACGACACGCCTCGCGCGGTCGGTGAACCTCTCGAACATCGCTCCCTCACTCTCCTGCTCAAGCCTTCACTGGCGTCCGACGCTTCAGTGCCGTTGTCCAACCTGTGGTCGTCAGCCTGCCATGAAGCCCGGGGGTTGCGGTCCCCGCCTCCACTCTAGTTGGCAGGGGTTCGGGCCGCCTCCAGTCCACCCTATTGGTGGCCGGTGACAGCACGGTCATTCACTCACAACGTGAGCGCTGCGGGATTCGTTTCCGTGCAGGTTTTGCCTACAGCGAACAACCGCCTCCCGACCCCGCATCGGCCGCTTACCCGCATCATCCTTCATTAACGCCGCGCTCGCCACACCGATTCCACAGTGTGGCGAACGCCCGGCTCGGACGAGCCGGTTCCCCGGGAATTCCGGGCGATCAGTAGCTCCGCTCCGTCGCCACCGCCGGTCGGACATCCGCGAACGGGGTCCCCGCGCCGGACACGGAGGACACAGAGGGCCGAGAGGACACAGAGGGCCCAGAGGACGCAGCTGCCCTGCCGTGCTGCGCACCCGCCGTGAACAACGCGCCGCACAGCACAAGCAACGCCAGCGTGTGCAGTACCGCGCGGACGATATTCCAACGGATCCAGGCGGATTCGAAATCGGCACGCACCGCGGCCGGGTCCGCGAGCGCCGCGACATCACCGGCCGAGGCGAGTTGATCGTTCAACGGGACATTGAGAGCCCCCGTGACCGCGAAGGCGATCACGTTGAGCGCCAACGCGATCCCGATCCAGATCAATGTCGCGCGATGATCCGCGCCGAGGTGCAGTGCCGCCGCGGCGATGCCGAATACCAGCGTGCCGACGAATCCGATCAGGAACCACGGATTGATGATCACCACGTTGATCTTCTGCATCACGTCGATGATCGTCCGGTCGTCGGCGCGACCGAGCGCGGGCATCACCGATATCGCGTACGCGTAGAAAACCCCCGCGATCAGACCGGTCGCCAGCGTGGCCGCCACCAGGGCGGCGATTCGGAGCGCGAACATATTCTTTCTCCTGCCTCGGAAAACCCGTCCCGATCACCGGTCCGGCTCGATACAACCGAGTCAACCGTTTCCGGGCGAGCTCATCCATGGCCGAGAAGCTCGGCTGCCTAAGCGATCGTCCACGGCACCCGACCGGGCGCGCCGATCACAGGTCGCGGTCGGAGATGATGCCGCTCTGCATGGCGAGAAAGGCCAGCCGTACTCGTTTCTGATTCTGCGGCAGACTCTCCACACCGAACTTGGCGAACAGCGCGCGCAGATGGGTCTTGATCGCGTCGACGCTGAGGAACAATTCCTCGGCGATCTGCTGGTTCGAGGCGGGAGTCGCGAAACTGGCGCCATTCTTGTACGGCCTGCACAGCGCGATCAGCACCGAACGCTGCGTTTCGGTGAGCGAGCGCAGCGTGGGGATGGAGCCGGTGGCGGTGCGGGTGGCGTCCTCGGGCACGCTGCCGAAATCGTGGAAGGAAACCAACGAGGTGCCGACCCGAATTCGGTCACCTGCCATCAGCCGATGCCTACCGACCAGACGCTCACCGTTGACGAACGTTCCATTGCGGGACAACCCGTCGTCGACGATGGTCCAGTGCGCGCCGAGATATTCGACCGCCGCGTGCAGACGGGAAACCTCGGCATCCCAGCTCAGGGTCACGTCGGCCTGGGGGGAACGCCCGATGGTGATCCGCTGCCGGTCCGGGGTCAGCATGACCTCCTGCTGACGGCCGGCGTCATCGGTGAATCGCAACAATGATCCGACGAATCCTGTCACTGCACCGATACCTCATCTCTCCATACCGCCAGTGACACTCTTCGCACACTTCTCATGGTGCCGCCTCGGGGTACTACGAGCAAGATCGGGCCGCGCCGTCGACCGACCACCTCGATTCACCCGACCTTCCCACTATGGCGCACCGGCGTTCACACCGCCTCCCGCGCCGACACCGGTCATATCCGAGCCCCGTCACAAACGAAGCTGCCGCCCCGGCGTCGCACGATTCGACCGGGGGCGGCAGCCCGAATTCGAGTCAGCCCTTAGCGGCCTTGTTGTAAGCGTCGGTGATGTCGGCGGAGATACGACCCCGCGCGGATACCTTGTGCCCATTCCGGCGTGCCCACTCGCGAATTGCGGCACTTTGTTCCCGATCGATCGAGACCCGGGTCTTCGGACTTGCCGCGGCACCGGCCGCGGCTTTGACGCGGCGGCGACCGCTGACCCGACGCGCGCTGGAAACCCACTGCTCCAACTCGTCACGAAGCTTCGAAGCATTGGCCGACGACAGGTCGATCTCGTACGAAACACCATCGATCGCGAACTCGATGGTCTCGTCCGCGATGGACTCACCGTCGACATCGTCGATCAGGCTAACGGTGACCTTCTTTGCCATGAGATGAACGTCCTCTCGAAATCGTGCGACCCGCATACTAGGCCGATTACCCGAGGCAAGAATACCTCGAATTCTAAAAATTCCAAGACGAGACTTCGGCTATGCAATCCAGCACTCAGCGAGTGACCGGACGCACAATTGGGAACAGTATCGTTTCTCGGATTCCCAAACCTGTCAGCGCCATCAACAACCGATCGATTCCCATACCCGTTCCGGTTGTCGGCGGCATGCCGTGCTCCATCGCGGCGAGGAAGTCTTCGTCCAACACCATAGCCTCGTCGTCACCGGCGGCGGCAAGCCGAGCCTGATCGAGGAACCGCTCCCGCTGGATCACCGGATCCACCAACTCCGAATAGCCGGTTGCCAACTCGAAGCCGCGAACATAGAGATCCCACTTTTCGGTAACTCCGGGCTTGCTCCGATGCTGTCTGGTGAGCGGAGAAGTCTCCACCGGGAAGTCTCGCACGAAAGTCGGGGCGTACAACTTGTCGCCGTACTGATGCTCCCAGAGTTCCTCGACCAGTTTGCCGTGGCCGTAGCCCTTACCTTCGGGAATTTCCAGTCCGACCCGATCGGCGAGTGCACGCAATTCTTCGACCGTAGTTTCCGGCGTTACCGCGACACCCAGCGCATCGGAGAGCGACGGGTACATCTCGACGGTCGTCCACTCGCCGCGAAGATCATATTCGGTGCCGTCGGCAAGTGTTACCACCTGGGTGCCGAACGCTTCCTGCGCTACTTCCTGAACCAATTCTCGGATCATCCGAGCCGAGTCGTCGTAGGTGCCGTATGCCTCATACGTTTCGAGCATCGCGAACTCCGGCGAAT
This sequence comes from Nocardia sp. NPDC005366, assembly GCF_040606855.1. Lineage (NCBI taxonomy): Bacteria > Bacillati > Actinomycetota > Actinomycetes > Mycobacteriales > Nocardiaceae > Nocardia > Nocardia sp. NPDC005366. Next base: position 262,770 of record NZ_JBEXFQ010000003.1, read on the forward strand.
GCGTGGAGTCGGCGCCTTCGTTCCGGAAGTTCCTGTTGATCTCGAAGACCTTCTCCAGACCGCCGACCACGCACCGTTTCAGGAACAGCTCGGGCGCGATACGAAGGAAGAGATCCATATCCAGGGCATTGGAATGGGTGACGAAGGGCCTGGCCGCCGCACCGCCGTGCAGTGTCTGCAGCATCGGGGTCTCGACCTCGAGAAAACCTCGACGCTCCAGCGAGGCACGGAGAGCGCGAACCACGCCGACCCTGGTCCTGGCCATTTCCCTGGCCTCCGGCCGCACGATCAGATCGACATAGCGCTGCCTGACCCGCGATTCCTCGTTCATCTCCTTGTGCGCCACCGGCAGCGGTCGCAGGGCCTTGGCCGACATCGACCAGGAATCGGCCATGACGCTCAATTCTCCGGTTCGCGACGCGATGACCTCACCGTGGACGAATACGAAGTCGCCGAGATCGACATCGGACTTCCACGCCGCGAGCGCGTCGGCGCCGACACCGTTGAGGCTGATCATCGCCTGCAACTTGGTGCCGTCGCCCTCCTGCAGCGTCGCGAAACACAGCTTCCCGGTATTCCGCATGAAAATGACGCGGCCCGCGACGCCGACCTGTAAACCGGTGTTCGTATCCGCGACCAAGTCCGGATAGGCGGCCCGAATTTCGGCGAGAGTGTGTGTGCGCGGCACCACGACGGGGTAGGCCTCGGTGCCCGCGTCGAGCAAACGTTCCCGCTTGTCCCGCCGAATGCGGATCTGCTCGGGAACGTCGTCGGACGAAGGGTGTTGCGGGGTGCTCACGACCGCGCCTCGCTGACGCTCGGCTCGGTCGCGAGCAATGCTGCTGCGCCTCTGGATCGCTCGCTACGCTCACTCACAACCAACTACCCTAGCGGGCACCGGAAATCGTTTTGCGAGCCGCCCGTGCAGTGCCGTGCGGTTGCCAGCGGGCCCCGGATTTCCGCCGGTACCGGCGCACAGCTTTACCCGGCAGCGGACCCGCCGATAGCCAGGCGCTGTCCGAAACCTATTGCGTCGCTGAAAATTTCGACGGTGGATCGACCCGCAGAATTACAGCGAGGCCAGCGAGGCCACCTCGCGGGTGAAGTGCGAGGCGCGGATTCCCACGGTCAGCAGACCCGCGGCCTTCAAAGCCTGGTATCCGCCGACGAGATCGGTCGCCCGGCGCAGTCCGAGTTCTTGCAGCGACGCCGCCGCCAGGCTGGAGGTATAACCCTCCGAGCACAGGATGATCCATTCCACGTCGTGATCGGTCGCCGTGGCCAACCGTGCGGAACTGGTCGGGTCGAGCCGCCACTCCAGCACATTCCTTTCGATCACGAGGGCGCCGGGCAGGGTGCCTTCACGATCGCGCTGGGCCTGCGGCCGGATGTCGACCAGAATCGCCCCCCTGGCGAGCGCCTCCGGAATTTCGAAGGCATAGATCCGATTCAATCGGGCGCGCGCGTTATCGAGCATCTGATCTATGGTCAGGCGGCTCATCAGATATCACCTTCGGGCTGGTCGGTGAGAACAGTTCTGGTACGTCGCAAGGTGCCGTGACCGGTCACCTCGTAGTACGACATGGCGGTGAGCGGCGGCGAATAGGCGTGCACGCTCAGGGTCGGATCGAGCGGACCCGCGGATTCCACGGCATCGGGCGCGCGCATGACATCGTGCACCCAGCCGATGGGGAAAGATCCCTGATCGCCCGCGGTCAGCGCGCGGCTGCGCAATTCCGTGCCATTCCAGCGAAATTCCGAAAGCGCACCGCTGAGAACGGTCAGCGCGCCGAGCGAACCGGCGTGATCGTGCAATTCGGTGGATTTGCCCGGCGTCCAGCTGATCAGCCAGAGATCGACCTCATCGTCGGAGAGCAGCCGGGTGGCCCAGCGCTCCTCCGTCGGCCAGATGCCCTGGTGGGGCAGCAGATGATCGTAACGGCCGGCCAATACGTCTTCGGCGCCCTCGTCGGTCAGGCGCAGCAGATCGGCCGGACGCAACCGGGTGGGAAGCGCGGAGGCGACGGCACGATCGACCGATGGGAAGGTCGAATGCTTGTCACGTCCGGAAGAAGGGGAAAGGACGGAAGAACGCATGAGCGAATCTCCAGGATTTGTGTCAACGGTCGAGGGACGAAGTCAGCCTCGAACGGTCGAGGCCCTATCAGCCTCGACAACACTCCGTGGTGTTCAGATCCTGGGTGCTCACGCCGTAATACACGGGAGCGAGCATAGCAGCGAATGCTCGATGAGCAACACCCACCCGAGGGTGACCTACACCCCATCCGGTCATTTGCGGCGCTGCTGATTGCGCTCGTAGACCAGGCGAAGTCCGGTCAGGGTGAGATGTGGTTCGTGATGGTCGATGGTTTCGGATTCGGGGACGATCAGCGGGGCGCTGAAACCCGTCGCGACCACCGCGACATCATCACCGGCGAACGCGTCGAACTCGTCGCGGATGCGATCGATGAGTCCGTCCACCATGCCCGCGAACCCGAACACCGCCCCGGATTGAATAGCCTCGACCGTATTCTTGCCGACCACCGAACGGGGTCTCGCCAACTCCACCCGGCGCAGCGCCGCCCGTTCGATCAGGGCTTCGCTGGAGATTTCCACGCCGGGAGCGAGAACACCGCCGAGAAATTCTCCCTTGGCCGAGACCAGATCGACGGTGGTCGCCGTGCCGAAGTCGACGACAATCGCCGGCTTTTCGAAACGATGGTGCGCGGCAAGGGTATTCACAATTCGATCGGCGCCGATCTCCTTGGGATTGTCGACCAGCAACGGAATTCCGGTACGAACCCCCGGTTCCACCACCACGTGCGTCACGTGATTCCAGTAACGGTCCAGCATCACGCGCAATTCACGCAGCACCGGCGGCACGGTCGACAGCGCCGCGACACCGACCACCTGTTCCAGCTCGTTGCCGACCAGCCCACGCACCTGCATCGCGAATTCGTCGGCGGTCAACAGCGGATTGGTATGCATCCGCCAGTGCCGCACCAGTTTCGCGTGCGCGCCGCTTCCGGAGAACAGACCGAGTTCGATACTGGTATTGCGGACATCGATGGTCAGCAGCATTGCTCTACCGATCCCGTGGTCGCGGTCGTCGTCAGGCGAAGGTCAGCGAACGCGGCGAGGTCAGGCCCGACCCCTCGGGCGCGTGCGCCGGATCAGCGCCGAGTTCCTTCGGGCGGTTGCGCTCGTCGACGAAAACGACCTTCGGCTCGTAGTCCGCGATCTCCTGCTCGTTCATCATGCCGTAGGCGATCAGGATGACCAGATCGCCCGGATGCACCAGATGCGCTGCGGCGCCGTTGATTCCGATGACCCCGGAACCGCGCTCACCGGCGATGACATAGGTTTCGAGGCGGGCGCCGTTATCGATGTCGACGATGCAGACCTGCTCGCCCTCGAGCAGGTCTGCCGCGTCGAGCAGATCCTGGTCGACGGTGACCGAGCCGACATAGTGCAGGTCGGCGTGGGTCACGGTGGCCCGGTGGATCTTGGACTTCATCATGGTGCGCAACATCTTCGTCGCCTTCCTAAAAAGCTGCCCGAGCGGGCTGGGAACCGCCCCCGGCCTGCCGGGGTTCGGACACTTGGGGATCCGACACTGTCGGATGGCCGTCGATCGTGACGCCGAGGGGGACGGCCACATTGTCGATCAACCGGGTGGCGCCGACCCTGGCGGCGACCAGGAGCCTGGCATTGCCCGTGGCCTGGACCGGTTCGAGGGTCGCGGAACGCAGTTCGAGGTAATCGAGCTCGATACCGGGCGCGTTGTCGAGTACCGCGCGGGCGGCGGCCAGCACGCCGTCGGGACCGAGTCCGCCCGCGTGCCTGCCCGCGGCCAGCGCGGCAGACAGGGCGAGCGCCGATTCACGCTGCGCGGGATCGAGGTACCGATTACGCGAGGACAGGGCCAGACCGTCGGCCTCGCGCACGGTGGGCAGCGGCACGATTCTCACATCGAAATTCAGGTCGCGGACCATCTGCCGGATCAACGTCAGCTGCTGGTAGTCCTTCTCGCCGAAGAACGCCTCGGTCGGGCGCGCGATCTGCAGCAGTTTGGCGACCACGGTCAGCATGCCCGCGAAATGCGTCGGCCTGCTCGCGCCTTCGAGTTCCGCGCCGAGCGGACCAGGATGCACGGTGGTACGCGGGCCATCCGGGTACATGTCGGCGACACTCGGCGCGAAGACCAGGTCCACGCCCTCGGACCTCAGCAGTTCGACATCGGCGTCGAGGGTGCGCGGGTATTTGTCGAGATCCTCGTTCACGCCGAATTGCAGCGGATTGACGAAAATCGAGACGATCACCACCTGATTGGTCCGCTTGGCGCGACGCACGATCTCCAGATGGCCCTCGTGCAGCGCGCCCATGGTCGGCACCAGGCCGATGGTGCGCCCGACCCCGCGCAGCGCCTTGGCGACCGCGCCGAGTTCGGCGGGGTCGTGGTGCACGGTCAGCTCACCCGGTCGGTACGGCTTTCGATCCGTCATCGCGGTCCTTCCAGCAGCTCGATCAGGGCCGGATCGGTTCCGGCCCACTGGGCGGTACGCAACGAGAGCGCGCGATAGCTCTCGGCCACCCGTGGGTCGACGGCGCCGAGCGCTTTTAGATGCGCGGCGACGGCCTGCGCGTCACCGCGGGCCACCGGGCCGGTCAGCGCGGCCTTGCCGCGGCGAAGGGCATTGTCGAGCGCGGCCGATGCCAGCGGGGCGAGCAGCCGTTCGGCGAGCCCGTTCGGCTGGTCGTCGACCACCTGCTGCCCCAGCAGTCCCTCCCCCGACAACGCCTCGCGCAGGGCGGCGACCGCGTCGACGATCACCGTCACCAGATGATTGCTGCCGTGCGCCAGCGCCGCGTGGTACAGCGGGCGGTTCGCCTCCTGCACCCGGACCGGTTCGCCGCCCATCTCGATGACGAGCGATTGCGCGATGGCGTAGCCGATATCGTCCGCGGCGGTGACGCCGAAGCAGGCATTGCCCAACCGGGCGAGATCCTCGTCGTGCCCGGTGAAGGTCATGGCGGGGTGGATCGCGAGCGGCAGGGCGCCCGTCGCGGCGAGCGGGGCGAGCACGGCTACACCGTTGGCGCCGGAGGTATGCGCCACGATCGTGCCGGGACGCACCAAGCCCGCGCTCGCCAGACCGCGCACCAATCCCGCCAATTCGGCGTCGGGCACCGCGAGCAGCAGCAATTCACTGCGCGCGGCCACCGCTTCGACCGGAAGGATCTCCGAATCGGGCAGCCTGGTCTTGGCCCTGCGAACCGACGCGTCGGAAATCGCCGAGACGCCGAACACCACGTGTCCCGCGCGTTCGAGCGCAGCGCCGAGAGCGGAGCCCACGCGTCCCGCCGAGACGATTCCCACCGTCAGCCGTGCGGGCGCCGGGTCGAAATCGGTCGATCCTGAACTCTCGGGCGCGTTATCGGAAGAAACGCTTCTCGAGGTCAACATTGTCCTCTCGATGTCGTTCCAGTCCCGCTGTGCGGGTACCGGACGTTACGTGTCGAGGATATCGGCCCCGGATTTGCCCACGCCATGCCCCCCCGGCGTGATTTGCGCTACCCGCCGCCGTTGCCGTTCTCCTCGGACCGGAGGTTGGCCATGATCTCGGCGACCGACAGCCGACGAGGGGCCGTGCCGGATTCGGCGTCCTCGTCCACCCTGCGACGGCGACGCGCGGTGCCGACCTGTTTCACCGGGGCCGCCGGCGCGGCCACTCGCGGCCACGGCGCGGGGGTCGGAGTCTGCGTGGGACGTGGTTGAACCGGCTTCGGTTGCTCGGTCTTCGGTCGCTCGGCCTCGGGTTGCTCGGCCGCCGGCACATCGGCTTCGGTGAACGCGTCGGACCACCGCGATGACGCGGCAGGCGCGTCGGCGGTGTGCTCGCTGCTCGAGGCCGCCGATTCGTCGTAATCGTCGACGTAGTCGTAGCCGTCATCGACGTAGTCGTAGCCCTCGGCGTCGCCGTAGCCGGCCGCGCCCGCGTCGCCGTAGCCCGCGTACTCGTCGGCCTCCCGGTAACCGTCGTAGCCGTTGCCCGACCCGGCGGCATAGCCGTAACCCTCGGCGTTCGCGTACCCGGGGGCGTTCGCGTACCCGAGGGCGTCGCCCTGGCTGCCGTAGCCGTCGGAGTCGTCGTAGTCGTCGGAGCCAACCCGGTAGTGGCCGGAATCCCCGAGCCCCACCGACTCTCGGTTACCGGCGGGTTCGACCGAAACGATCGAGGTCTCGGCGGTGACCGGCTCGTCGAAAGGACTGGCGAAGAGCGGGGCCTCGGGATGGTGTGGTTCGAAAACGGGCGTCACCGAACTACGCGGCGGATGGGGCAGATGCGGACCCCAGCGATCGGCATTCGCGGAGCTATTGTTCGCCGGATCGGCCGATCCGCGCTCCAATTCCTGGATCCTGGTGGCGTCGGCGTGCAGAGCGGGCCGGTCCACGAGTAGCTCGCCGTCGAACAGTCGCTGCAAATTCTGCCGGAGCACGGTCAGCTCCATACGCAGCGCGGCCATTTCGGAAGCGTCCGCGCCGACCTCCTGGCGCACCCGAGCCTCGACCCCGAGCTCATATTCGCGCCGCGCCGTGACTTCGCGCTCCAACTGCAGTTCGTAGACGGTTTGCAGATCGCGCGCCTTGGCCTTGTCGACCGCGGACTCTTTACGGAATTTCGTCGCAGCCAACGCCCCGATCGCGGCCGCCCAGAGTGCCGCGACCAGCCCGATCCGAACAAATTGCAGGCTATTGCTGAAGACCAGGAAAACGCTGGCAACCAAACCGAGAAGAACCAACGTACCGACGAACAATTTTCCCGCTTCGTCCCGTCGTCGACGGGAAGTGCTGCTACGGGAGGGTGAAACCATGAACGCCAGGGTAGCCCGGATGCGACCGCACGCCCAGAAAATGATCCTGTGATTCCACCCGGAACGATTGCTAAGTAGTAGCCGCATCATCGGTCGGGTCATCGGGGGCCCGACAGCAATACTCGAGCCACAACGCCGCGGCCACCAGGGCCGCTCCCGCCAGCATGCCGACGATCGCCCCCGGCGAATCGGCGGCTGCCGCGCGCAGCGTTCCGCGCTGCGGGAACACCCAGCACAGGAAGCCGAGCCAGACCCCGGCGGCGATCGAACCCACGTGCACCGACGCCTTCGCCAGCGCCACCGCCCTCGCCACGGTGATCGGATGCAATTGATGTCGGCCGTCACCGATTTCGCTATCGCTGACCCGTGACCGGATGACGAAGGCGAGCGCCGCCTCGATCGCGGCCACCGGATACAGCGAGGCGCCGACGAGAACCGAGATCGGCGGAAAACTACTGTAGGCGACCCTGGTCGCGATCCACGCGGCGATCGCGGCGACGAGGAAGTCCGCCACCAGGTCGAGCACGCGCGTCGGCGTGAGTTTCACGATATGCCCCCCAGCGCGTCCGGTCCGGCAGGCCCGGACAGCGAGAATTCGGTCCTGCGCACGCCGTCACGCTCGGTGACCGCCAATCCGGCCAGCAGATCCCGCACCGCGTGCTCCACGCCGTCCACCAGCAATGTCGCGGCGGGTTCGACCTCCAGCCACGGAATCAGGACGAAAGCCCGATGACGCGCCTGGGGATGCGGCAACGTCAGCACCGGATCGTCGCTGTGGATCGCCCGCTGCCCCGACCCGCACCAGACCACGTCCACATCCAGGGTCCGCGCGCCCCAGCGCACGACGCGCACCCGATCGGCCGCCTGTTCCAGCCGTTGCCCCGCAGCCAGCCAGTCACGGCATTCGAAATCCGGATCATCCACCAGCACAACGGCATTGAGATAGTCTTCCTGATCGACGCCGCCCCACGGCGCCGTCGTGTACACCGAGGACACCGCGACCACCCGGTCCGCGAAACCGGTCACGACACTGCGTAGATGCCCCAGCCGATCCCCCATATTGGAACCGACCGACAGAACAGCCCGGCTCACGAACACCCCTCGCACGCACCGGGCACGATCATCGCGGTCATCCGGTGACGTCCCTGGTCCGGGAGGTCACGACTCGGACATCGGCGAAAGTATGCGGAATCGGCGCGGAAGGTTTGTGCACGACCACCTCGACGGCGTGGATCCGCGGATCGGTCATCGCGTCGTCGGCGATCTCCGACACCACCGTCTCGATCAGATTCCTCGGTGTGCCGCGCACGATCCGCACGGCCCGCTCCGCGAGAGCACCGTAGTCGACGGTGGCGGCGAGATCGTCGGAAGCGGCGGCCAGCGCGAAATCCACCCACACGGTGAGGTCGACGACGAACTCCTGGCCGTCGCGGCGTTCGTGCTCGAAGACGCCGTGATGTCCGAACACTCGCAATCCGCGCAGTTCTATCCGGTCGTGCCCGGAACCGAAGCCGCGATCACGGCCGTCGAAGCGGGGAGTCGGCGATTCGGTCATCCGGCGACTCCCCCTGACTGCGCGCTCACCGACGCGGCGGGCCGTCGCCTCTCGGCGGCCCGCCAGGCATCGGTCACCGCGAGTGCGTCCAGCGAGGCGCGCACATCGTGGACCCGCACACCCCAGGCGCCGTGCAGGGCGGCCAGCGCCGAGATGGTCGCGGTGGCGGTCTCCCTGCCGTCGGGCGGGCGCGGGCCGGACTCGTCGGCCAGCAACGTGCCGAGAAAACGTTTACGTGACGCGCCGATCAGAATCGGGAGTCCACCGGCCGCCAGTTCCGGCAACGCGCCGAGCAGCGCCCAATTGTGTTCGGCGTTCTTGGCGAAGCCGAGTCCGGGATCGAGTAGCAGCCGTCGCGGGTCGACCCCGGCGGAGACGGCCATATCCACCTGGGCGTGCAGTTCGGCGCGGACCTCGCCGACCACATCGTCGTAGTGATCGGCGGGGCCGATATGCCGGTAGTCGGCGCCGGCTCGCCAATGCATGAGAATCCATGGGATATCCGCCGCCGCGACGACCTTCACCATCTCCGGATCGGCCCGGCCGCCCGAGACGTCGTTCACGACAGAAACCCCGGCCGCGATGGCGGCCTCGGCCACCCGGGCGCGCATGGTGTCGACACTCGTCGGCACACCGGCGTCGACCAGGGCGCGGATCACCGGGGTCACCCTGGCCGCCTCGGCCTCCGGATCGACGCGGATCGCTCCCGGCCTGGTGGATTCGCCGCCGACGTCGATGATGTCGGCGCCCATCTCGTAGAGGGCGATGCCGTGCGCGACGGCCCGATCGGTATCGAGATACCGACCGCCGTCGGAGAAGGAGTCACTGGTGACGTTCACCACGCCCATCACCACGCAGCCGCGCCCGTCGCGCGGGGCGACGCTCCCGACTCGCGTCACCGGCTCACCGCCATCGTGACTCCCGAGCGCTCGGACAACGCCCCTGCCTCACTTTCGCAGAATGAGATCGAGTGCCTCGGAGCGCGAGGCGGCATTGGTCTGCAACAGACCTCGCACGGCCGAGGTGGTGGTGCTCGCACCTGGTTTGCGGATACCGCGCATCGCCATGCACAGATGTTCGGCCTCCACGACGACGATCGTCCCGCGCGGATCCAATTTCCGCATGACCGCGTCGGCGACCTGACTGGTCAGCCGTTCCTGCACCTGGGGACGCTTGGCGTAGAGGTCGACGAGTCTGGCCAGTTTGGACAGACCGGTGACCCGTCCGTGCGGGCCGGGGATATAGCCGACGTGTGCGACACCGTGGAAGGACACCAGATGGTGTTCACAGGTGGAGTACAGCGGAATATCGCGGACCAGCACCAATTCCTGATGCCCCTCGTCGAACGTGGTGTTGAGGACCGCGTCCGGTTCGGTGTACAGACCCGCGAAGATCTCCCGGTAGGCGCGGGCGACGCGGGAAGGGGTATCGATCAGTCCCGGTCGGTCGGGATTCTCGCCGACCGCGATCAGGAGTTCCCGGATGGCGGCTTCCGCCCGAGGTTGGTCGAACTGCCGCCCGGTCTCGACTCCGATGAGTTCCGGCGTGGCCGGGCTCGAATCCGACGCACTTCGCTCGGCCTCGGCCGAGCCGTTGAGCCTCTGACCGATGATGTCATGGTTGGCCGACAATCGAGGACACCTCCAAAATCCCGGGTGCAGGCAATCAATCGGCACCCCGATGGTCGAGCGTAATCGGCGACTTCCGGTGACCACACAGGGCCACCGGAAAATCAGTTCCGACCGTTCGGTCCATCCCAATCACGGTTCTCGCCGTCATTCTGATGAGCGGGCTCGTCGTAACCGCCGCGGTCGTAACCACGATCCGCGCCGGGCTGACTCTGTTGCGGATTGGCCCACGGCTGATAGCCGGGATGTTGCGGCTCACCCTGAGCCTGCCTGCCACCGCTGTAGCCCTGCTGACCCGACGGCTGCTGCGATTCGTCGCGCGGCGGCCAGCCCGGTGCTGACCACCCCGCGGGGGCGCCGTAATCCGGGCGCGAACCGTGGGTCGGACCACCATGGCGGGGCACGGACTGGGTCGGCGCCTGGGGTAGTGGATAACCTCCGGTGGGATGACCGCCCGTCGACGGTCCCGGATAGCCGTACTGCGGATGAGCCTGATACCCCTCCGGCGGATAGCCGTTGGCCGGCGCGGGCTCGCGCTGCGCGGACGCGGCGGCGGGCAGCGGCACCACCTGCTCCGGCGGCCACGGCTCGCCGCGCTCGGCGGCCAGCTCACCCGGCGTCTTCACCGGCGGCTTATCCGAAGGAACCCGGTCACCGAAATCGTTGAACGCGGTGATCCGCGGCCGCTTCTGCACCGCGGCGAGCAGCGTCTCCAACTCCTTGCGGTGCAGCGTCTCCTTCTCGAGCAGCGCCGTGGCGAGTACGTCGAGCACATCGCGGTATTCGTTGAGGATGGCCCACGCCTCGGTGTGCGCGGCTTCGATCAGGTTGCGCACCTCCTCGTCGATGGCGCCCGCGACCTCGTGCGAGTAATCCGAACTCACGCCCATCGAGCGGCCGAGGAACGGGTCGCCCTGCTCCTGGCCGTAGCGGACGGCGCCGAGGCGCGAACTCATGCCGTATTCGGTCACCATCGCGCGAGCGATCTTGGTCGCCTGGTCGATATCGGAGGAGGCGCCTGTGGTCGGCTCGCGGAACACCAGTTCCTCGGCCGCGCGACCGCCCATCGCCATCACCAGGCGAGCGATCATCTCGGAGCGGGTCATCAGCCCCTTGTCGTCCTCGGGCACGGTCATGGCATGGCCGCCGGTGCGACCGCGGGCCAGGATGGTGACCTTGTAGACGGGTTCGATATCCGGCATCGCCCATGCCGCCAGGGTGTGGCCGCCCTCGTGATACGCGGTGATCTTCTTCTCGTGCTCGCTGATGATCCGGCTCTTACGGCGCGGACCGCCGATGACCCGGTCGACCGATTCCTCCAGCGAGTCGCCGGTGATCACCGCGCCGTTCTCGCGGGCGGTGAGCAGGGCGGCCTCGTTGATGACATTGGCCAGATCCGCGCCGGACATGCCGACCGTGCGTTTGGCGAGACCGTCGAGATCGGCGTCGGGGGAAATCGGCTTCCCCTGCGAATGCACGCGAAGGATGGCGCGGCGGCCCGCGAGATCCGGATTGCCGACCGGAATCTGCCGGTCGAAGCGGCCGGGACGCAGCAGCGCGGGATCGAGGATGTCGGGACGGTTGGTCGCGGCGATCAGAATGATGCCGGTGCGGTCGCCGAACCCGTCCATCTCGACCAGCAGCTGATTCAGCGTCTGCTCGCGCTCGTCGTGCCCGCCGCCGAGGCCGGCGCCGCGCTGGCGGCCGACCGCGTCGATCTCGTCGACGAAGATGATGCAGGGGCTGTGCTGTTTCGCCTGCTCGAACAGGTCGCGCACCCGGGAGGCGCCGACACCGACGAACATTTCGACGAAGTCCGAACCGGAGATGGTGAAGAACGGCACGCCCGCCTCGCCCGCGACGGCCCGCGCGAGCAGCGTCTTACCGGTTCCGGGCGGACCGTAGAGCAGCACGCCCTTCGGAATCTTCGCGCCGAGCGCCTGGTAGCGCACCGGATTCTGGAGGAAGTCCTTGATCTCGTACAGCTCTTCGACGGCCTCGTCCGCGCCGGCCACATCGGAGAAGGTGGTTTTGGGCATATCCTTCGACAGCTGCTTTGCCTTCGATTTGCCGAAGCCCATCATGCCGCCGCGACCACCGCCCTGCATGCGAGCCATCACGAAGACGAACAGGCCGAGCAGGATGACCATCGGCAGGACGAACAGCAGGATCTGGGTGAGCCAGCTCTCCTGTTTGACCACCGTGTCGTACGGCGCGCCGGACTTCTGTACGGCGTCGAAGATCTTCGACGAGGTCTCACTACCGCCGGGATATTTGGCGATGATCTTGTTCTGACCGTCGGTGGCGTCGTTGCCGTCGTTCAGCTCGATCCGCAACTGCTGTTCGCGGTCATCGATCTGGACGTTCTTGACGTTGCCCTTGTTCTCGAGCTGGCTCAAAGCCACCGACGTATCGACGCTCTTCCAGCCGCGCGTGTCGTTACCGAAATAGCTGAACGCATATACCACGAGCAGGATGCCCGCGATTATGGCCAGAGTGCGAAACACTGTCTTGCGGTTCATAGAGCGTCGGCCGGGTGGCCAGTCCTTTCCGGTGTCTCCGGTTCTGCCTAGCGGAACGTCGGGCGCGTCGTTGTCGCAACCCGCCGTGGCGGTGTCGGATCACACCCTCACCCACCCGCGCACGGGGGAGATTCGGATGCGGACAAGCCACGTTACCGCGTACGGTCTACTCGATACATCGCGCAGTTCGGCAGTCGGTGCAGTTCGACAGGTAAACGGCCGGGGAACGAAGGTGGTTCCCGAGATCCCCGCTCCGGATTACCCCGAGTGGTCACAATCATGGCATGTTCGGCCTATCGTGAGCGACGACACAACATCGCGGAGTAGGCAGAGCGGGCTCGAAGGAGGTTGCGGAGCGTCACCACGAAGGCCCGGCCGAGTGCCTACCGGTAGGACGTCCGGCACGGCGGGCATCAGCGGAACCGAGACAGCGTTCGGCGGCCGACCGGCATCAGTCGGCGGTATTTCGGCTGACAGAATTCGCATCCACGAGTCGCCCGCGTACGCCGCACACCAGACAAGAGCGCAGGGGGTATGGACATAGTCGAGCTACGGACACCCACAGCGATAGTGCGCCACGGTCGCGGACGGTTGATAGTCCTGCGGCCGGGTAGCGACGGCGAGCGTGTGCTCGACGTGCCGGTCACCGACCTGCTCAAGGTCCGGTTGAACCGCAGGGCCGACGACGCGGTCGTCATCGAGATCTACCTGCGCTACCCCACGCCCGTACTGACCGGCGTTCCCGCCGACCGCACCCCGCTTCCCGTGCTGATCGCCGAACACGACGTCCCCGCAGCGACGGAGATCGTCGACCGGATCAACGATCAGGTGCTGGCGACCCAGCGCCTCGACGTGGCGGCCCCCGATCTGCATCCCCCGGCCCCGATCTGGGCCAAGAACGGCCCGACCCGCGCCGACGTCGACCGCGCGGTGCGCAGAATGACGCCCAAGCGCGAGGCCAGATCCGCCGTGGCCGCCCTGCAGCGCTATGTCACGCCCGACGAATACGTGCTGGAGACCGCGGTCGCCGTGGCGCATCCGCCCGCGGGCACCGGTCAGGGCCTGCTGGCCGCGACCACCGAACGGCTGCTGTTCGTCTCCATCGGTCCCGGCGACCGTTACGCGCACGAACTGCCGATTCCCGCCGTGCTGTGGGCGCGCACCACCGAGGGCGGCCCCGCCGCGCCCGGCGAGATCGGCGCGCGCGGCGAAACCGGTATCGATGTGCACGACGGGAATCTCACACTGCGTTTCACCGGCACCGATCGCGCCGATACCGAGCGGGTGACCTGCGCGGTGAATTTCGCGGTGCGCCGCGATTCCGCCGACGGCGCCGCCGGACCGCCTGATCCCGGTGTGGCACAGCTGTATTCGGAATGGGAGTTGCTGGTGGAACGGCATTCCCTCGGCATGGTCGACGATACCCAGTTCCAGCGTTACGGCCGCGGCATCCTGCGATCACTGCCCGACGGCGGGTAGGGTCCAGCCGTTCGGGTGGCGTCAGCCGGCGTTGAGGGTGATCCGTCGCCAGGGACTTGTCGGGCGCTGCCACAGGCGCAGCAGCTCCATGCGCCGGTCGACGCCGCCGTTCTTGAGTTCGGCGAGATCCTCGCAGGCCTGCCAGTAGGTCCACCCGGCCAAGTAGGCGTCGCCGAATTGGCGCCAATTGCGGTATTTGCGCTGTGCCAGCGGAAGCGCGCGCATCAAATAGTCCCAGGCCACATCGGCCTCCAGGTAACCGGCGGTGAAAGCCATCCTCGCCACCGCGACAACCCTGGCGAGATCCCACGCGTGGATATCGCTCGGCAACGGGCGGGCAAGATGGTCGGTGAAACCGATCTTGATCGCCTGCGACCAGATGTCGTAATCGCGCACGAGTGCTTCCGGATTGTCCATTCCGCGAAATGATCCGACCTGACGCAGAAATGCGCGGTGCCGGTCGGCGCGTTCACCGAAGCGGTCCCGCTCGCTGGCGTTGATGGACGCCATCACCAGGGGATGCACCAGCGCGTAGAGCGGCGCGTGCATACCGGCGAGCAACTGTTCCATCGAGGCCTGCGCCTCGGTACCGTCGGTGATCCCCCACGCACCGGTCAGCGTGTCGATCGCGAGTTCGCGGCGGTCGCCGAGCGGATGCTCGCGCTCTGGGCCGAGTAACAACGCGTCGTGGAAGGCGTCCCAGCGGGCCGAATAGAAACCGCCGAGCGCGAGCGCGCGCAGTTCGTCATCCGATACCGCGGACCCTGACCAGTGATCTTCTTCCCGCTTGTCCAGTTCGTCGTGGGGGAATGTGGTCAACGGGGGTACACCGCGGGAAGGCATATTTCTGATTCTTCACCATGATCTCCGTCGGTCCCGTACTTATCGTCAACACGTGAGTCCGACGAGAGATTTTCACCTCCTCGCAAACTTGTCCTGACGCATTCCGTGGTTCAGGGCTACTGTGCACCCATGCGCGACAACATCACCCTTCTGCGTGGCCTCGAGCCTGCCGCTACCGAGCAGGAAATCTACGCTGCCGCACTGCAGTACGTGCGAACGGTCGGTGGGGTCTCCGGCCTGAGCACCGCCACCAAGGCGGCCGTGGACAAAGCGGTCAGCGCGATCGCATCGGCTACCACGCAGCTACTGGCCGATCTGCCGAATGCCCCCGCTCCGTCGACGGCGCAGTCGACGCTGCGCGGTGCGTCCGAGTAACGCTCACGGCAGCACGTCGACCCCGTAGGCGGCGACGCAGGCCAAGGCGATCTCCAGCGCCAGACTGCGCTGTTCGATCGGATGACCGAGCAGTTGTTCGATCCGCTGGATCCGATAGCGCACGGTGTTCTTGTGCACCCCGAGGAGTTTTGCCGTGCCCTCGGGGCTGCGATGACTGAGCAGATAGGCATGCAACGTCTCGCGTAAGCGCGCCGCGTTGACATCGCGACCTGCCAGCGCGCGCAATTCCCTGGCGACGAGGCCGTGCATGGCCGCCTCGTCGACGCCCGCGAGGTAGGCGACCTCGACGGCGCGGTAGGCGGTCACCCTCGAGGCGCCCGCCACCGATCCCCGTTCGGCGACCTGACGAGCCGCGACCGCTTCCCGATGACTTTCTCTGAACCCGGCCAAATGTCCGGCCGCGACCCCGAACGCCGCCCGCACCGGCGCCTCCAGCACACCGGATAAGGCCCGCTCCAGCGTCCCCGGTGCGGATAATTCCGCCGCGCGTGCCGCGTCGTCCAACCCGGCCCACGCCCACATACCGCTCGCCCCCGACGGCAGGGTCAGTACCCGGCTGCTGCCGAGCGCCCCGGCCAGTTTG
The DNA here is from genome assembly GCF_040606855.1 of Nocardia sp. NPDC005366. Lineage (NCBI taxonomy): Bacteria > Bacillati > Actinomycetota > Actinomycetes > Mycobacteriales > Nocardiaceae > Nocardia > Nocardia sp. NPDC005366. The sequence goes on from NZ_JBEXFQ010000003.1 coordinate 278,652, forward strand.
GCCGCGGTCCGATCGAGCAGACCGACCATCTCGCCGCCACCACCGGGTTCGGCCGCCGGTTCGTCGGCCCACAGCACGAAGGCCAGATGCTGTTGCGACAGCCGGTAGCCCAGTCGCACCGACGCCAGTTCGACGTCGATCTCATCCCCGGCCAGTAGCGCGCGCACCGTCTCGGTCCGCCGGTTCAGCGCGGCGCGCAGCACCTGTTCGCGCTCTTCCATGTAGGTGTCGGTGAGCCGCTCCACCGACATGCTGATCCATTTGGTGGCCCGATCGAACAGCCGCAGCGTGACCGCGCGCTCGATCTCGGGCGGGATCGGGCGCTGGTCGATGGCGTCGTTCATGTAGTCGAGGACCGCGTCCATGCCCGCGTGATAGGTCCGCAGCAACACCCGCAATTCGAAACCGCGCCGGGCGATGGTGCGCGCCAGGGCGTGCGCCTCCTCGGGGAGCTGGAATTCCTGGCCGTCGGCGGTGAGACCGCTCAGGATGGTCCGCGCGTGCGACCGGGTACTCGCGGCCAGATCGCGGCGCATATCGCGGTCGGTGAGTTCGGGAACCCGCGCGACGATCGCGGTATCGAGACGCTCGACCACCTGCTCGAGGGTTTCGGCGCGCATCGTCTCGTAGCCGTACTCGGCCAGCCACTCGCGGACCACTTCGCTGTCGGGTCCGACGCGTTCCGGTGGCGCAGCCATCGCCGTTCCCCTGTTCTCTCGTGCGAATTTGGTTTCTGGTCACAAATGAGTCAGCCATCCTTGACCGCGAAGGCCAAGAAAGTCCGCACGTATTGTGTCACGATCATAGACAGTGAGCTGATTCACAGCATCGGTTCTCGCGGTTCAGCACAACGTCAGTGGGAGAACAGCAAATGACCAATACCGAACGGCCCGAGGCCGTCGACGGGAAGGCGACATCGGAGGGCACCGGCCCCGCCGTCATCGAGGTGCGCAATCCCGGCACGGGCGAAATCGTCGGCTCCGTGCCGGACCAGAGCGCGCAGGAGGTCGCGGCCAAGGTTCGCGAGCTACGCCTCTACCAGCCGGAATGGGAGGCCATCGGCCCCGACGGCCGCAAGGAGTGGTTGCTGAAACTCCAGGACTGGCTGATCGACAACACCGAACATCTGGCGGACGTGCTGCAGTCGGAAACCTCCAAACCCCGCGCCGACGCCCTCATCGACCCCGCCTTCGGCGCCGATCTGATCGGGTACTACGCGCGCCGCGCGGCGAAATTCCTCGCCGACGACCACCCCTCGCCGCATAGCCCGCTGGCCAGGGTCAAGAAGTTGACCACCGTCTTCCGGCCGTATCCGGTGGTCGGCGTGATCACCCCGTGGAATTTTCCGCTCGCCATGCCGATCATGGACGTGTTCCCCGCGCTGGCCGCGGGCGCGGCGGTGATTCTCAAACCGTCCGAGGTGACCCCGCTGTCGGCTCTCGAATTGGCAAGGGGCTGGGCGGAAATCGGCGCGCCGCCGGTTTTCGCCGTGGTCACCGGTGCGGGCGCGACCGGTGCGGGCGTCGTCGCCCATGCCGACTACATCCAGTTCACCGGATCCACCGCGACCGGGCGCAAGATCGCCGCCGCCTGCGTCGAGCGGATGATCCCCTACAGCCTCGAGCTGGGCGGTAAGGATCCGGCCATCGTGCTGGCCGACGCCGATATCGATCGGGCCGCGCACGGCATCGCCTTCGGTGGCATGTTCAACGCCGGTCAGGTGTGCATCTCCGTCGAACGCGTATACGTGGAAGCGCCGGTCTACGACGAATTCGTCACCAAACTCACCGCGAACGTCAAGGCATTGCGCCAGGGCATCGACGGCCGCGAGCTGAACAACGACGTGGGCGCGCTGGCCAACGAGAACCAGGTGAGCATCGTGCAGCGGCACGTGGACGAGGCCGTCGCGGCGGGGGCGACCGTGCTCACCGGCGGTAAGCGGACCGGGCAGGGCACCTTCTTCGAGCCGACGGTGCTCGTCGACGTGGACCACAGCATGTCCTGCGTCTACGAGGAAACCTTCGGCCCGACGCTGCCGGTGATGAAGGTCGCCGACGAGGCGGAGGCCATTCGACTTGCCAACGATTCGATCTACGGACTTTCGGCCTCGGTCTGGACCGGGGACAAGGATCGCGGCGAACGGATCGCACGGCAGCTGAACGCGGGCGCGGTCAATATCAACGACGTCTTCGCCAACCTGTTCAGCTATGCGCTGCCGATGGGCGGCTGGGGACTTTCCGGGGTCGGGGCGCGCTGGGGCGGCGCGAACGGCGTCCGCAAGTACTGCCGTCAGCAGGCCATCACCAAACCGATTCTGCCGACCCAGCAGAAGGAATTGTTCTGGTATCCGTACAAGGCATCGACTCTGCTGACAGCCCTGGGCGCCATGCGCGCGGCGGGCGCGCGCGGCCTGCGCCGTATCGATATTCCCGCCTTGCTCAAACTCAGAGGAGATAACAAGTGAGCGACAAGATCCGCGGAAAAGTCGTCGTCATCACCGGTGGCGCGCGCGGCATCGGTTTGGCCACCGCCACCGCGTTGCAGGCACGCGGGGCGAAGATCGCCATCGGCGATATCGATGAGACCACCGTGAAGGAATCCGGCACGGCCCGCGATTTCGAGCTGTACGGCAAACTCGATGTCACCGATGCCACCTCGTTCGAGAATTTCCTCGACGAGGTCGAACGCACGGTCGGCCCGATCGATGTGCTGATCAACAACGCGGGCATCATGCCGACCGGCCGACTGATCGATGAACCCGATCAGATCACCCGCCGGATCCTCGACATCAACGTCTACGGCGTGATCCTCGGCTCCAAATTGGGTCTGGCACGGATGCTGCCGCGCAAAAGCGGCCACATCATCAATATCGCGTCGCTGGCGGGGGAAAGCCATGTCCCCGGCCTGGCCACGTATAACGCGAGCAAACACGCGGTGCTCGGCTTCACCGACACCCTGCGCGAGGAATACCGGGGCTCGGGTGTCCACATCTCCTCCGTGCTGCCGACGCTGACCAATACCGAACTCGGTTCGGGGGTCTCGACGCCGAAACTGCTGCGTCCGGCCGAGCCGGAGCAGATCGCCGACGGCATCGTCGGTCTTATCGCCTCGCCGAAGTCGAAGATCAGGGTGACGGCGGTGGCCGGAGCGATCATCCGGTTCGTCGGGCTGCTGCCGGAATCCGTCGGCGACAGCATCGGGCGTGCTCTCGGTTCGAGCCACACCTTCCTCGACGACGTCGACGCCGAGCGACGCAAGGCCTACGAGGAGCGCGCGCGCAGCCTCTGATCCACCGCACGAACGCCACTGGGCGCCGGGGTTCATCCCCGGCGCCCAGTGGCGTTCGACGGGGTGTGGACGGCGATCGGTGAGCCCTCCCGGCTCCCCCGCACACCCCACCAAACCAATTTGTGACCAATGTCACTATTTTGGCGCGCCCGGTCCGCGCCCACCCCGTAAACGGTTTTCTGCCGATTCACCATCGCGCGACGGCCGACTCCACCCGGCACGCACCCCACACCCATCCATGCTGGTCAAGAGTCCAATATTGACACTTCGCGCCGCATCGCCGAGGGATGCCCGAGATTCGCCATCTCGATGGTGCACGCGGCCATCACAGGCAATATGCTATCTCTAACAAACCTATCGACTGTTTCTAACGCCGTATTCGAACTTTCCGGCCTAATAAGGCTAGAAATTCCCGACTAATTCTGATAGCAAGGGGCTATGGACCCGCACTTGCGCGACCTGCGGTATTTCGTCGCCGTCGCTGAGGAACTGCATTTCACCAACGCCGCCCAGCGGCTGCATATCGCTCAACCCACCCTGTCGCGTCAGATTCGTCAGCTGGAACGGCAGCTCGACGTGGTCCTGTTCGACCGCAACCAGCGCAGCGTCGCGCTGACCGTCGCGGGCAAGGAACTACTCGAAGGCGCTCGCAAGATCCTGGAACTGTGGGAGCTCACCAACGTCTCTCTCCAGGAAGCGGGCGAGGTGCTGCGCGTCGGCATCCAATCCGCGCTCGGACGTGGGCTGCTCAACGATCTGGAGAGCGCGAGCGGGCACCGCTTGGCCCTGCATGCCGCGTCGTGGACCGACCCGTCGAGCGGTCTGGCGGGCAGACAGGCAGATCTCGCCCTGGTGTGGCTACCGCTACCCGATCCGAACCGCTATCGCTGGCAGGTACTGCGCACCGAGCCGCGCTGGGTGCTGCTCCCGGAGAATCACGCGCTGGCCGACAACGAGACCATCGACTTCGCCGACCTGCTCGATGAGCCGTTCATCGCGCTTCCCTCCGAGGCGGGTGCGGTGCGCGACTTCTGGCTCGGAAACGACGGACGCAACGGACGTCAGCCGAAAATCGGTGCGGAGGCGGCGACACCCGAGGACAAACTGGAGGCCGTCAGCCTCGGTCTCGGCGTATGCCTGCTGGCCGAGAACAATGTGCCGATGTACCGCTGGCCCGGACTCACCGCACGTCCGATCACCGGACTCGCGCCGTGCGAACTCGCGGTGGCATGGCGGGCCGACGACTCCCGCCAGACCATCCTCGAATTCGCCGGACGCGCGGCCGACGGCGGATTCAGCGCGACGACGCCCAACTGATACGCGTCGTCGGGGACGCTTCGACGCCACCCCGGCCGCTTCGCCCGGTGGGCACTTCGCCTGCCTAGGACGCGGTGCGCCGCCATGGTCGGCGCCGCTCCAATTGGGCGGCGAGGCCGAGCAGGACGGATTCACTGCCCGGCGGACCCGCGAGTTGGGCCGCGATCGGGGTGGTGGAACGGGAATGCATTCCCATCGGAATGGATGCCGCGGGCCAGCCGACCAGATTCCACAGGGGGGTGAAAGGGGAAAGGCGGGCGGTGGCGAGGATGTTGGCGAGCCAGCCGCGGGCGCTCCAGATTCGTGCGCGCGGCGGCGGGGTCGCGAGCGTCGGTGTGATCACGACGTCGTAGTTGTCGAACAGTTCCAGCAACCGCGCCTCAATCCGATCGATCTGCGCGGGACGAACGAGTCGCAGGCGGTGCACCAACCTGCCTAGAGCGAGATGACGCCGGGTTCTCGGTTGTAGTCGCTCGGGTCGCGGTAGTCGTTGCGCGTCGGGTAGTTCCGCGATGAGCCACCGTAGGAGGGTCGCCGGGACGGTCGCCCCGTAGGGCACGGTGACCGGCTCCACGATATGTCCGGCCCGCTCGGCTAGCTCGGCCGCGGTGCGCGCCGCCTCGGTCCACTGCCTGTCGACCCGGAAGAAGCGATGCGGCGCGGCCACGGCTAGTCCGATGCGTAGTCGATCCGGCGGGTCGGGTTCGGCCAGGTCCGGCCTGGCCGCCAACACCGACAGCGCAAGCGCCGCGTCGCCGACCGTCGTTGCGAGAACACCGTTTTCGGCGAGTCCGCCCCATCCGTCGACGCCGATATCGGCGGGCACGGTATACCTGCCGGGTTTGATGCCGAAAACTCCGCAGCAGGCCGCGGCGATGCGCACCGCGCCGAATCCGTCGACGCCGTGCGCCACCGGAACCAGACCGGCCGCGACCGCCGCGGCGGCCCCGCGGGCTCCGCGTTCGAGATTCCACGGGTTGCGGGTCGCCGAATCCGCGTCGTCGGACATCGGCCACAGACCCAGTTCCGGTATCGCGGTCGCCCCGACGATCACCGCGCCGGCCGCGCGCAACCGACGCACGACGGGGTGATCAGCGGTGGCGGGGGCGGGATCGGTCGCCGCCGAACCTCGGCGCATCGGCACGCCCGTCACCGGCAGACCGTGCTCGACCGCGACGGGCACCCCCGCGAGCGGCAACACGTCCAGATCGTCGCGCTGCTCGACGGCGACTGCCTCCGCGCGCGCGGCATCCGTGCGAACAGTGGTGAACGCGTTGGTTTTCGGATCATCCGCCGCGATCCTCGCCAGCGCCGCGTCGACCGCTTCGGTCGGCGTGAGCGCGCCCTCCCGCACAGCCCCCGCGACCGCCGTCGCGGTGGCGGGAACGGCGATCGCGGACGATTTCGGCCCTTCCTCGGTGCACGGGGGGACCCCATCGGCGGGCGGCGATCCGGGCTCGGCTACTGTCTCCCTACTCGCCGCCCGCGCCGTGATTTTCGGTCGGCGGCGATCGTCCGACCCTTGATCATGTTCGACTATCGCGTCCGCTGTCCCGGTCGTCCCGGAGCGGTGGAATTCGCCGGTACCGTCGTGATCGCGTTGTGCTGCCGCTTTCGCGCTCGTTGTCCGCGTCGTGTCGTACATGTGCTGATTCGCCCCCGTCGCATGGTTGTCGAATTCGGGTGATCCGCTGTTGAGCCGCAAGTTATCATTCCGACTACTGCTCGGGGGATGATGGCGTGGGGTGTGGCGGAAATTTCCGGCGCAGCCACCGACCGATCAGCGCGGAATTCCCGAACATCCGCCCAGCCGCAAGGTCTGAGAATGAGTGCCGAGTCCGATAGTGCTTCCGGTCCGGACATGGGTTCCGATCGTGGAGCCGGTGTCCGTGGGGCCGTGCTGAAGACCGAGTCGAGCGCCGTGCAGGCGTTCGCCGCGGCCTGGGAATCCACCGCGCGCGCGACCGCGGCGGGAAACACCACCTCCCGGCTTCCCGAGATCGCCGAATACCTGCCCGATGCCACCACCTTGCGCAGGGAGGCGCTGATCGAACTGATCCGCGTCGATCTGCGGCACCGGTGGCTGCGGCGGCCCGGCGCCCCCACGGCCTCCGACCGCGGTGCCGTGCCGCGCAAACGGCTCATCGAATACTGCGCCGAATTTCCCGAGCTGGATCGCGACAGCATTCCCGCTGGCCTGGTGTACGAGGAATTCGTCGTCCGCAGGCACAGCGGTGAGCGGGTCGATCCTCACGAATGCCTGCGCGACTATCCCCGGCAGGCCACCGAACTGCGGGATCTGCTCAACGCCGACGACGTGGATCAGAGCACGCGCAGAGCCGCCGTCGAGGACTCGACCCGCGTCACCGGGCCGGACGCCGACGACGACATCACCCGCACCACGTCCGCCCCCACCCTGGCCGCGCCGGGTTCGGATCTGAACCGAACCACCACCGCGCCTCGTGGTACCGACGTGAATCGAACGGCGGAGGTTACCGAGACGATGGCCGCCGGTCCGACGGCCACGTCCGACCTGACGGGTACGGCCACCGCGATCGGCACGACCGCGGGCCATGAACCCGGACTTTTCGCTGTCCTCAATCGCATCGAAATCGGCCAGCGTATCGATGATTTCGATCTGCTCACCACCCTCGGCAGCGGCGCGTTCGCCCGCGTATTCCTGGCCAGGCAGCGTTCGCTGCAACGGCTGGTAGCGGTGAAGATCTCCGCCGACCACGGCACCGAACCGCAAACCCTCGCCCAGCTCGACCACGACTACATCGTGCGGGTCTTCGATCAGCGCCTGCTCGACACCGGCGACGATCTCGCGGGCGGCTCGCGCCGCCTGCGACTGCTCTACATGCAGTTCCTGCCCGGCGGCACGCTGCTCGGAGCGTTGCGCTGGGTGCGGGCCACTCCTGCCGCCGAACGCAGCGGTCGACTGCTACTCGACGCGGTCGACGCGGCGATGGAGGAAAAGGGCGAAATCCGCCCGACCGATTCCAGTGTCCGCACCGAGATAGCGGCGCTGAGCTGGCCGGAGACGGTGGCCTGGCTCGGCCGCCGACTGGCCGACGCGCTGGACTACGCCTCGGCGCACGGCGTACTGCACCGCGACGTGAAACCGGCCAATGTGCTGCTCACCGCCGAGGGCGTGCCGAAACTGGCCGACTTCAACATCAGTTTCAGCCGCAATGTCGAGGGCACGAGTCCGGTCGCCTATTTCGGCGGCTCGCTGGCCTACATGTCGCCGGAACAGCTGGAGGCCTGCCATCCCGGCCGCGCCCGCAGCGCGGCGGATCTGGACACCCGCGCCGACATCTACTCACTCGGCGTGGTGCTGTGGGAATTGCTGACCGGCGCGAAACCTTTCGACGACTCCACCGCGGGCGCCGACTCCCACGGTGACGACACCACCCTCGAAGCGATGCTGGAGCGCCGTAGCGGCGGTGTGGAAGACGCCGCGCTGCAACGACTTCCACCCGACTGCCCGGCCGCGCTGCGCCGCGTGCTGCTGACCTGTCTCGAACCCGACCGGTCCCGGCGCTGGTCCAACGGGCAAACGCTGGCCAAACAGCTCGACCTGTGCCTCGACTCGCGCGCCAGGGATCTGGTCGATCCCAAGCCCGGCAGCTGGCGGCTGCGGCTGCGCAGGTGGATGGTCCCCCTGCTGGTGCTGGCCATCGGCGTGCCGAACGCTCTCGCCTCGCTGTACAACATCCAGCACAACCAGAATCTGATCGTCGACCGAATGACCGAGGACGCCCAGCGCACCTTCCTGATCATCACCGGCGTGGTCAATTCGGTGTTCTTCCCGTTGGGCATGGCGGTGGTCGTGTACCTGTCGAGGTATGTCCTGATCGTCCCGCGCGGGCTGCGCAAAGGGCGGCGCTACGACCCGGAAACCCTGCGCCGCGCCAGAGCCGATTCACTGCTGCTCGGGGAAAGAGCGGTGGCCATCGCGTTCGCCCTGTGGATGCTGTCGGCACTGATATTCCCGGTCGCGCTCCAGATAGCGACCGGTGAGATCACCGCGCGCTCGGTCGTGCACTTCCTCGCCTCGATCTTCGTGTGCGGCGCCATCGCCGCCTCGTACCCGTTCTTCCTCGCGACGTTCTACATCGTGCGCTGCATCTACCCGATCTTCCTTCGCCACGGCGAGATCAGCGCCGACGACGCGGTATGGCTGCGCGGCCTGGACCGCCGCTGCAACGGCTATCTCGCGATCGCCGCGTCGGTGCCGCTGCTGGCGGTGGTCGGGGTGACGTTCCTGCCGCCCACCGATATCCCGATGGTGATCGTCGCGGTGCGGGTGCTGTGCGCGGGCGGCATCATCGCCTTCGTCGGCTCCTATCTGCTGTTCCGCGCGCTCGAGGAGGATCTGCGCGCGCTGGAACGGGTGGTCGCGCCGGAAGGCGGCGAGCGGGAGCGTCAGGAGCACCAGCGAGCCCGCGCCTCCCGCCTGCGCCGGATCATGCGCACCGGCCGAGCCCGACCGGCGACGCCCGTGGAGCCGCCCCGGTGACGATGCACTGGGCCGATTCCGTCGCTCGGTTCACCGCGGACTGGCGGCGGTCGCTGCACGCCGGGGGCAGTGCGCCTGAACTCACCGATTACGTCCCCGATGACAATCTCGCCCGCCTCACCGTGCTCACCGAACTGGTTCGCATCGACCTGCGATACCGCTGGGACGGGGCGGGACCGGCAAAACGCGTCGCGGAATACCGCGCGGAATTCCCCGAGGTCGCGCAGAGCCCGGCGCTGGTCGACCTGGTCTGCGAGGAATTCGCGATGCGGCGCGCCCAGGGTCCGCTGCCGCTGGAGGATTTCCTCGCCGAACACCAGGAACTCGCCGAGTCGGTCCGGGAGCGGCTCGAGGCCGAGGCCGAACGGATCGACGCCAACGCGCTCACCCTCGACCGGCCGCCCGCCGATATCGAGCCGGGACAGCGCATCGATGATTTCGATCTGCTGACCGAGCTCGGAACGGGCGAATCGGGGCGGGTCTTCCTCGCGAGACAGCTGTCCATGCAGCGACTGGTCGCGGTCCGGCTGTCGACCGGCGGCGGCGATCCGCACCCCGTGGCACGGCTGGACCATCCCCATATCGTCCGGGTCTTCGACCACAAATTGCTGACCTTCGACGCGGGGGCGGCAACGGGTTCCGGGCGGCTGATCTACATGCAGTATCTGCCGGGCGGCACCGCGAAGGACGTCATCGAACGGTTGCGCGCCCACCCGGAATCCGACGGCGGCGCGCTACTGCTGCGCGCGGTCGACACCGCGATGGAGACCAGGGGTGAGATCCGCCTCGCGGATTCCCGCGTGCGCGCCGAGATCGCGGCGCGCAGCTGGCCCGAGACGGTGGCGTGGCTGGGCAGGCGGCTGGCCGACGCACTCGACTACGCCGATCGTCACGGCGTGCGATACCGCGCCATCACGCCGGGCGACGTGCTGTTCACCGCCGAGGGCGAACCGAAATTCGGCGATTTCTCCGATGCCGCGGCGATGCGGGCCGGTTCGCTGCCCTACCGTTCACCGGAAGACTTGGCGGCGACGCTCGATCCGGACGCTGTCGCACCGGATCAGCGCGGCGAGATCTTCTCCCTCGGCATCCTGCTGTGGGAACTGCTCACCGGCGCAACCCCTTTCGGTGACGCTGCGGATACCGCCGAGGCGCTGCGGCAGCGCAGGGCGGGCGTACCGGACGCGGCGCTGTCGCGGCTGCCAGCGGATTGTCCGCCCGCGCTGCGGCGCATCCTGCTGACCTGCCTCGAGCCGGAGCCGGACCGGCGCTGGACGAATGGCGCGGCGCTGGCCAAACAGTTGGATCTGTGCCTGGACGCCCGCGCCCGTGATCTGGTGGATCCGCCCGAGCACGGCACCCGCCTGCGGCTGCGGCGCTGGCGGGTTCCGCTCATCGCGCTGGCCATCCTGATCCCGAATGTGCTCGCCTCGATCTACAACATCGATTACACCCGGCTGCTCGTCGTCACTCAGCTGACCGACGAGGCCGTCCGCAAACTCGATATCGGCGCGGCGATCGTCAATACGGTCGGATTCGGTTTCGGCGCTGTCGTTCTGGTGTACCTGTCCCGGCATCTGATCTTCGTCCCACACGGATTACGCAGGGGTGGAAGCTATTCCGCCGAGACATTACGTCGCGCCCGTACCGACACCATCCTGTTCGGCGACCGCGCGATCCTGGTGATCTTCACGATGTGGATACTGTCGGGCACCTCGTTCCCGATCGTCATCCGCGGCACCTCCGACGCGATAACCGCTTACGACTACGCGCATTTCCTGGTCTCGCACGCGCTGTGCGGGGCGGTCGCACTCGTCTACCCGTTCTTCCTGGTGAACTACTACGTCGTGCGATGTATCTACCCGATGTTCCTGAGCCACGGGGAGATCGATGAAGAGGACGCGGTACGCCTGCGTAAATTGCGGCGGCGCTGCGGTATCTGGTTGATCGTCGCCGCGTCCATTCCGCTGGTCGCGGTCGCGGGCGCGACCCTGCTCACGCAGGCCGACCTCGATACGATCATCGTCGAGGTGCGCGTTCTCGCCATCGGGAGCGTCATCGCCTTCTCCGGCGTCTACCTGCTGTTCATGGCGATGGAGAACGATCTGCGTGCGCTCGAGCGAGTGCAGGTTCCCTCCGCGCCCGCGAACGCCGCGTGAATCGGCCGTTCGGGCGGCTCGTCAGCCTGTCGCACATCCATGATCCGGCGACGACGCCGCTGTTTCCCGGCGATCCGGAATTCCGCGTCGACACCGTGGCGACCATCGCCGACGACGGCTACTACCTGCGCACCGTCCGGCAGGGCGAACACACGGGAACCCATTGGGGCGCTCCGATCCACTTCCACGCCGACGGACTCGCCGCCGACGAACTCGATCCGGAGGATCTGCTGCTGCCCGCGGTGAAAATCGACCTTCGCGCACAGTGCGCCGCCGACCGCGACTACGCGATCACCGTCGCCGACCTGCGCGACTGGGAATCACGCCACGGCCGTATCCCCGACTGTTCCGCGATCGTCGCGTGGACGGGATGGGACGCCAAATGGGGTTCCCCCGATTTCCTCGGCATCGGCGAATCCGCCGGACATCAACCGGGTTTCGCGGTGGATACCGTCGAATGGCTGCTGCGCACCGGACGACTCGGCCGTCGCGGCGCCCTCGGTATCGACACCTTCGGCCCCGACGTCGGCACCGACGGCGGCTACACCGTCTCGCGGCTGCTGTACCGCGACCATCGCATCAGCCTCGAATGCCTGGCAGGTCTCGCCGAACTCCCCCACACCGGCGCCTGGATCCTCGTCGGCGGCCCCCGATACCGCGCGGGCTCCGGCGGCCCCGCGACGATCTTCGGCCTCCTGCCCTGACTCTGCCCGTCCACCCGGCGGCGAGTACGACAGCCGGATCGGACCTCGGCATGTTGGCCTAGGACCCGCCCCCGTAGACCTTCGGATCGAGGGTGCCGATGTAGGGCAGGTCGCGGTAGCGCTCGGCGTAGTCGAGACCGTAGCCGACGACGAATTCGTTGGGTATGTCGAAGCCGACGTGCGCGACCTCGACCGGGGTGCGTAGCGCGTCCGGTTTGCGCAGCAGCGTGACCACCTCGAGGGAGGCCGGGTTGCGGGTGGAGAGATTGCGTTTGAGCCAGGACAGCGTGAGACCGGAATCGATGATGTCTTCGACGATCAGCACATTGCGCCCGGCGATGTCCTTGTCCAGATCCTTCATGATCCGCACCACGCCCGAGGACGAAGTGGACGAACCGTAGGAGGAGACGGCCATGAACTCCATCTGGGTCGGAATGGGCAGGGCTTTGGCCAGATCGGTCATGAAGAAAATCGCGCCCTTGAGCACGCCGACCAGCAGCAGATCACCTTCCGGGGCGCCGACCGGGTAGCGTTTGGCGATCACTTCGGCCAGTTCCTGGGTCTTGGCTGCGATCTCGTCCTGGGTGATCAGCACCGACGCAATATCGTCCCCGTACACGTAGGTTGGTGTCCTTCCGTGGTTGGTCGGCACCGAGAGTGTCGATCCCGATCCGGCATCAGTCACTGCGCAGAGATCGCTTCAGCGCTCGCGCAGTGTCAGCCTGCCATGTTCGCGCGCGGCGACCAACCTCGTCCGCGGCGAACCGCCGCCCACTGCGACCCCTCCCTGGCCCCGCCAGGCCGTGACCAGAGCGTCCACCGCACGCAAATGCTTCTCGGTCAGGGCTTTCGCGCCGCCTGCCAACAGCCAGGACCGGATGACGCGGCGGCGCAGCGCGGCGGGGGCAGTGGCGAGAGTCTCGACGGACAGTGTCGACCCATCACCGCCCGCGTCCGCCCGCGCCCGCGCGTCGAGCGAGTCCGCATCGCAGCGCGCGACCGCTAGCAATTCCCCCGCTAACGCGTCCAGGACGGCCCCGTCCTCGCGCAACTGTTCGGCCGTGCGGGCCAGGGCGGGAGCGACCCCGCCGCCGAGCACCTCTTCCAACAGTGGCAGCACCTCGCAGCGCAACCGCACCCTGGTGAACTCCGGCGCGGAATTATGCGGGTCCTCGTGCGGCGACAGCCCGAGATCGGCACATAACTGCCTCGTCACAGCCCGACGCACACCGAGAAGGGGACGACCCCACGGTTCGGTGTAAGCGGCCATCCCGTGGATGGAACGACCACCGGACCCGCGGGCCAATCCGAGCAGCACCGTTTCGGCCTGGTCATCGAGGGTGTGGCCGAGCAGGACGGGATGCCCGTCGCGGGCGGTGTCGAGCGCCGAATACCTGGCCCGCCGAGCCGCCGCCTCCATCCCGCCGTCGACGCCAACGCGCACCGGAAGCACGCGCGCCGTCCGGCAGCCGAGCGCCAGCGCGGCGGCGGCGGCTGCCGCGGCGACCTCGGCCGAACCCGATTGGAGGCGATGGTCGACGATCAGCGCGTCGACGCTGTCCGCCTCGATCACCGCCGCAGCGGTCAGCGCCAGCGAATCGGCCCCGCCCGAGAGCGCGACCGCGACGACCCCCGATCCACCGGCGAATTCACCTGACCAGGCCCGCACGGCCCGGCGCACCTCGAGTACCGCGGAGGTCTCCGGCAGCCTGCGCCGCCCCGGACGACTCGCTCCGGGTACGCCCGGATCCGGGGGCGTCGCTCCTACCGCAGGGCCCATACCCGGAGACTACCGACCGGGCGGATTCGAGCGCCGTCTCAGCCGAGCACCCGGGCGATCCAGCGGTCCCCGTCCTCGATCTCCTCCAGGCGCGGCAGCGTGTCGCCATCGGTCCAGACCGCGTTGAATTCCCGCATCCCGACCCGGCCGACCACGTGGTCAACGAACGCCTTGCCGCGCACATACTGCGCCACCTTGGCATCAACGCCCAGCAGCGCCCGAAGCAGTCGTTGCAGCGGATTGGTCGGGCGGGTGCGGCGTTTGTCGAAGGCGGCGCGGATCTGGCCGACCGTCGGGACGACGGCGGGTCCGACGACGTCCATCACATGGTCGGCATGCCCTTCGAGCAGCGTGCCGAGCATGAGCAGGCGGTCGAGCGCCTCGCGCTGCGCGGGGGCCTGGGTGGCGCGCAACAGCCCGACGATGCCCCGCGCGACGGGGTCTTCGGGTACGCCGCCGCGGCGGCGCTCACGTACCTCTTCCAGCAGTCGCGACAGCATCTCGGCGATCGGTTCTTCACCGACCGCGCCGAGGATATCGACATTGGCGCGCATGTAATCGGCCAGCCAGGGCGCGGAGGAGAACTGCACCCGATGCGTCACCTCGTGCAGGCAGACCCAGAAACGGAAATCGCTGGGCGAGACGCCGAGCGCGCGTTCGACCCCGACGATATTCGGGGCGACCAGAAGCAGCGTCCCGTCCTCGCCGGTGAACGGATCGTATTGTCCGAGAATCGCGGTGGAGAGGAAGGCCAGCATCGCGCCTGCCTGGATGCCCGCGGGCTTACCGGTCAGCAGTCCGCCCCCGGTATCCCCGGTGCCGGTCAGCGAGGCCATGGAATCGGCGGCGGCACCGATCCATCCGCGCCGGTCGACGATCCGGGCGGCGGGGATCGGACGATCGTCCAGCAGCCCGGTGACCTCGCGCACCGGGCTTTCCGCGCGGATGGACGCGGCGGCCAGTTCCTCGACGGCCTGTTCGGCGGACGTCCGTGAGGTGCGCGGACCCGGCGGCACCACCGCTGCGCCGGTGCGCGCGGCCAGTCGCCAGTCGACGGCGCCGGTCAACCCGGAACCACGCCGCTGCCGCTGGTCCTCGCTCGGACCGGCGGAAACCGACTCGCCTGACTTGTCAGCGCCTTCGAACATGGTCAACCACCTGTCACGAGCATCCGCAGTTGCGCAGCGTGCCTGCGATGGCGTCCAAGGCTGGCCTGCTCACCTCGGGGGGCCGATCGTTGGACATCAGCGCGAAGGTCAGAACCCGGCCGTCACGGTCGAGTACATATCCGACCAACGCACTGGCCACCGTCAGAGTTCCGGTCTTGGCCCGGACCCAGCCCGCACCCTCCCGGTTCTGCGCTACATAGCGGCTGGTCAGCGAGCCGGTAGCACCCGCGACCGGCAGGTCGTCCAACAGCGGGGCCAGTGTCGCCGCGAGCCGGTCGGAACCGGCCTTCGCGGCGGTACCCGGCACCGTGACGTCATCGCCTTCTACCCGTGCCGCGGTCGCGAGAACCGCATCGAGCAGTTGTGCGGGCACCCGATCGTCGACCGACAGCCCACTACCGTCGTGCATGACCGTTCCCGCGCGATCGAAACCCGCCTTGTCCAAAGTGGCCCCGACGGCGGCGACCGCGCCCGCGAAAGAGGGTTCATTGCCGGTGGCGACGGCGATTTCGCGGCCGATGGCCTCGGCGAGCACATTGTCGGAGTGGACCATCATGTCCCGCAGCCGATCTCGCAGCGGCGCCGAGCGCACACTCGCCACCTCGGCCGCCCCCCGCGCGGCGGAGCCGAGCCGGACCCGGCCCGGATCGAGTCCGAGGTCGGTCGCGAGCCGACGCCCGGCGTCCAGCGCCGGACTCGCCGTACGGGGCGAGTACTCGACGAGCGGATCGAGCCTGCCGCCGTCGATCATCACCGCTTCGATCGGCGCGATGGAACCCTCGGGGATATCGACAGGATCCCATCCCTGCGCCATGGTCGGGCCGGTGAATGCCGAGGTGTCGACGATGATGGTGTCGACAGGATGTCCGGACGCCCGGATCCGGTCGACCAGATCGGACAGCCTGGCGCTGTTCGGGTAATAGCCCTTGCCGTCGGCCTGCGCGGTGATCGTCGGATCGCCCCCGCCGACCAGCACCAGTTCGTTCGGGGCCGAACCGGCGACCACCCGGGTGACGACCCGCTGATCCGGCGCCAGCACCAGCAACGCGGCGGCCGTTGTCAGGATCTTGGCGGTCGACGACGGGATCATCGGCTTGCCGGGATCGGCGCTCCAGACGGTGGCGCCGCTGTCGGCGTCGGTGACGATTCCGGTGAACGCGCCGAGATCGGGATTTCCGATCACCGGGGCCAACGCCGCCGCCAAACCCGCCCGGCTGGGCGCGGGCGCTGTCGCGGGGGCGGGAACCACCTGCGGTGATGGGCTGACGGGTGCGGGCGGTTCGGCGACCGTCACACCGCCGTGGCGGAATTCGGGGGTCCACGGCTTCACGACGATCAGCCCGGCGGCGCCGATTCCGAGCAGTACGACCAGTGTGAGACCGAGTCCGATCCACATTCTTCGCCGCCGCCTGGCGGCCAATCCACCGATGTTGCGTTCGCTACCACCCACTGGCCCGCCGTCTCCCTGACTCCGCTACCGCGCCGCCATGGCGCACCCGTGCCCTTCAAAGTATCGGCCCCAGCGATCACACTATCCTCGTACCGCTACCGTTCCCCTGAACAGCATGGCGAGTCGGCATTCGTGCCCGCCGAGCCAACGAATGCACCATAGAAGGAGATGGCGTGGAGTTCGACGTCACGATCGAGATCCCCAAAGGTTCCCGCAACAAGTACGAAGTCGATCACGAGACCGGCCGGGTTCGGCTGGATCGCTTCCTCTACACGTCGATGGCCTACCCTGCCGACTACGGCTTCATCGAGAACACCCTCGGCGAGGACGGTGACCCGCTGGACGCGCTGGTCCTGCTCCCCGACTCGGTGTTCCCCGGGGTGATCGTCGAGGCCAGGCCGGTCGCGATGTACAAGATGGAGGACGAGGCGGGCGGCGACGCCAAGGTGCTGTGCGTCCCCGCGGGCGATCCCCGCTGGAACCATATTCAGGATCTGGCCGACGTGCCGGAATTCGAGCTGGCCGCGATCAAGCATTTCTTCGAGCGCTACAAGGATCTGGAGCCCGGCAAATTCGTGAAGGGCTCGGAGTGGGTCGGGCGCGCGGAGGCCGAGGCCGAGGTCGAGGCGTCCTTCAAGCGGCTGCAGGAGAACGGCGGCCACTAGAACAAGGCGGCCACTAGAACAAGGCCACATACGACAACGAAGCGGGAAGTCCGGCTCGGCCGGGCTTCCCGCTTTCGTTGTCTTCGGGGCGAAAAGGGTCACCCGGTATTCCGAATGCCCCTCCTCTGGCGAATCAGTAGTAGATGTAGAGATCCCAGCCGCTCCAGGTCTCCACACATTCCCAGTAGTAGCCGCCGGTGCTGGGCGAGGCGCCGTCGGCGCTGCACGCCGTGTAGGTGGCGTAGGTGCCGTAGTAGTACCCGGTGGCCACGGCGTCGTACTGCGGTGCGGCGGAGGCCGAAGCCGCCGTCGACACCCCGGCGACGGCGGCGACAGCCAGCAGGCCGGCGGCGAGGAAGGACTTGATTCGCATTTCGTTGCTCCCTGGTGAGCGAGGTTGTTTCCGACGGGATTTACGGTAGGTCGGCAAACCCGTCACAACAGCCACCCCTAGGGGTTCTTCGAGCCCTCCCTCGGGCGAATCACCTTCCCCACCCTTGGGTGGGGTTCCTTCCCCACCCGAGGCGCGGGTCCTGGCTCATGGGTTCTTCTGGGCCACCTCGTCCACCTTGCCGGTCGTCAGGCTCGACGTCTCGTCGCCGCGCTGAACGGGTTCTTCGACCGGCGGCTGCAACGATTCGCCGCCCGCCAGCGGCAGACCCGCCCGTTCCGCGAGTTCGACCTCGGCGTCGACCAGCGATTTCGCGGCGGCCTCGTGGTCGGCCGCCTGGATGCCACCGACCATGCGCAGCGGAAGTTCTTTCCAGAACAGCACGAGAATCAGGCCGATCACGGCAGCCGCCATCGCGACCAGGAATACCGTCGACATCGAATCGGCGAAACCGACCTGGAACGGCCTGGCCAATTCCGGACTCAACTGCTGGATGATCGAGCTGTCCTTGAGCACCTCGCCCGCCGCGGAGGTGTCCTGCGCGAGCAACCCCTTGGCCAACGCGACGTCAGCGGGGTTGGCGCTCTGCGTACCCGCGACCACGGCCTGGCGGAACTGCGGATCGGCCGACGCGGTCTGGAGTTCGCCGGAGATATTCGGAGTCATCCGGGAGAACAGCACCGACAGGAATACCGCGACGCCGAAGGTGCCGCCGATCTGACGGAAGAAGGTGGCCGCGGCGGTGGAGACGCCCATATCCTTGGCGGGCAACGAATTCTGCAATGCCAGGGTCAACGGCTGCATCAGATTGCCGAGGCCGAAACCGGTGCAGGCCATGAACACCATCGCCAGCCACAGCGGGCTGTCGGCGTCGAGGAAATGCAGCAGGAAAAGACCGAAGGTCAGCATGACCACGCCGATCATCGGGAAACGCTTGTAGCGGCCGGTGCGTGAGATCAGCTGCCCCGAGATGATCGAACCGGTCATCATGCCGAGCACCATCGGCAGCATCTGCAATCCGGCCATGGTCGGACTCGCCCCGCGCACCACCTGGAGATACTGCGGCAGCAGCGCGATTCCGCCGAACATGGCGGCGCCGGTGACGAACGAGATCACCACGCCGAGTGCGAAGGTGCTGTTGCCGAAGATCCGCAGCGGAATCAGCGCCGCGTCTTTCAGCCCCTTCTCCACCACGACGAATCCGACGATGCCGAGGACGCCGATCACGTAGCAGGCGAGGGCGGCCGGGCTGCCCCACCCCCACTCGTGCCCCTGCTCGGCCACGATGAGCAGCGGGACCAGGCCGATCGCGAGAACGAGAACGCCCCACCAGTCGACCCGGTCGGTGCTGTGCGGTTTCTTCGGCAGCCGCAGCACCCGAGAGACCACGAACAGCGCGATCAGCCCGAGCGGCACGTTCACCAGGAAGACCCAGCGCCAGCCACTCACCCCGAGAATCGAATCCATGCCGGCGAGCACGCCGCCCGCCACCGGCCCGATCACACTGGATGTACCGAATACCGCGAGGAAATAGCCCTGGTACCGGGCCCGCTCGCGGGGGCTGACGATATCGCCGAGGATGGCGAGCGCCAGCGACATCAACCCGCCCGCGCCCAGTCCTTGGACGGCGCGGAAAATGGCGAGCTGGTACATCGACTGCGCCAGCGTGCACAGCAGCGAGCCGAATACGAAGATGCCGATACCGATCATGAAGAACGGTTTGCGGCCGTACATATCGGAGAGCTTGCCGTACAGCGGCGTCGCCAGCGTGGCCGTGATCAGGTAGGCCGTCGTCGCCCATGCCTGCATCGAATAGCCGTGCAGATCGTCGGCGATGGTGCGAATCGCGGTGGAGACGATGGTCTGATCGAGAGCCGCCAGCAGCATGCCGAGCATGAGGCCGCTGAGGATCGTCAGGATCTGCTTATGGGTGAAACCCGCGGGGGATTCTGTTACTGCCGGTGCGGTCACGAACAGTTCTCCGTCCCAGTGAGAGTGGCGTGGGATTCGCGAAGAGCGGCAACCATGCTGGGCCGCGCGCGATCGAAATCATCGACGAACCGACGAAGCAGTTCGGCGAATGCGGCCCGGCTGTCCGGAGTCCACGACTCCGTGACCCGGGTGAGATTCTCGTGGCGGCGACGCCGGATCTGCTCGGCCACCTGGCGCCCGCGTTCGGTCACCACGAGTACGCAGGCGCGGCCGTCGGTCGGATCGGCCATGCGCTGCACCAGATCTCGATCTACCAGATGCGCCACTTGGCGACTCACCGTCGAAGCATCGCTGTACACCGCGTCGGCCAGCGTGCCCGAGCGCATCGGGCCGTCCTGGAGCAATCGGAAGAGCACGGCGAACGCGGCCGGATCGACACCGTCCTTGGTGCGGATCTGGGCCGCGGTGCGCTCCCTGATGCGCTGTAACCGGGTGAGCTGAACCGCGATCACATCGATCGCCTCGTCGTCCGGATCCACGCCGCGCCACCTTTACTTGCGTCAAACAATTAGTTGCTTGGCGCAAGTATGTAGGCGGACGAACGGAAAAAGCAAGCGGCCGTAGCGGTGCCTATCGGCCCTTGAACTGCGGCTCGCGCTTCTCGAAGACGGCCTGGATCGCCTCGGTCAGATCCTCCGACGGCAGGAAGGCCGAATTCCACGCCGAGACATAGCGCAGGCCCGCCGCCACCGCGTCCTTCGTGCGCTGATCCAGGACATCCTTCGCGCCCTGCACCACCAGCGGCGGATTGGCCGCGATATCGCGGGCCAGCGCGTGCGCGGCGTCCAGTACCGCGTCCTGATCGGGATACACGTCGTTGACCAGGCCGATCCGCTCGGCGCGCGCCGCGTCGATATCCTTGCCCGTATAGGCGAGTTCACGCAGATGCCCCTCGCCGATGATGCCGGGCAGGCGGTGCAGCGACCCGATATCGGCCACGATCGCCACCTTCGCCTCCCGCAGGCTGAACTTGGCCTCCGCACTGGCGAGGCGGATATCGGCCGCCGCGATCAGATCCAGCCCGCCGCCGATGCACCACCCGGAGACCGCGGCGATCACCGGCTTACGGCAGTCGGCGACCGCCGTCACCGCGGCCTGCATCCGTCGCAGTTCGACCAGGAAATCCGTGCGCGGCGCGGCGAAGGCGCGATCGGCGAGCAACGCGCCGAAGGTGCCCGCCATCGCGGGCAGGTCGAGCCCGTAGGAGAAATGCTTACCCGCACCGGTCAGCACGATGGCGCGCACCTCGGGGTCGGCGTCGAGTCCGCCGAAGATCTCCGGCAGCTCACGCCAGAAGTCCGGCCCCATAGCGTTGCCCTTGCCGGGACCGATCAAGGTCACCTGCGCGACATGGTCCTTGGTTTCGACGGCGAATGCCTGCCAATCAGTCATTTGTACAGCGTATCGAGAAGGCGGTGACGGCACCCCGGGTATCCCCGGTTATCGTCATCGGCAACCCGCCGACCACCGCGTTCGGGATGAGCCGACGGGAGCGGACGCGCCCTGTTAATGGTGTGCAAATTCGGCGTGGCCCGCTGGTTCCCTGGCAGTTTCACGCCCCATCATGGTCGAGTCGGCACATCCATCGACGGGTTCGGAGATCACAATGCTGATGCACCGAGGAATCGGTTTGGACCGGTTGAATTCCCTGCCGCGCGCCAGGGCCGTGCACGCCCTGTACGAATGCTGCTGCAATGTCACATGGGCGGCGCGGATCGCGGACGCGCGTCCCTTCGCCGATCGCGACGCGCTGCTAGCCGAAGCCGATATCGAACTACTCGCGCTGTCGCAGGCAGATCTGGATCGCGCGCTCGACGCGGTGGCCCACGAACCAGCGGGCGAACCCTCTGTCACCGAACTCGCGCGGATCACCAGAGACCGGATCGACCATATGCTCGGACCCGCGGAAGGCTATCCCGAATACTGACCCTCCGACTCGCCCGGCGTCCCACCCGCAATCGTCTTACCCTGGTGCCATGCGCAGGTCGTCGTTACCCCCGGTCGCATGCCGGGTCTCGGACACGCTGATCGCGCGCGGACATCACGGCGTCATCGTCAGCAGACCGGAATCGGCGGCCACCGCCGCCGACGCGGCCAGGGTGCTCGGCGTCGATGTGGGCGCGATCACGAAATCGCTGGTCTTCCTGCTGGACGAGGATCCGGTACTCCTACTGGTATCCGGTGCGCACCAGGTCGATCTACAGCAGACCGGACGACGACTCGAGGGCACCCTCACCCGCGCCCCCGCCGATATGGTGCGCGAAGTCACCGGACAGCCGATCGGCGGTGTCGCCCCGGTCGGTCATCCCACCAACCTGCCCACCTGGGTCGACAACGCGCTGTCCGGGCATCGGGAAGTGTGGGCGGCGGGCGGTCATCCGAACACGGTGTTCCGCACGTCCTTTCGAGAACTCGTCCGGATCACCGCGGGTCTGCCGATCGATATGGATTGACCCGTCGCGCCGTGCCCCTGCGGCGGCGCGGTGGCTTTACGCCCATCGCGCGAACGACCACGCGACAGCCCGCGATCGGTCGAGCGGGCGTAACTTCGAACTGTGACCGAAGCACCACCGCCGGATGCCGGCGTCCAGATCCCCGACGATCTGAGCGGCATCACCGCCGAGCAATATCGCGCCTCGATGCGCCACTATCCCGCGGGCGTCACGGTGGTCACCTTGAATTCGGACAGCGGCCCGATCGGATTCACCGCGACCTCGTTCGCCTCGCTCTCGCTCGAACCCCCGCTCGTCTCCTTCAATATCGCCCACACGTCGTCCAGCCTGGACGCCATGCTCGGCGCGGACTCCGTTGTCATCCATTTCCTCGGCGAACACCAGCATCACCTGGCGCAGCGTTTCTCCCGTACCGCCGACGAACGTTTCTCCGACCGATCCCTGTGGACGACCCTCGACACCGGCGAACCGGTCCTGCACGGCACCCCCATCTGGGTCCGCGCCAGCGTCCACCACCGAATCCCCATCGGCGACCATACTTTCGTCGTCGGCCTGGTCACCCGGGTGCACGACAATACCGACGAGGAACCGGCCGCCGCGCCGCTGCTGTACTACCAGGGCCGTTACCACCGCCCTACGTCGCTGGACCGATAGCTCCGACGCACCCCGCGGGATTCGACCTCGGCGTCGAGCGCGTCCGGATCGATGTCCGCGAGCCGACGCGACCACGACTCACGACATAGGAATCTCAGCCCACGGCGCAGGGTGACGCGCCCCCGGTGTCGACGGTAGCGAACGGGCGGGTCTCCGGAGTCGGGTTCCAGTGCGATCCGGTGACGGCGTAGTTCCAGCCGGTGCCGGTTTCTACGAGGTCGGCCACGGCTTCTATCAGCCGGTCGACGTCGGCGGAGCAGGTGCCGAGGCCGATGCTGGCGCGTAGCGCGCCGTCGAGGCCGAGGCGGGCGAGCAGGGGGTGGGCGCAGAAGCGGCCGTCGCGGACGCCGATGCCGTGTTCTGCGGAGAGGTAGGCGGCGACGTGGCCGGGGGCGAAACCGTCGAGAGTGAAGGCGACGATACCGACGCAATCGGGGCTGTCGGACCACAGTCGCAGGAGTTCGACGCCGGGAATCGCGCACAGGCCGTCGCGGAGACGGTCGGCGAGCAGGCGTTCATGCGATGCGAGGGTTTCGGCATCGATATCGCACAGCGCCGCACAGGCGGCGGCCAGCGCAGCCGCGCCGAGCACATTCGGCGACCCCGCCTCGTGACGCTGCGGCGCGGGAGCCCACTCGGCCGAGTCCGCGCGCACCTCGCGCACCGCGCCGCCGCCCGCCAGATACGGCTCGGCCGCGTCGAGCCAGTCACGGCGGCCGACGAGAACACCCGCGCCGAACGGCGCGTACAGCTTGTGACCCGAGCAGGCCAGGTAGTCGATTCCCGTGTCGCGCAGGCTGATCCGGCGGTGCGGAGCCAACTGCGCCGCGTCGACCAGGATGCGCGCGCCGCACCGGTGCGCCACCTCGGCCAGACGTTCCAGCGGCAGCACCTCGCCGGTGACGTTCGACGCGCCGGTAATCGCCAGCAGCGCGGCAGGTTTGGCGCACAGCTCGGCGACAAGAAGCCGGATGGTCTCCTCGACGGTGTCGGCGGCCCGCACCACGCGACGTCCGTTCCTGGTCCACGGCAGGAAATTGGCGTGATGCTCGATGTCGAGCACGACGGTGTCGCCGGGCACGCATCCGGCGAGCAGGTTCAGCGAGTCGGTGGTGTTGCGGGTGAAGACCACGACCTGGTCGTCGGCGGCGTCCAGGAAAAGGCTCACCGAAGCGCGCGCGGATTCATAGCATTCGGTGGAGATCCGGGAGGCGTAACCCGCGCCCCGATGCACGCTGGCGTAGTACGGCAGCAGCTGCTGCACCCGGTCGGTGACCGCGGCCAGCGCAGGCGCACTGGCGGCGTAGTCGAAATTCGCGTAGGTGGTGGTTCCGCCCTGGACGAGCGGCACCTGGAGGTCATCGCCGGATACCCGGGCGAGGGGGGCACAGGTCTGGTCCACAACAGCAGTCATCACGTAATCCCGTCGACAGAGGGACTCGCAATCGAGGATTGTTCGAGTCCGCGCTTGCCGCGCCCGGTCGGGCGGCGGCCCGGTCGTCACCCGGAGCACCCCACCGCGGAGGAGGGTTGCCGACCAGCTAGCCGGGGCTTGACACTGGTACTCGTGACCTGATCCGAGATTGGCAGACGCACCACAGTCCTGTCAACAGGGACGTTCCGTGTCGACGGCGACACTCGATCACCTGCGTCCGTTCACCGCGGTCGCCCGTACGTCGTTTGCGCATTCCGGCGGTATGCGATGCGATCGATGCATCCCCCCGCGCTACTCCGCTTCCCGACCTACGTGCTCGGCAAGCTGCACAAGGCGGTGCGCAGCGAGATGGGCACGTCGCCGCGCGAGCACTGGGTGCTGGTCTACCTGGAGGAATTCGACGAGTTGTCCCAGCAGCAGGTATCCACCGCTCTCGGCATCGACCGCAGCGAAGTCGTCCGGCTGATCGACGGGCTCGAGCAGAACGGTCTGGTCGTGCGTACCCGCGACGCCGTCGATCGCCGCAAATACCGACTCTCCGTCACCGAGGCGGGCAGCGCCGAACGCCGCCGCACCGACGAACTCATCGAGGCGGCGGCGCAACGGGTCCTGCACCGCCTCGACGCGGACGAGCAGCGCATTCTGCATCGCCTCGCCCTCAAAGCGCTCGGCGAGGATCAGGCACTGAGCGACTGAATCCGGTATTTCGGCCGGTAGCGCGGTTGTCATCGGGACGAACCACCCGATCCGGCGACCATCGATCAGCCGATACCCCGGGTACCGTAGACCACTGGTCCCCGTGGTGTTTGCCCACTGGTAACCCTCTTGTGAAACAACGAACGATGAAGAGCAGGCAGGTCTATGAGAGGTGGACAGGACGTCATGCTGCAGCCGCAGGTCGATACCGCGGCGGGCGAGGGCCCGGATCCGCGGTCGATTCCCGATCCGCTATCGCGCGGCGCCCTTGCCCCGCCCGCCCGCACCCTGGTCGACATCCTCGCCGCCACCGCCATCGACCACCCGGACGCCCCCGCCATCGATGACGGGGACGTGGTCATCGGCTACTCCGAACTGCTGACCGAGATCGACGCCGTCGTCGCGCGCCTCGCCGCGGCCGGAGTGCGAGCGGGCGACCGCGTTGGCGTCCGCATGCCCTCGGGCACCAACGAGCTCTACGTGACGATTCTGGCCGTGCTGCACGCGGGCGCCGCCTACGTGCCCGTCGACGCGGACGATCCGGACGAACGCGCCAGGCTGGTCTTCGGCGAGGCGGAGGTCACCGCCGTTGTCACCGCGGACGGTATCGAAACGACCTCCGCCGCAGCGGAATCCGATGGCACGACGGCGCCGCCCGATCCCGCTGACGACGCGTGGATCATCTTCACCTCCGGATCCACCGGAACGCCGAAAGGTGTCGCGGTGACCCATCGCAACGCCGCCGCGCTCGTCGACGCCGAGGCCGAGCTGTTCCTGCGGGACGCGCCGATCCGTCCCGGTGACCGCGTGCTCGCCGGACTCTCGGTCGCCTTCGACGCCTCCTGCGAGGAGATGTGGCTGGCCTGGCGGCACGGCGCGTGCCTGGTCCCGGCCCCGCGCGCGCTGGTCCGGACCGGGGCCGACCTGGGTCCATGGCTGGTGCGGCGCGAGATCAGCATCGTCTCCACCGTCCCGACATTGGCCGCCACCTGGCCCGCCGAGGCGCTCGAGTCGGTCCGGCTGCTGATCTTCGGCGGCGAGGCGGTACCCCCGGAACTCGCTGAACGCCTTGCCGGAAAAGCGGATTCGGGACGCGAGGTGTGGAATACCTACGGTCCCACCGAGGCGACGGTGGTGGCGTGCGCGGCCCTGCTCGACGGAAAGTGGCCGGTGCGCATCGGCCTGCCGCTGGACGGCTGGGATCTGGCCGTGGTCGATCCGGCGGGCAATCCGGTGGGCGAGGGCGAATCGGGCGAGCTGGTCATCGGCGGAGTCGGGCTTGCCCGATATCTCGACCAGGACAAAGATGCCGAGAAATACGCCCCGCTACCGTCACTGGGCTGGGAACGCGCCTACCGCAGCGGCGATCTGGTGCGCAACGACAGCGCCGGACTCGTGTTCCTCGGACGCGCCGACGACCAGATCAAAATCGGCGGTCGCCGTATCGAACTCGGCGAGATCGACAGCGCACTACAACACCTGCCCGGCGTGACCGGCGCCGCCGCGGCGATCCGAAGTACCAAGGCGGGCAATAAGATCCTCGTCGGCTACCTGACCGGACCCGACGCGGACTACGACCTCAAAGCCGCCAGAGACCGTCTCGCCGAACAACTTCCGGCTCCGCTGGTACCGCGTCTGGCCGTCGTCGCCGAACTGCCCACGCGCACCTCCGGCAAAGTCGACCGCGACGCGCTGCCGTGGCCGCTGCCGAAACAGAAGGACGCCGAGGCCGAAATCGGACTCACCCCGACCGCCCTGTGGGTCGCGGGCCTGTGGGATGCGCTGCTCGGCGCCGAGACACCGAGTCCCGATACCGACTTCTTCGATGTGGGCGGCGGCTCACTCGCCGCCGCGCAACTGGTGGCCGCGCTGCGCGAACGCTATCCGCATATCACTGTCGCCGAACTGTACGACCACCCGCGACTCGGAGCCCTCGCCGATTATCTCGACGACAGCGCACCCGTGGCCACCGCCGAAGTGCGCCACGTGCGCCCGACCCCACTGCCCGCCCAGGTATTCCAGGTGCTCGCGACGATTCCGCTGACCACCCTCACCGGACTGCAATGGCTCACCTGGCTCGCCATCGTCGGCAATATCGCCGCGTGGTCGGGCTCGCTGCCGTGGCTGCCGCATCTATCGTGGTGGTGGGCGTTCATCGCCTTCCTGCTGTTCATCTCCCCACCCGGCCGAATGGCCCTGTGCGCCCTCGGCGCCCGACTACTGCTCGACGACGTGAAGCCGGGCAGTTACCCGCGCGGGGGGCACGTGCACCTGCGACTCTGGACGGCGGTGCGGCTCTCCGAGGCCAGCGGCGCGGAGAATCTCTCCGGCGCACCGTGGATGGTGCCCTTCGCGCGGGCACTCGGGGCGAAGATCGGCAAGGGCGTCGACCTGCATACGCTGCCGCCGGTGACCGGCATGCTGGAACTCGGCAACGGGTGCAGCGTCGAACCCGAGGTCGATCTCTCGGGGTACTGGATCGACGGTGATCTCGTGCATATCGGTCCGATCTCCGTCGGGGCGGGCGCGGTCGTGGGTTCGCGCTCGATCCTGCTGCCCGGCACCAAGATCGGCAAGAATGCCGAGATCGCACCGGGATCCGCTGTCTCCGGCAAGGTCAAGGCGGATCAGGATTGGGCGGGCTCGCCCGCGGTGAAGGTCGGCAAGGCCAGGCATCGCTGGCCCGACGAGACCCCGGCACGCGCCGCGCACTGGGTCGCGATCTTCGGCGTCACCTCCATGGTGCTCGCGTCGGTCCCCATCCTCGGTCTGGCCGCGGGCGGCGCGTTCATCGCCTGGTGGATCCGCGACACCACCACATTGACTGCCGGGCTCGGACGCGCGTTCGCCATTCTTCCCGTCGCCACGCTGCTCAGTCTCGGCGTCTACGCCGCGGTGACGATTATCGCGGTGCGGCTGTTCAGCATCGGATTGACGGAGGGCTACCACCCGGTCCGCAGCCGGATCGGGTGGCAGGCATGGTCCACCGAGCGCCTGCTGGATTCGGCGCGCACCTTCCTGTTCCCGCTCTACGCGAGTCTGCTCACCCCGATGTGGCTGCGATTGCTCGGCGCGAAGGTCGGCCGAGGGGTCGAAGCGTCGACCGTGCTGCTGCTGCCCAAATTCACCACCGTCGCCGACGGCGCCTTCCTGGCCGACGACACCATGATCGCCGGTTACGAACTCGGCGGAGGTTGGCTGCATATCGGTGAGTCCAAAGTCGGCAAACGCGCCTTCCTCGGCAATTCCGGGATGACAGCGCCCGGGCGGCGGGTACCGAAGAACGGACTCGTCGCGGTGCTGTCCGCCGCGCCGTCCAAAGCCAAGGCGGGTTCGTCCTGGCTGGGCAGCCCCCCGGTGCGCTTGCGGCGCGCCGCCGGAGACGGTGATACCGAACGCACCTTCGACCCGCCGCTGCGGTTGCAGATCGCGCGCGCCGTCGTGGAGACCTGCCGTCTCATCCCCGTCCTGGTGACCTTCGCCATCGGACTCGGCGTGCTTTTCACCCTGGCCTGGCTCGCGCAACTGCTCGGCCACATACCCGCCGCGCTGCTGAGCGGCGTGGTGCTGCTGGTCGCCGGCGCTGTCGCCTGCGGTAGCGCGGTCGCCGCGAAATGGGTGATGGTCGGGCGGATCCGGGCCTGCGAGCATCCGCTGTGGAGTTCGTTCGTCTGGCGCAACGAGGTGGCCGACACCTTCGTCGAAACCGTCGCCGCGCCGTGGTTCGCCCGCGCCGCCACCGGAACGCCCGTGCTCAATCTGTGGCTGCGAGGACTCGGCGCGAAAATCGGACGCGGGGTATGGTGCGAGTCCTATTGGCTACCGGAGGCGGACCTGGTGACACTCGGCGACGGCGCGACCGTGGAACGCGGATGCGTTGTGCAGACCCATCTCTTCCACGATCGGATCATGGCGATGGATACCGTCACCCTCGGCGAAGGAGCCACCCTCGGCCCGCACTGCGTCGCGCTTCCCGCCGCCGTGATCGGGGCGGGCGCGACCATAGGACCGGCCTCGCTGGTCATGCGCGGTGATGTGGTGCCGCCGTCCACTCGGTGGTGGGGTAATCCCATCGCACCCTGGCCCGGCGCCGAATCCATTGCCCCCGAAGCGAATACCGAACCGGAAGCGGGCCGAGCGAAAGCGGCACGGTGATGCCGAACAAGTTCTACGACGCGCCGATCGACGAATACCTACCGCAGAACGGCAACCGCGGTTACCGCGTCTCACGATACGAACTCGAACTGGCCTACCGGGTCGCCAGCAACCGCCTCGCCGGGCGGGCCGAAATCACCGCGGTCACCACCGAGGTCCGTCCCCGCTTCGCCCTCGACCTGTCGCAATCACTGCCGGTCACCAAGGTTTTCGTCAACGGCGCCAAGGCATCGAAGTACACCCACCAGCACGGCAAGCTGGTGATCACACCGCAGCAACGCATTCCGGCGGGCGGGGTGCTCGCCCTGCTCATCCTCTACGGCGGCACACCGAAGCCGGTGCGCGGGCCGTGGGGTGAGGTGGGCTGGGAGGAGTTGACCGAGGGCGCGCTGGTCGCGAGTCAGCCCAATGGCGCGGCGTCCTGGTTCCCCTGCGACGATCACCCCAGCTCCAAGGCCAGCTACCGCATATCGATCACCACCGACACCCCGTACTACGCGCTCGCCAACGGAACACTGGTCGGCAAGCAGACCAAGGCCAGCCAGACCACCTGGATCTACGAGCAGCCCGAACCGATGTCGAGCTATCTGGCCACCATTCAGATCGGCCCCTACCGCAAATTCCGCCTCGGGCCCACGCAGAACCCGGTGCCCATGTACGCCGTGGCTCCGGCCCGGTTGCGCGCCAATTTCGAACACGATTTCGCCAGGCAACCGCAGATGATGGACCTGTTCGTCGAGAAGTTCGGCCCGTACCCGTTCGGCGACTACACGGCGGTGATCACCGACGACGAACTCGAAATCCCGGTCGAGGCGCAGGGCATCTCGGTATTCGGCGCGAACCACTGCGACGGCCGTCGCGGTTCGGAACGGCTCGTCGCGCACGAACTCGCCCACCAGTGGTTCGGCAACAGTCTCACCATCCGGCGATGGCGCGATATCTGGCTGCACGAGGGTTTCGCCTGCTACGCGGAATGGATCTGGTCGGAAGCCTCCGGCGGACCGACGGCGGATCAGCAGGCAAGGGCAGCGCGTCACAACCTGTTCCGGCAGCCGCAGGACATCGTCGTCGGCGATCCCGGCCCGCAGCGCATGTTCGACGACCGCGTATACAAACGCGGAGCGTTGACACTGCACGCGTTACGGCTGGAACTCGGGGATTCGACGTTCTTCGATCTGGTGCGCGAATGGACGGCCAGATATCGGCACGGCTCGGTCACCACCGAAGAATTCACCGACCTGGCCGGGCATTACAGCCTGGCGCCGTTGCGCCCGCTGTGGGACACCTGGCTGCACGCACCGGTGCTCCCCCCGCTACCGCCGCAGGGCGGACAGGCGACGACCTCGCTGCGCTGACACGTCAGAAGACCAGGTAACGGGCGGCGAGTTCTTCGATGAGCGGATCATCCTCGGCCACTGCGGCGAGTGCGTCCAGATCGGTCTCTATCGCGATGCGGCGCGGATCGTCGTGCTCGGTGTCGGGCACGCCGTCCTCGGCGAGTTGACGCAACAACTTGGTACGCACGCGCTGTCTCAGTGAGTCGCTCATACTCGAAGCTTGCCCCGTCAGCGATGCCGGTACCAGGCTGCCCGCCGAATCAGAGCGGCGCGAGCCAGGAACCCCACGGCGTATTGCGGAGTACGGAGTACACCGCGATCAGGGACAGCAGCACCCACATCGTGCCGCGTTCCATTTTCGGCACGACCAGTCGTGTGCCGCGCCAGGCGTGCACCGCCCACGCGCCGACCCACACGGTCAGGCCGAGAATCAGCGGAATCGCGATCAGACTGCTGTGCAGCGAGTCGATGATCCGGCCGTCGGTCAGGTTGTGCACGGCCCGCATACCGCCGCAGCCGGGGCAGTACATGCCGGTCAGCGTGTAGAACGGGCAGTAGCCGTACGACCCCTCCTCGTGCGGATCCCGGAAGTGCAGCAGCGCGAGTGCGCCGATACCCGCCCCCGCCGTCAGCAAGGGCAGCGGCATCGCGCGCCACCCCCGATGCTTGGGCGGCGTCAGATATTTCCCCGACCCCGATTCCGCATCCGATCCGGGTGCGACATGCGTGCTCTCCACGAAGAACAACGGTAGCCGCGGCGGACCGATCACCGCCAGCGCGATACGGCTCCAGTGGAGCGAAATCATGTCTCCGAGCGGGCCGCATCGCATCCCCCGTGTCGGTCCAGATAGCGAACATGATCAATTCCATTCCGCGTTTTCCCAGCTGACACTACAATTTCGGCCGTGGACGCCGCTGGTTTTACCCGGCTCGACGGATGTAGGGTCAGCACGGCTCGCAAGCTCGAATTCGGGAATGTGGGCCACTGGCACGCCGCCCAGGAAGGCGATACCGCAGGCGTGGTCGCGGTGGAAATCGATCCGGGTGACGGCAGTTCGGTCGTAGTGTTCGTCCACGCGCCGCACAGACGTGACGCGCCCGACGATTTCCACCCGAACGACCAGGTCTGTCTGGTCATCCCGGATGCGGTCGCCGAACTCCTCACCCTCGACTGATCTCGTCGACTCGACACTCCACACCCGCCGGGTCGCGGGAAGGTCGAGCAGTAGCACGGCGCCGTTCGGACAAGACGACATCGGCCCGCGCGTTCAGGCCGAGATCTTTGCTCCAGAGGCAGTGTTCGCCGTACCGAATATCGGGTATCCAACGTTTCGAGCCAGGATTTCCGCCATCGAGCGCTTGCACTAGCAAGCACCCCAGCTTGCATTGTAATGTGGCGGCAGACACAAAGGAGTGCTCGAATGCTGGTCACGTCGATGAAGACGCTTGCGGGCCTACGTGGAACCGAACCGCTCACCGCGGCCTACCGCGCTGGATTGCGGAGTCGCACTTACACCACTGCCGCACTGAACAAGCCCGCCGCCCCCCACGACGTCATCCCCGTGACCACCGCTGACGGCGCCGACCTCCGGGTGCACGTCTACGGTCCCGCGGACGGCGAGACCATCGTGCTGGTCCACGGGTGGAGTTGCAGCATCGAGTACTGGAACCCCCAGATCAACGCCTTCGCCGATCGCTACCGCGTCGTCGCCTACGACCAGCGCGGCCACGGCGAGAGCGGGTTGGGCCGCGCCCGCCTCGGGGCCGCCACGTTCGCGGGCGATCTCGCCGCCGTCCTCGACGCCACCCTGCCGCGCGGCAAGCGTGGCGTACTCGTCGGCCACAGCATGGGCGGAATCACGTTGCAGGCGTGGGCCGCCCGGTATCCCGACCAGGTCGCCGAAAGAGCCTCCGAAGTCGTGCTCGTGAATACCGCCGCCAGCGAGATCCGGCACGAAACCGATATGCTCCCGGTGCTCAACAAGCCGTTGTCGGTGACGACCCGCCCGGTGACCATTCTCGGTGCCACCATCCGCATGCCCTCCCCCATCGCCGAGACGATGTTGTTCTCCCCCATTCCGCTGCCCGGCGGATGGCTGGTCAACGCGGTCTTCAAGGACAGGGTGATGAACAAGAACGCCACGGCTGACGAGGTCGACTTCGCCGTCGGCATCGCCCGTTCGTGCCGCCCGCTCACCCGCGGCCTGCACGCCGCCGCCCTGCTGGACATCGACCTCGGCGACGCCGCGGCGAATCTCACCGTTCCCACCACGGTCATCGCGGGCGCGGGCGATCTGATCCTGCCCGAACGCCTGTCCCGCCGCATCGTCGAACTCCTCGACCGCACCGGCTCGCTGGCCGACTACCACGTCTGGCCCACCGGCCATCTGGGCAATATCGAAGCCGCCGACCGCTTCAACGCCGTTCTGGATACGGTCGTCTCCCGCAGCCGACAGGACAGGGCCACCGCGGTCTGAACCGGCTTCCGCCCGCTCGGAACGGACGCGGGACGACTTCCCCTGGATCGAGAAGGGGGAAGCTCCTGGTTACGTATCCGATGGAGCTTCCCCCGGATCGAAGGGTAGCGGTCACGTCGAGTTCGCGGGTCACTATCCCGGTTCCGGTCGCCCGGAACATCTTCGAGCATACAGAGCGTTATGGTGCGGGAGCGTCCTACGATACCGTCGACGGCATCCCCGAACAGCTTCGCCGAGCGCACCGCCCGGACAGCGCACCTGGTGGCGCAACTGCACGCGATCGTCGCCGAGCTCGAGGCTCTGCATCCCGGGCGCGCCTTTCCCCTGGACGGACACCTGGTCGGCTCCCTCGCTGAAGCAGCCGCCGAAGCCCTGTTCAATGGCCCGCTCGCCGCAGTGGCGAGCGCTGTCGGCCGCGTGGTATCGAACGGACAAGCCCGACTCTCCCTGAATCGGCTGCGCACCCTGAACAGTGCTGTCGCACCGTCGGATCGAGTCCCGCCGCGCACCTGAGCGCGACGGAATCCACCGCCCCACCGCACTGTCGCCGCGATCGCGGCTCGAACGGCATGGTCCGAGCGGCATATGCGCTGTTCTCCACCGGATCACGATCGAAGTAGCACCGGAACCGACCCCCCGGTTTCACCCGAAGTCCGCAGGGTATGACGCACACAGCTTCCTCGATCAACTTCTACCGGCAGGGAGTGCCATGACCATCGCCGTCGCCTCGCCGCGAACGACCCCCGCCCCGCGGGGACCGCTATCGGACGCCGTCATCGGTCTGCTCGGCCGGTCGCCGGGCGAGACCCCACCCCCGCTCGGCACGGTCGATCCGTTCGGGGAGGATCTGCAACTAGCGCTGCACACCTGCTACGAGCTGCACTATCAGGGATTTCCCGAAGTCGATCCCGGCTGGGAATGGGATCCCGGCCTCCTGGGCCTGCGCGCGGAGATGGAACGAGTATTCCTCGACGCCCTGCGCGACGCGGTCCCCGGCGGAAACGATCTGGACGCGGAACTGGACCGGTTACTCGTCACACCGGACGAACCCACCGGGCCGAGTGTCTTCCTGCGCGACGAAGGCCACTGGTGGCAGGTCCGCGAATATTTCGTACACCGCTCGATCTACCACCACAAGGAGGCCGACCCGTACGCGTGGGTGATTCCGCGATTGCGGGGCCAGGCCAAAGCCTCGCTCGTCGCGGTCGAATTCGACGAATTCGGCGGCGGCCACGGCGATCGCGTTCACGCGCAGCTGTACGCCGATCTGCTGGCCGGAGCCGGTTTGGATCCTGGCTATCTGCACTACTTCGATATCGTCGGTGCGCCGATGCTCGCGCTGGTCAACATGATGTCGCTGTTCGGACTGCACCGGCAACACCGCGGCGCCCTTGTCGGGCATTTCGCGACCGTCGAGATCACCTCGCCGCCAGGGGCCCAACGCATGGTCGAGGTGCTGCGACGGTTCGACGCCGATCCGGCATGTGTGCGATTCTTCGCCGAACATGTCGAAGCCGACGCGGTCCACGAACAGGTCATGCGCATCGACGTGATCGGCGATCTGCTGGCACGCGAACCGGAACAGCGCGCTCCCCTGGCATTCGGCATCCAGGTGACGAATTTCCTCGAGGACCGATTCGCCGATCACGTTCTGCACGCCTGGCGAGCCGG
This sequence comes from Nocardia sp. NPDC005366, assembly GCF_040606855.1. NCBI lineage: Bacteria > Bacillati > Actinomycetota > Actinomycetes > Mycobacteriales > Nocardiaceae > Nocardia > Nocardia sp. NPDC005366. The sequence goes on from NZ_JBEXFQ010000003.1 coordinate 312,970, forward strand.
GCGCAGCTCGCTGCGGGAAAAGGACGGCGATGGGTAACGCGCGGCGGGCGCTGTTATGTCCCCCCGGCGTCTACCGGCCGCAGGCAGACACCTGGCTACTCGCCCGAGCCATGATCGAAGCCGGAATCCCGCACGGCGCCCACGCTCTGGACGTATTCACCGGCACCGGCGCCCTCGCGATCGCCGCGGCGAAAATCGGCGCGGCCACGGTCACCGCCGTCGATATCTCGCGCCGAGCCGCCGCCGCCGCGTGGCTGAACCTGCGCCTGCGGGGGATCACCGCCGAAATCCACTGCGGAGATTTCGCTTCCGTCTTCGGGCGGCGCCACTACGACCTGGTCGTCGCGAATCCGCCCTACGTCCCCGCACCGCACGACACCGCCGTCGGCGCGGCCCGCGCCTGGGACGCGGGCGCGGACGGACGGGCGCTGCTCGACCGGCTGTGCGCGCTCGTCCCCTCCGCACTGTCCCCGCGCGGCACCGCGCTCATCGTCCATTCGGCCATGTCCGATCCCGACAAGACCTTGGACGCCTTGCGAGAACGGGGCCTGAAAGCCGCGGTGGTCGCCCGCGCGACTGTTCCGTTCGGCCCGGTTCTGCGTGCGCGCGCGGCCTGGTTGTCCGCGACAGAGCGGATCGAGCCGACCTCGGATACCGAGGACCTGGTGGTGATACGTGGTGACCGCATACGGAAGTGAACCCAGGCGAATGGCTTTCACCGAGGACGGCCCAGCCCTCGTCGAAGGCCCGCTCGAGCTCGTCACGGCCGATGGCCGAACGATTCGATGCGACCGATTCATGGTGGCCATCTGTCTATGTCGGCGCTCGAAGAATTATCCGCTGTGCGATACCAGCCACCGTCACAGGAAGCGCGCATCCGGTTGAGGATTCGACGCCAGCGACCGCACCACAGCCTGAGCGTGTGGCTCCGCATCCGCGGCTGAGTGGTACCTCGAAGTCTTGTCCGCGACCTGAAAGACGCCGCTCCACTTCACACGTCGAATAGCCCCTGCTGCCCGGGGGGAGTCGACGAGCGACGCCGACGAGCGCGCGGCCAGAACTTCAGCATCCGATTCTCGACCTTGTCGGTGAACATCACTACCGGTCCCTTCGGACCGAGAGCAGCCTTGGGAGATTCTTTTAGCGCCAGTTCGATCAGGGTCTCGACGTTTACCCGGATCTCCAGATAGGGGGCCAGCGGACGGGGCGAGACTTCGGTATCCGGGTGGAGTTCGAACACGAAGATCCAAGCGTTTTCGTGGTCGTTCGAGGTGTCCCCCAAAGAGTGCGTGCCGTCCCCGTTATCCATCAGATGCGGGTCGGCCAGATGCCTGAGCCAGCTCTGCCACACGCTCTTCGGGATGGCAAAGCCCGTCCCTGCGCATTGCCGGTGCCCGCTGAGTGCAAACTTGTACGCCATCTGATAGAAGGTCCGCTTGAACACATTGGAAAGGTTCGGCCCCTCCATCTTTTCCGACAGCGCAGCACGACCGTCAAGCGTTGACAGCCAACCGTAGAAGTCGGGCATGTTCTTGTAGGCCGCCTTGACCGCCCCCACGGCGTGCTTGTACGAGCCGTGAAAATCCATCGTTTGGATCTCCAGGACGCCATAGCGTGTGATCTTCGGCGCCGGGTCGATCGCCTCGACCTCAGCAAGGGTCCAGTCGAATGAGAATTCAGGAGACCTGTCGGTCTTGCCGATGCTCAGCTCGCCACCGAGCTTCTGCTGGAAAAAGACAACAACATTCACCCCCTGTTCCAGCCATACCGCGATTCTGTCCCGCACCCCCCGATCGGCCAACGTCGGCGCCGCAATGAACTCGAGCGGGTCCGTAGGTCCGTACCCGAAGATCTTCCTCGACGCCGCAGCCATGAATGCGGGGTCCAAGGCTCGATTGGGACACACGAGCCAGTCGTACCGCCGAGTTTCCACGGCTGTGCTGACGACACATACCCCTCGCGAAGTCGCCCGCTTCACGCAGCGCGTTTCGACCGTCTTGGCCGATGTCAGGAACGGACAGGTTTCCTTCGCTTGATCGGCTTTCGCCGCCTTGGTGCTGACGACTTCGGGGTACACCCGATGCCCGAAGAATTCCGCAATGAAGTTCGCACCCTCTGACTCCACCGGCAAATCTGACCCCATGTCGGCCGAGTATGCCGGAGTCTCCCGACAGGTTGCGACGGACCTAGAGGAGGCGCAAAGTGTTTGCGCTGGCCTCCGCGTTGCGGGTCGCCACTCGAGTGAACTCTTCACTCAGCTCGAAACCTATTGCACTGCGCCCGAGTTCAGCCGCCACCGAGAGAGCACGCCCAGTGCCTGCGAATGGATCAAGCACGAGCCCGCCGATAGGCGAGGAGCTTTCAATCCTGGGGCGGATCAAGTCGGGGGGAAACGTCGCGGAGTGCCCATCTGAACCCGAACGAACGTTCACGGTCACAACGTCGCGGGTGCCTTCCTCGACCGCGCCGGTGTCGTAGTAGTACTTCGCCCTACCTTCCTTCGGCCTCAGGACGAAATGGAAGAAGTGCTCATGCGCTAGGCGCAGCCTGTCCTTCTCGGGTCTCGGGGCCACGTTGGGCTTGTGCCAGATCAAGTCGTTCCGCAAGATCCAGCGCTTATCTTGCATAGCGATAGCAAACCGCGACGGGATGAGCATCAACTGCTTCTCCTGGCGATAGCCCCCCATCGGGGTCTTCCGTCGAGTGCGCGGGTTGTCGCCGAGGCCCTGACGTCCGTCGGATCGGATGCTCGACCACCGGGCGAAGTAAGTGTCGCCGAGGTTCACCCACACGCTGCCCTTGAGCTTCAGCGCTGGCCTCAAGCGCTCGAAGATCTCCACGAGATGTGAGATGAACCAATCCGGGATGGGTTCCATCCCCAGCAAACCACCGTGCTCGCGGTACCACTCGTATGGCGGGACATCAGTTACCGCGTTGCCCTCAGCCACCCATTCCTCGAGTACATCTTCACTATGATCGTGTCCATACGTCCGCATTCCCCAGTACGGAGGTGACGTGACGATGAGATCGACCGACTGAGGATCGAGACCGTCGGCCAGATCGTAGGCGTCCCCCTGCCGCACCTCGACGGTGGGATCTTCGGCTGCGGGATCGTAGCTTCTCGAGGACGTCACGCAGGCATCATAAGATACCGAGAACCGAACAGTTGTTCGCTTGCCCCCGGGTGATCCACAAGCTGTAGATTATCCACACACCGCCTTCGACGTGCGACAGAGCGCACAGGCGCGCTGCGACGAAGGATTTCGTCGCTCCGGCTGCGACCGCCTGGCCCCCGGCGTGCCGATCGTTCGCTGACCGCAGCGCATCTGACTGTCGCGGCGGACGCGACGATTCATTACCGGCACACAGCGATGAGGACCGGAACGCGGCTGGCTTGCAGCACCGCCTGACTGACGGAGCCGAGCGCGGCGCCCGCAATTCCGCCTCGCCCGCGGCTGCCGAGCACCACCAATTGCGCGTGCCGGGCGGCCTCGAGCAGTCGCTGCGCCGGGCGGCCTTCGACGACGACTCGATCCACGCAAACATCCGGATACTTGTCGGTGAAGCCGGCCAGGCTTTCGCCGAGCAACGCCTCGGCTCGCTCCCGCGCTGTGCTGGGTGCGCCATTTCGACCGGACCATGTCGTCACCGCCACAAGCCCTACCTTCCGACTCGCCGCTTCGTCGAAAGCGATACCCACCGCGTGAGCGCTACATCGCGACCCGTCGACGCCCACCAGGACCGGAACATGGGACGAAGGCGGCACCGTTTCCACGACAGCCGGAATGACGGCCACGGGACAATCGGCGCGCTTCATCAGACCGACACCGACCGATCCGAACAGCACACGCTCCAACGGATCCAAACCCCGAGCGCCGATGACGAGTAACTGGGCCGCCGCTGACCGCGCGGCCAAAGCCGCGACCGGTGACGGCAGATCGAGGAAGGTGTGAACCTCGACATCCCCGGCAGAGCCACCCAACTGACCCACGATGCTTCGTCCCTCGCCGAGCGCGGACTCACCTATCGTCCGGTATGCGCTGATATCGAACAACAGGGAGCCGATCAAAGGCACGGCATGGACCGGGACGCCGATGGCGTGCACAAGGTGCAGCGGCGCCGCACGGCGGGCAGCCATCGCCGCGGCCCAGCGAATGGCGGCCAGCGACGCTGCGGAGCCGTCGACACCGACAACGATAGGACGACGCACGGTCACAGAGTATGGCATTTCGGATCGGGACGGCCCCTCCGAGACCACCCGGGGACCACGCCATCCACCCGGTCAGGACACATTGGGTGAGGCTTGCCGGGGTATCTCCCCTACCTGCGGTTTGCCTGTAAGAAATATGGAGCCGCCTGGGGGAATCGAACCCCCGACCTTTTCATTACGAGTCGAAATCCGCGCGTCCAGCGGCGGTCTGCTGACATCCGTACCCCTACGCGCAGTGGCGAAACGCTTCCGTGGGGGTTTCTCCGTGTCTGGGATCGTTCGGGGAACATGTGGCAACGTCGTGACAACTTCACGCATCCGGGCGGGCCGCCACTCATCGGTCGCCGCTCGGCCCGCTCATCTTGGACGAGGTCGTGTCAGGGGCGTTCTTTTTTCCCTTATCCAGGTCAGCGATCTCATGAAATGTGAATTGCAACACAAACCAATTGGTATAGGGAGCGTCGATACCCTCTGGTGCGGTTCAGTCCATCTATGGCAACTAGTCCGTTATTATACCGGACTATACCGTCCGGTAGCACACCGGACAGTCCATACTGACACACCGCGATTCGGCCTACTAGACCATCACAAGATGGGGATATCGCCCCGCCGATCGTCCTCAGTGACACACAGTGACACACCCTGTGCTACCTCCGACTGGCTCCCACTGAACCGAAAATTTGACCGGCACGGTCCAGTCGATGAACCCTGGTTTCGGGTAGTTGCAGCACTCGTCAGCGTCGGCGCTCCTAGCTAGGCTTCCACCTACCGAACGCCAGCGCATCCAAGCAACCGGGAAATCCGAATGCTGTTCTGGCTCCGGAAAAGTGCGACCCCCACCCGTCGCAGGGGCAGGGGTCGCGATTGCCCAGTTACCACCCACATGTCAACAGACAGGAAGTACAGGCCCAATGAGCCTAACGGTCAAGCCCGACAACCCACAGCCCCCCGCTGAACCTCCGAGGTCGGAAATTCACCCATTGGTCGTCCTGTCCCTGGCATTGAGCCTGGCGGTAGGCACAGGGTTCCTAGCTGGGTGGGCCGCCGCAGTCACTGTGCTTCTCGCGGTGCTCGCACTCTTCGGACGCGGTCGACCGGGGCCAACCGAGTAGCGATTGACGACGTGAAGACCGGCACCTTGCATTGCGCCGGTCTTCACTGTCCAAGTGGTGCGAGTGGCCCACCTGCACCTTTGGGGCTGGCGGCGTTGGTCTGCGTCTGGTCTCTTGCAGTGTGCTGCGGACGGTCTGCGGACCGCAGCGACTTCGATCGACTGCACCGGGTCACGGGATATGTCGCCTGCCTGGTCGACCAGGCATCCTGGGATGGTAGTCGGCGATGAAGGGGGTTCGGTGGTGGGTGCGATCAATGTGGGTGTCGTCGGATTCCGGTGGGGGTGCTGGAAGTGTTCGGAGACAGTTCAGTGTGTTGTAGGTCCGTATCGGTACGGTGACAAGCTGATCCCGCTGGGTGATCCGGCGATGCTGATAGCTCGCGAGATCCTGAACCAGGTGGGCAAATCCGATATCGCGGAGCTGCTGGTGCCGTCCCGCTATGCGAACGGCACCCGCGGTGAACTCGCTTCCCACTGCGCGAGTTGTGGCGTAGTGCAGGGCAACTACTACGTCCAGCAACGTGCGTTGGAATCCCTCGTTGAGTCGGATGGGAACATCGAAATCCTCGACCTCCTCGCGGATGGCTCGTACGACGAGGCAGCATGGTCAGAGCTGGTTTCTGATGAATATTCCAGCGTGATCTACTTCTAGGCGTTCGTCCGGAACTGCATCACGGTTCATCGTAGGCATCGTGCTGGCACTTTGCATTGTGCCCCCGATGGTGTTCCCCGAGGACTAGAGATGTGTCACCCGGCCGTTTCTTGGTGACTTCCCTTCCCCTGCTTCCTCATACTGGCCATCCCTGAGCGGAGGGAGGTCGTGTCAAGGGCGCTCTTTCCCTTGACTCGACCGAGTGAGGTCAGATAATCGGGCCATGAGGAGGCAGGGGTTCGCAACCCTCGCTGCCCCGTCGAGAAGGTGCCACTTGCTGCCGTCGGTCGCCGGATTCGTTCAGCAATTCATTCGCGCAGGTCAACTCGGTTCAGATCGATCACTGGGCCACTCGGGATTCGCGAGCGTCCACACTCCTGCATGAGGTAATCGTGAGGCCGACGGTCGCCCAAACTAGCCTTACTTACGCTACGAGACGAGCGTGGTGCGTACACTCACCGCGTGCGAATTAGGAGGCTGCGGACGCACTGGAGGACGATAGCTGGCGTGGCTCTCACGTTGCTTGCGGTGGCGATCATCCTTCTGCTCGCGTTCCTATCGGGAGCGGATAAACCTCCCTCTCGCAGTACGAATCTGCTCATCAGTGTGGTTGCTGTTGGCTGCCAGTTTGCGGCTGCCTGGCTGTTCAGTGCAGTCGGTCGAGCAGACCCAACGCACGTGCAGGCATCCGCCCGACGCATGATCGCCTTCGGTCGACAGGTGGCAGTGACGAAGCGGGCCGCGGAAGAGATGTTCGAGAAGGAGAATCCGCGCCCATCTGTGATGCAGTTCAAAACTCAGATGGGCATTCTCAGCGCTGAGTTGAGCAAGTACGAGGACGATGCGGTCGGGTTCATCGACGATTGGCGTCTCGTTAACGAAAAGGCAGTTGAACGGGCAGGAAGGGCAGGGCGTTGAGCGACGACAGTGTTCTTGAAGGTCACGTAGCCGCAGTGTTCGGGCCTCGGGAAATCTTGATCGATCTCGGATGGCAACAAGGGGTTCAGATCGGTACTCGGTTCGTCGTTCTGGGTCCTCCGGTAGAGATCCCACTTGACGGTGCCGGTGAGACAGTCGAGATCAGGTTGCCAAAAACGATCGTCAAAGTCGTTCGTTTCGAGGGGGATTCAGCTTCGGTGGCGCGCACGTTCCGGACGGTCAAAGGCACTCCTGGGTTTAGTGCTTCGATTCTCGGAGCTTCAAACGACCGGCCGGAGAAGTTTGCGTATGAGGACGACGAGTTGATCGATGAGGGCCGCGACAGAGTGGTACGTCGCGGCGACCTTGTCCGGGTGACCAAGGGCGACGAGTACCTAGACGATGACATCTAGTTGAGGGTTTGCGCAGCCACACGTTCCCTATCGGTGAGGTACCGGGTCCGCCGTCGTTCGCCGGATTCGTTCAGCAATTCATTCGCGCAGGTCAGTCCGGTTTCGGAGTTCCTGTGACCGGACCACAGCCAGGCCCCACGTGCGAGTGTCCGGCGGATTCGGTCGACAGCTGCGGGAGAGCAAGTCGGGGACGGCTCACGGAGTGCCCAGCACTGCTCAGTGAACGAAAAGCGGTCAGCTCTGGAGAGTCCGCGTGCTTCCACGTCGCCGAAGCGGATGCCAGAACACGCGAACAGGTCCAAATGCGCTCCGGCGGCCAAGCGCTGCCGACGCGCCGCCGCTCCGGTGGCCGAGGAGCCTGCGACGAGGACGCCGTGGTGCTGCGTGGCGCGGCGGCGGCGCGTAGCGCCGCCGGTGCGCTCTTGACTCTATATAGCGAAATTCAGCAACCACTTGCCTACGGTGACGGGCGCTGTTCAGTCTCTGAACCTGTCAGGCTGCGAAGTGCGTCGAGTAGCACCGACATGCTGACAATCGTTGATGCAGGTGAGTACTGGGCGAAGCGCTCTGCTTTTCCTGGCTTGTTCGCAAATCCGATCGCCGGAACAGCTGCGGCGTGAGCGGCTTTGAGATCGGTGACCGAATCGCCGGTGAACGTCGATCCTTCGGGTTGAACTCCGAGGGCCGATAAGGCGGCGACAAGTAGGTCAGGACTCGGCTTGAGGCGGGTTTCTGCTGATCGTCGAGCGAAGATGCCGGACACGTGCCCGCTCACGTTGTGAGCCGTCAGATAGGCGCGGATAGCGGTCGTCGAGTTGTTGCTGACAATGGCGACGGAACCGCCGGGGCGTTGGGCTGCCTCACGGATGACGTTGTGGGCGTCGGGGGTTGGCGCTGCGCAGTTGACCGCCTCGATTTCGAGCTCAGTGAGCTTGAGTTCGACGGCTGTCGCGACAGTGGGCGATAGGGCTGCGGCATACTCGAGAAGTTCGAACGGGTCGGAGGTCGCGCGGAGATGGGGCGGTAGCGGGGCGCCGAACGTTCCTTCGAGTTCTTGTGCGGCATGTCGGCTGGATATGCCCGAAAAGACCGAACAGACGGGGCCGTCGAAGTCGAGCAGTAGGCAGGGTCGTGCGGTTAGCAGCTGGCGAAGGTTGGTCACGGGTTGTAGTCCCGTGCAACGGAGTTCCAGATGCTGTCGAACCACAGCTGAGATTGCGAGACGAATTGGCTTCCTGCCGAGTCCGGGTCGACGTCGCGGGAGTGATGGAACAGCGTGGCGTCCTTGCCCATGAGATCCCAGATCGGCACGTCTTCCTCGTCTAGCGGAACAGCATGTTCGATGACTGGGTAGTACCCGAAGAACGTCTGTTCGCCATTGAGAATGTACAGCTTGAACAGCGGCACGGCCGGATAGGTTCGGATCTGGGCTGTCGCGCTGTCGACCAGGCCGAGGCGCCCGAGTTCGGTGACAGATTCGACGACCGCGGTGCCGTGGCGCTCCATGATTCTCGCCGCTCTTTTGCGAAAAGCGGGGCTGTCCTCGAGGTTGTCCACCTTGGCGGGCAGACTCCAGGGGCGCGACGCGTCGGGAACGAGCAGCCGGACCGAGAGGGTTTCGGGCCGTAGGCGACCTTCCCTGATTCGGTCGAGTGGTTCGGCAATCGCTCCGTGCAGCGTCTCGCCTGAGAAGCCTGCAAAGTCGACGGTGACACTCGTCGCTTCGAATGCCTGCTCGATATGGGGCCGCAGTCCAACGGGTCGTTCTGTACGTTCCCGAACAAATGTCCCGCTTCCTGCCCTGCTGACAACCAAGCCTTCTTCGCGAAGCGTGCGGATAGCCGACTCTGCGGTTGCCTTCGCGACGCCGAATCGCTCGACCAACTGAGGCCCAGACGGTATCCGCTCCCCTGGCGCGAACTTTCTCGTCAGTATCGCGGCCCGAAGGATGTTCGCGATCTGCTGCGAGGCAGGGCGGGGATCGTCAGGGTCGATTGCGTCCATCGTGGCAGTTTAGCGTTCTTCCCTAGGTAATTCATGTAGCCCTTGATCTCCCTAGGGAGCTAGTCTAAGCTCGAAGCTACCTAGGGAGACTAGGGCGAACGAAAGCAGTAGCGGGGAGACTCAAATGACCGGTCGACTGAATGTCGTTTCCAAGGCCGCACCGCCCCGGCCGTCACGTCTGAATGTGGCGGGCACGTGCCGCTACTGCCTGCGTCGCGACTGCGAGCGGATCTCGTGCGTCGAGTCCTACGAGTCGACGGTGTGCGCGGTGTGTGGCGGTACGGAGTACGTCGCCGGTCATCTCGATCCGGAGGACGCGTCGGAGCGTTGCGTGGCGCCTGCTTGCTACGGCGGTCTGGTCATGTCGCGTCCGAAGGCGGTGTGATCATGGCTGCGAATGCTGTTCTGCGTGAAGCGATCCTGAATGCCGGGATGACTCCGGTGATGTTGGCCGAGCGGGTGCGCGTGGACGCGAAGACCGTGGAGCGGTGGGTGGCCCAGGGGCGTCGTCCGCATCCGGTGACTCGTCACGCGGTGGCGACTGCGGTGGGTCGGCCGATGGCGGAGTTGTGGCCGCTGGATGGCGCGGCGCCTGTTGCGGCTGCTCCGGTGGTCGCGGGTGTGTCGTTGGCCGATGTGTTGGACCGGTTGCTGATCGTGGCTGCTCGTCTGGATCGGCTGACCGAGCGTCTGGAAGCGGTGGAGAAGGCCAGCGAGGGACTGGGGGTTCCGGCGTGATGTCGACGAAAGCGGAGCGGGCGAAGACTCGTCGAGCGCAAGAGCGGCAAGAGCGGCAAGACATGATCGATGACGGCTTGCGGTGGAAAGCAGCGGATCTGGCTCGTCGTGCGGCGGCGGCGGTCGAAGGGGATATCGGGGAGTACTTCTGATGACCGAGAACCCCACTGCCGTGGCCGGTACCGCTCCGGCCGGTGCCGTACCGCCGAATCGTCAGACCGCCGCTGAGCGTCGCGCGATGCCGGACTTCCGCGATATCGCCGAAGCGGTGGCCGTCGAGAAGGGCGTGTGCGCTCGGGTGGTGCCGATGCGGGCATTCGACACCACCTCCGGTCGTGTCTCCTACGTCGGTGCTCCGTGCAAGGCGACCGTGGCGACGACATGCCCGGCGTGTGCGAAGGCGAACAAATCCGTGCGGATGACCCAGCTGCGCGAAGGGTGGTGCGCCGAACACGAACCGGTGCAACCGCAACCGTTGGTCACCCAGGCACAGACCGACGTGCTGGCCGCTCGGGCGTCGCTGTTCACCGACTACCACGACGCGCGTCGCGAGGGTGATAACGAACTCGCCGAAGCGGTCAAAGACCTCGTGGCCGATCTGGATGTCGAACTTCGAGAACTCGGGGTGCGGGGCCGTCTGCCAGCACTCGACCAGAAACCGCGTCGGCGGGCCAAGTCGACCAGGCGCCGGGAGGATCTGCCGGACCTGCCCCGCAAGAAGGTCGCCCGCACCACGATCGGCACCGCCTACGCCAACGGCAAGTACCGGCCCTCGACGTTCTGGACCCTGACCATGCCCTCCTACGGGCACATCAACCGCGTGTGGGACCCGACCGGCGGCAAGGACAAACAAGGTGCGTGGGTCTCCGACGGCTCACCACGTGACCCGGAGTCCTACGACTACCCGCGCGCGGCCCGCGACATCATGCACATGAAAGCTCTGTTCGATCACTGGATCATCAACCTGCGCCGCGCGGTCGGTTGGGATGTGCAGTACTGGGCCAGTGTCGAACCGCAGAAACGCGGCGCTCCCCACATCCACCTCGCTATCCGGGGCTCGATCCCGACCAAACTCCTGTACGCGGTGACCGCGGCGACCTACCGCAGTATCTGGTGGCCGCACTTCGGCCGCGAGAACGAAGTCTATTCAGGCGATCACATGCCGGTCTGGGATCACCGGGCGGGCACGTTCGTGGACCCGAAGACCGGGCGGGCGTTGACCGAGTGGGACGACGCCATCGAGGTCATCGACTCCGTGGATGACCTGGAACCGGCCCACACCATGAAATTCGGGGCCGAGTCCAAACCGGTCCAGATCCTCGCCGGGACACCGGAAATGGATCGCAAGGTGGCGTATCTGACGAAGTACCTCACCAAGTCGGTCGGCGAAATCCTGGAGTCCGACAGCCCTCGCGTGAACCGCCACTACGACCGCCTGCACGAGGAGTTGCAGCGCACTCCGTGCCGACCCTCGTGCGGGGTGTGGCTGCGCTACGGCATTGTGCCCAAGGACGCGACCGAGAAGACGCAACCGGGGCGTTGCCGGGGCAAGAACCATCGCCGTGACGCGCTCGGCGTCCCGGGCAAACGGTGCAACAACTCCCGCAAATGGAGCGGCAAGACCCTGGTCGATCACAAGGCCGAACGGATGGAGTTCGTTCGCGGGAAGCTGGCCGCGCTGGGGATCTTCCCGCCCGATACCTCACACCTGCGGATCACTCCTGTCGGTCCGGGTGACCGGGACGCGCCTCCACGCTCGCACCTGATCATGTCGCTGGTCGGGCTCAAACTCGGTCAACGCGCCGAGTTGGACACGGCCATGCTCGAACGTGACGAAGGACCACCGGGCGACGAACCGGTTTCACGTGAAACCGTTGCAGTGCAACAGGATTCACGATCTCAGATGGCAGCATAGGGAGGAACCCGCCATGTCGAAATTGCTCAACGAGACCGAGGTCCGCAAGCTGATTCCGGTCGGGCACAGCAAGTACTACGAACTGATCGGTTCCGGCGCGCTGCGGTCGGTCAAGATCGGTCGTCGTCGCTTCGTCACCGAGCAGGCGGTCATCGACTACATCTCCGGTCTCGACCAGGCTGCGGCATGAGCAGGAGACAGTTGCCGCCGCAGATCGAGAAGATCACGCTCAAGAGCGGCGCGATTCGGTATCAGGTGACAGCCGAGGCGGGGACGGACCCGGAGACGGGCAAGCGGCGGCAGACGAAGAAGCGCTATCGCACCGAAGCTGAGGCGCGCGATGCCCTGGCCGAGACGTCGACAGCTGTTCGCCGTGGCACCTACGTTCCGAAATCGGCATTGACCGTGGAGCAGGCGTGCGAAGACTGGTTGGCGGGCAAACGTGTCCGCGGTACCACTGCCTCGAACTACCGGAACGCGCTACAGCCTGTCCGCGACAGGTACGGCACCGAGGCGGTTCAGAAGCTGTCGAAACGGCACCTGGATGACCTCGTGTCCGCGCTGCTGGCCGGGACTGCGAAGAAGGCCAACGGACAGAACCGAAGGCCGTGGAAGCCTGAGACGACCAACGCCACCTTGGACCGGCTCGAGTCCGTGCTTGAATCACTGATCGCAGAGGGGAAGTTGGTCCGCAACGTCGCGGCGCTGGTCGACCGCGTGCCGACCGGACCGAAGAAGAAGCACGTCACCTACTCCGAGGCCGAGGTACGTAAGGTCCTGGCGGTCGCGGCCAACGATCGCAACCGCCACGCCTGGCACATGGCACTGTCGGGACTTCGCCGCGGTGAGATCGGCGGGTTGCGCTGGACGGACGTTGACCTGGCCGCTGGGCTGCTCACCATCGCCAACAATCGCGTCTCGGTGAACGGCAAGGCCGAGGAGTACGACCCGAAGTCCGAGGATTCCGAGCGAACCTTGCCGCTCACTCCGACGTTGATGGCGGAACTGCGGGCAGCACGCAAACGGCAGGCATCCGAGAAACTGGCACTCGGTGAGGCGTACGGGCCTGGCACGCATGTCGTGGTCAACGAGGCTGGCGCGTCGTATCACCCGGACACCCTGACCGACTATTGGGAGAAGATCACCAAGAAGGCTGGGGTGCGCCGAATTCGACTGCATGATGCACGTCACACCTGCGGAACTCTGATGCATCTTCAGGGGGTGCCGATCGCAGTGATCGCGGAGTGGCTGGGGCACGCTGACAGCGCGTTCACGATGCGTACCTACGTGCATTCACAGAACGATGCGTTGGTCTCGGCGGCGGGCACTTTGGAAGCCCTTGTGGCAAAACGTGACAAGACCGGGCAGACACCGACTCGGAGCAAGCGTCGGAAGGGTCGAAAAACGGCTGGTTAGGGCCGCTTTTCGAGTGGAGCCGCCTGGGGGAATCGAACCCCCGACCTTTTCATTACGAGTGAAGCGCTCTACCGACTGAGCTAAGGCGGCGTGCCTTTCGGCCACGCGAGTCTATCGTCTCGGGGGCCGGATCGCGAAAACGCGTGGTCGGGGGTGGTAGTCAGTCAGCCTGGGCGGCGATGAGGGAGGCGACCATGGCCGCGACGGCGAAGCGAGGTTTGACATTGAGGTCGAGGGCTTCGCGGCACCCGAGTACGGCTTCGATGGAGCGGAGCAGACCTTCGGGGCGAACACGGTCGGCGAGTTCGTGGATCTGGTCGGACAGGTCCGGGTGGGTGAGGGTGACCCCGGAACCGTTGCGAGCGGCCCCGTATCGGACGACGAGTGCGTCGCGGTAGACACCCGCCACATCGATGAGAGCGCGGTCGAGGGCGTCGCGGCCGGTGCGGGTCGCTCGGGATTTCTGGCGACGTTCCAGGTCTTTCAGCACGCCCGCCGAACCACGGGTCGCGCTCGCGGAACCCTTTCCTGTGCCGCCCGCGCCGAGGGCGGTGGCCAGTTCGTCGCGTTCGCGTTCGTCGCGGGCCGCGCTCATCTGTTTGGCCTCGTCGTCGGCGGATTTCACCAATTCGTCGGCGGCGGCATACGCCGCGCCTGGCCGCGATACCGCACCGACCAGCGCCAAGGCGCGTTTTCTGCGGGACCGGGCCTCCTCGTCGGTGGCGAGTCGACGGGCGCGCCCGACATGTCCGCCGCTGATCGAGGCGGCCAACCAGGCTGTCTTCTCATCCAGTCGATCGCGTTCGTGCAGCACCCGCGCGATCGAGGACACCGACGGAGTCACCAAGTGCACGTGCCGACAGCGCGAACGCAGGGTGATCGAGATGTCCTCGGGATCGACCGATGGCGCGCAGAGCAGGAAGACCGTGCGAGCCGGCGGTTCTTCCACCACCTTCAACAGCACATTCCCCGCGGCCTCGGTGAGCCGGTCGGCGTCCTCGATGACGACCACCTGCCAACGCCCGGTACTCGGCCGCCGGGAGGCGATCTGCACGATGTCGCGCATCTCCTTGGTGCTGATACTCAGCCCCTCCGGGATGACCCGGCGCACGTCACCGTGGGTGCCCGCCATGGTGGTGGTGCAGGCGTGACAGCTACCGCATCCAGGGGTTCCCGTGTCGGTGCATTGCAGCGCGGCCGCGAAACACAGTGCCGCGACGGATCTGCCTGATCCGGGCGGTCCGGTGAACAGCCACGAATGGGTCATCGCCCCCTCGATCACCCCCGCGCGGGCCGCGATCGCGGCAGCCGTCAGCTCGGATTCGACCGCATCCTGGCCGACCAACCGATCGAAGACACCCGCCACGCCGTACACCCTAGCCGCCCGCACCGACAGGACTCACCGCCATCGCCGGGTCAGGATTTCTTCGCGGTCGTCTTCTTGGCGGTTGTCTTCTTCGCCGCGGCGGTGGTCTTCTTCGCCGCGGTCGTCTTCTTCGCGGCGGTCTTCTTCGCCGCCGTCTTCTTGGCGGTCTTCTTCACCGGCCCGCGCGCCCGCCGATCGGCGAGCAGCTCCGACGCCCGTTCATCCGTAATCGATTCCACCGCATCGTCTTTACGCAGGCTGGCATTGGTCTCGCCGTCGGTGACGTACGGTCCGTAACGGCCGTCCTTGATCACCATGGGCTTGCCGGTAGCCGAATCGTTTCCGAGTTCGCGCAACGGTGCGGCGGTGGCCGCCCGCCCGCCACGACGCTTGGGCTCGGCGTAGATCTTCAATGCCTCCTCCAGCGTGACAGTGAAGATCTGATCCTCGTCGGCCAGCGACCGCGAATCGGTCCCCTTCTTCAGATACGGCCCGTAGCGGCCGTTCTGCGCGGTGATCTCCTCGCCCGAGGCCGGGTCGGTTCCGACCACGCGTGGCAGCGACAACAGCCTGAGCCCGTCATCGAGGGTGATGGTGGCCAAATCCATGGATTTGAACAGCGAGCTGATGCGCGGCTTCGGTCCCGCGGCGGCCTTCTTGGCCGTTTTCTTGGCGGGCGCCGCCGTTTCCTCGACCGCCGGTTTCGGCAGGACTTCGGTGACGTAATCACCGAAACGTCCCTTCTTGGCGAGAATTTCGTGCCCGGTCGCCGGATCGACGCCGAGTACGCGGCCCTCCTGCGGCGTGGAGAACAACTCCTCGGCGACTTCGGAGGTCAGTTCGTCCGGGGGAAGGTCATCGGGCAGATTGGCCCGCTGCGAGATGACATCGCCGTCGGGGTCATCGGGATTGGTGATCATCCGTTCCAGATACGGCCCGTACCGGCCGACGCGGACCACCACGTCGCGCCCCTGGTCGTCACTGAACAACTTGATCGAATTGATCTCGCGCGCATCGATATCGTCGAGTTGTTCGCCGACCATCTTCTTCAGTCCACCGGACCGCGCGACCGAACCCTCGGCTCCGCTGTCCCCGCCGAAGTAGAAGCTGGAAAGCCAGTTTCCGCGTTGTTCACGACCACCGGCGATCGCGTCGAGATCGTCCTCCATCGCCGCGGTGAAGTCGAAGTCGACCAACCGGCCGAAATACGCCTCCAGCAATCCGACGACCGCGAACGCCACCCACGACGGCACCAGCGCGCTACCGCGTTTGTACACGTAACCACGATCGAGGATCGTCTTGATGATCGATGCATACGTGGAAGGACGCCCGATCCCGAGCTCCTCCAACATCTTGATCAGCGACGCTTCGGTATAGCGCGCGGGCGGATTCGTGCTGTGCCCATCCGGATTCAGCTCGACCGCGGTGACGCTCTGACCCTCGTCCAGGGCGGGAAGCCGGGACTCGGCGTCGTCGGACTGACCACCCGCCTCCTCGTCCACACTTTCCACATAGGCCTTGAGGAAGCCGGGGAAGGTGATGGTGCGACCCGAGGCGGAGAACACGCATTCCTCGCCGGTACCCGCGACGCCGGTGATGCGCAGCGTGAGCGTGGTGCCACGCGCGTCGGCCATCTGCGAGGCCACCGTGCGCTGCCAGATCAGTTCGTAGAGTCGGAATTCGTCGTTGTCCAACCGCGAATGGAGCTGTCCCGGGGTCTGGAAGGTGTCACCGGAGGGACGGATCGCCTCGTGTGCCTCCTGGGCGTTCTTGACCTTGCGGGTGTATTGACGCGGCGACGGCGAGACGTACTCCGCGCCGTACAGTTGCGTCGCCTGCGAGCGAGCCGCGGCGATCGCCGACTCCGACAATGTGGTCGAGTCGGTACGCATGTAGGTGATGTAGCCGTTTTCGTAGAGCCGCTGCGCCACCCGCATGGTGCGTTCGGAGGTGAAACGCAGCTTGCGCCCGGCCTCCTGCTGCAATGTCGAGGTCATGAACGGCGGATACGGTTTACGCGTATACGGCTTCGCCTCCGCCGAGGAGACCACGAGATCAGCGCCGTCGAGCGCCTCGGCGAGACGACGCGCGTGGGCTTCGTCCAGGACGATGACGCCGTTGGCCGTTTTCAGCTGCCCGTCCGGACCGAAATCGCGACCGGCCGCGACCCGCGCACCGTCCACATTGACCAACCGCGCACCGAAGGTCCGCGGATTGGTCGCGTCGTTCTCTTCGCCGGATCCCGCGTCGAGCTTGGCGGCGATATCCCAGTATTCGGCCGAACGGAACGCCATGCGCTCACGTTCACGCTGCACGATCACCCTGGTCGCGACCGACTGCACCCGGCCCGCCGACAGTCTCGGCATGACCTTCTTCCACAGCACCGGACTGACCTCGTAACCGTAGAGCCGGTCGAGGATACGGCGGGTCTCCTGCGCGTCGACCAGATCGGGATCGAGTTCACGGGTATCGGCTGCCGCCGCGAGAATCGCCGGTTCGGTGATCTCGTGGAACACCATCCGGCGCACCGGCACCTTGGGTTTGAGCGTCTCCAGCAGATGCCAGGCGATGGCCTCGCCCTCGCGGTCGGGGTCGGTGGCCAGGTAGAGCTCGTCGGCGTCCTTGAGCAGACTCTTCAGCTCGGTGACCTTGGCCTTCTTATCCGGACTCACCACATAGATCGGCTCGAAGTCGTTGTCGACGTCGACACCGAGGCGCGCCCAGGATTGACCCTTGTATTTGGCGGGCACATCCGCGGCGCCGCGCGGAAGGTCCCGGATATGACCGACAGAGGCCTCGACCGTGTAATTGCGCCCGAGATAGGGCGCGATCTTGCGGGCCTTGGTCGGGGACTCGACGATCACGAGACGACGCAGGGGACGGCCCTGGTCGGCTGCACCGCGGTCTCGTGCTGCCACCGGCGAATACACCTTTCATTCTCGACCCACGCGATGCTGTTACGCGCATTGCGCGGCTGGGGTAAAGCAGCGGCTACTGCTCATGTCGCTACCAGACACGTTTATACCTTGACGCCGGCTGCGGTCGAGCGCTTGCGACCCGAACCACCGAGCGTACGTGGTCACTGCCGTTCAGTATGCAGTGTCCCCGACCACGCCCGCCGCGAGGTGATCGGGCTCGGCTGTATCCGACGTGTCCTGCCCCAGATATAGCTCGTCCCCCACCCCCGTTACCGGCGGGTGAGGGACGAGCTGAATCGTGGCGTCGCTCAGGAGAGCGCGCGAACTCCGGTGGCCTGCGGGCCCTTGGTGCCCTGGCCGACCTCGAACTCGACCTTCTGGTTCTCCTCGAGGGTACGGAAGCCGGACCCCTGGATCTCGGAGTAGTGGACGAAGACGTCGGCGGACCCGTCCTCGGGCGCGATGAAGCCGAACCCCTTCTCCGCGTTGAACCACTTCACAGTTCCCTGTGCCATTCTGTTCCTTCTCTTTTCTACCGGAACGGCGGACAACTGGGTTCGTCCACCGGGCCCGTTGAGACCGTTGTACTGTTGGTTCCCCCTGCAGGAAAGCAACCAAGCACACCGTTCGCAACATCGATCCTGCTGACGGTTTGGACTTTGGATCCGTCCCTCGAACACAGAAGCTTGCGACCAGGAACCAGTGAACCATGTCTTCGAGCAATTCAACAGTCGAGTTACCGACAATTTGCAAAAAACTTGATCTTGCGAATGCGCAGGTAAGGGACACAATGCCCGAATCCAGACTTCAGGTTCGTTTGCCTTGCGATAACCGAGTGTGCGTTCAGCAATCCGGCTGTGACCCAGGTCGCTATTTGGTATCGAAAAGTCGCGCGGGGGTTGCTAACTACGCACGTTTCACACTTTCCGCACGTCTCGCGGGCTTTCGCTCGTGAAACCGGCCGACCAAACGACGCGAGCGAACCCTGGCAACCCTCTCGAATACGGGCGATCGTTGCTGAATCGTGTCCTGTCGGGGGCGGCCGATTCCGACCCCCGACTCACCCACGTCGTCGAACTGCCCGCGCGGGCGGCGAGTATCGCTACCTGGCCCGACTGGGTGGCTCCCGAGGTCGTGGCGGCGCTGCGCGACACCGGTATAGCGGCCCCCTGGGTCCATCAGGCCCGGACCGCAGACCTGGCTGCGGGCGGCAGCAACGTCGTGATCAGCACCGGAACAGCATCCGGTAAATCCCTCGGGTACCAACTGCCTGTCCTGACCGCACTACTGGAAGACCCGCGCGCCACCGCGCTCTATCTGTCCCCCACAAAGGCATTGGGCGCCGACCAGTTGCGGGCAATCGGATCGTTGACGCACGAGGGGTCGCTACGCGATATCCATCCCGCCACCTACGACGGCGATACTCCCGCCGAGATCCGGCAGTGGGTGCGCGCCAACAGCCGGTGGATCTTCACCAATCCGGACATGCTGCACCTGGGGCTCTTGCGCTCACATCAGCGCTGGGCCCGCGTGCTGCGCAGGCTGCGCTACGTGGTGATCGACGAATGCCACGCCTACCGGGGCGTCTTCGGCTCCCATGTGGCGCTGGTACTGCGCAGGCTGCGGCGCATCGCTGCCCGCTACGGCGCCGACCCGGTGTTCATTCTCTGCTCGGCGACCACCGCCGAACCCGCCGCCGCCGCATCGCGCCTGATAGGCGCCCCGTGTGTCGCGGTCACCGAGGACGGCTCACCACAGGGCCCGCGGACCGTCGCACTCTGGGAACCTCCGCTGCTCAGCACGGTGACCGGGGAGAACGGCGCCCCGGTCCGCAGGTCGGCGACCTCCGAAGCGGCCCGGATCATGGCCGACCTGGTCGCGGAGGGCGCGCGCACGCTCACCTTCGTCCGGTCCCGGCGAGCCGCGGAACTGACCGCGATGGATGCCAGGCGACTGCTCTCGGAAGTCGATCCGCAACTCAGCGCGCGGATCGCGGCCTACAGGGCCGGATACCTGGCCGAAGACCGACGAGAACTGGAAGCCGCGCTGTCGAGCGGGGAACTGCTGGGGGCCGCCACTACCAATGCCCTGGAACTGGGGGTGGATATCGCGGGCCTCGATGCGGTGGTCATCTCGGGATTCCCCGGGACGGTCGCCTCGTTCTGGCAGCAGGCGGGGCGTGCGGGACGCCGTACCCAGGGATCGCTGGTCATGCTGGTCGCCAGGGATGATCCGCTGGATACCTACCTGGTACACCACCCGGAGGCGCTGCTGGACAAACCCGTGGAAGCCACCATCACCGACCCGCGCAATCCCTATGTACTCGGTCCCCAACTGCTGTGCGCGGCCATGGAACATCCGCTCACCGACGCGGAGGTGGACGCGTTCGGAGCCCGCGAGATACTTACCGAACTGGCAGGTCAGGGCATGATCCGGCGGCGGACCACCGGGCTGGACGGACCCGCGCGCTGGTACGTGACCGCCGATGCGCACCCGCACGACTCGGTCGACGTGCGCGGCGGAATCGGCACCCCCGTGGCGATCGTCGACGCGGAGACCGGCAGGCTGCTCGGCACCGCCGACGCGGGCCGGGCCCCCGCTACCCTCCACGAAGGGGCGGTGCACCTGCACCAGGGCGATACCTATGTCGTCGATGAATTGGACCTCGAAGGCGGGGTCGCCTTCGTCCACGCAGCCGAACCCGGTTGGACCACGAGCGCCAGGCAACTCACCTCCATCGCGGTGGACGCGATCACCGAACAGCGCGAATACGGGTCGGTGGTCAGCGCGTTGGCGCAGGTCAGGGTGACAAGCCAGGTGATCGGATATCTGCGCACGCTCGTCACCGGCGAAGTACTCGGCCTGGTCGAACTGGCACTGCCCGCCCAGATCCTGACCACGCGGGCCGTTCTCTATACCGTCACGCCGGATCTCCTGGCCGCCGCCGGTATCGCAGCGCAGCGGTTACCGGGGGCGCTGCATGCCGCCGAGCACGCGGCCATCGGCTTGTTACCGCTGGTCGCGACCTGTGATCGCTGGGATATCGGGGGTGTCTCCACCGCGGAACATCCCGATACCGGACTCCCCACGATCTTCGTCTACGACGGCCAGCCCGGCGGTGCGGGCTTCGCCGAACGCGGATTCACCCGGTTACGGCAGTGGCTGTCGGCCACCCTCGGGGCCATCGACTCGTGTGGATGTGCGAGCGGATGCCCCTCGTGTGTCCAGTCCCCCAAATGCGGCAACGGCAACCATCCCCTCGACAAGGCGGGCGCGGCCCTGTTACTCACGGCCGTACTGGCCGAGATCGATGACGGCGAACGCGGAATTTCGCCCGGTCGAGGCCCGGATTTCGATTCGTGACAGTGTCGAATCCATAGCGTGACCGGGTCGCCACCGAAGCTGCGATCACCCACCGTCGGCTACCCGGGCCTCCGGACGGCCCCCGTGCACGGATGACTGCCGAATAAAGAGGAACAGGTTCATGTTAACTGTCTTATTGCCGTATCCATTCGCGCGCGACATGCGGATACATTCGCGGCATTTTCTCCGCCGCTTCGGGAATTGATGCAATACCGCAATTATTCGACCACCCCCATTACGAATTAACACCGTCGCGCACTACCACCGAGCGGCGTGTATAGGACCAGTCACTGTTGATCGGTCATAGGTCCCGCTCTCGCGACAGCGTGAACGGTGCGGCGTCCGAGCAGACCTATTGGTACATTCTCTTCCACGCTCACCACGGCGTCCCAATCAGCGACTTCACAACCGCGCATGCGCCCGTGCATGAGTCGCACCACTTCTTCTCCCTCGTTACATCCCGCCTCGGCGCCGGCCGCCAATGCCCCCGCCGCGGCCAAGGCCCCGAGATCCGCAGCGGCCTGCGCCCGGTGCCGCGCGACCACGACCGCGCCCACCTGAGCGATCATCAGCGTGAGCGCCATCAGGGCGGAGATCGCGATGCATCCGAGGATCGTGGCGCCACCCCGGTCCGATCCGGACTTCCCGCTTCGGGGCGCCTCGACGGGACCGAGCGGTTCCGCCGTCCTGACGGCGCCGGGCCACCGCGACATGGCTCCAGCACCTGGTGACGAGTCATCGACGGGATCGGTGACCCACGTTCGGCCTGCTCTCTCCAGCGTCGTCACCGCGTACCGGGTTCCAGTGCTGCGACCGCCTCGGCGCGGAGCAGAAGGGCGGGGAGCACCGGGGTTCTCGCGGAGACCACCGCGATGATGTGATCGCCGTCGTCACGTATGGAGATATCGGCGCCGGGCGGTGCCACTCGACGGGACACCGGGATGGCGTTCACCCGATCGCCGCGCGCGGTGAGGCGGGCCGCCTCGCGCGCGGCGTCGACGCAGCGCACCTGTGTCGACGCCGCCAGCAGGGCGCCGAGACAGCAGAGTACGACGGCGACGATCGCCGTCACCGCGATGGCGGCCTCCACAGTCACCGCGCCCCGCTCACCCACGAGAACCGTTGTACTACAACGCCGTAAATGCGAGGTCAGACAGCTGTGTCGAGCGCCTTCTCGATGATCTTCGTCAGTGCGTTCACGATCGAATCCCCGGTCACGACGCCGTACAGCACCGCACCGAAGGCAGCGGCCGCGATGGTGCCGATAGCGTATTCCGCGGTGCTCATTCCATCGTCCGCCACACTCGCGCGGATCACTCGCGCCCGAATAGTCCACAGCAGCAGTCGCATTCGGCCCCACGTCGGAGCGAACGGGCCGAAGCGCGATACCTGGCCCACCGCACCGCGCTCCCGGATGACAGCGACCTCGGCGGGGTCGACCTTCCACGTCCGGCGCGACGCGGCCCGCGCCGCGCCGCACACGTGACCAGCCCGCCCACCGATCCGGGCGACACCCGCCCGCACCGGCGTCTCCACACCGAACTCTTTCGCGACCCCGACCTCGACAATTGACACCATTGATCCCTCTCCCCTCGGCCCGCGCGGCTATTCCGCGCGGGCAAGTCCCGACAGTGTTCGAACCGGCGCGCGTCGACCTCGTGGCAGTCCCGATGAGAACGGCACGCGGAGTGTCACCGGCACTCGTGTTCGGAGAGTTCGACTCTCCGGCATACTTCGGCCCGCGGGGCCGTTCACCACGTGACGTAATGACGGGATAGAACTCGTCCTCACGCAACGCGATCCGGCGCGGATGGGTGCGGGTTGTCATCGAATCGCGACGGACCCCGACAAGGCCCGACATGACTGGACTGTTCAGAACAGACCGCCGCCGAGGACGTGGGCGGCCAAGCCGATCACGACGGGCACGATGCCGAGGCAGAGGAAGGCGGGCAGGAAGCAGAGTCCCAACGGCCCACCGATGAGCACTCCGGCGCGCTCGGCACGTGCGGCCGCCATATCCGCTACGGCGCCGCGCCGCTGTTCGGCCAGTTCGCCGATGGCGACGGCCAGCGAGGCTCCGGATCGAGCCGAGCGCCGCGCCATCCGTGCCAGTGACTCGATCTCCTCGGACCCCGGCCGACCGCGCGCATCGTGCACCGCACGCTCCCAGGCGGTTGTCGCGTCCGCACCGAGTGCAAGTAGGTCCGAGGCCCGAAAGAGAGCTTCGCGCAACACTTCCGGAGCACCGGAGGCCACCACGGCGACCGCAGCCGCCAAGGGCATTCCGGCCCGCAGGCACGCGGCGAGCAGGTCGAATACCGAGGCCGCCGCGAGCGGGTCGTTCGTTTCGCCGCGTGCTCGATGGTGTGGCGAGGTATCCGGAGGCGATCCGCTCGGGCTCGACGCGCGTAATCGTCGGCCGACCGCGATCCTGCCGGGCGCGACCATCAGGGCGAAAGTGAGTAGCACTACGGCGATCGCGGCCATACGCATCACGGCATCCCCTCGACAAAACCGATTCCGACCGCACACGACAATTCATACGAGCGCCTTTCCCGTGATGGCATCGGTCCACAACAGGCCGGCGCAGACCAGTCCGGCGCCCAGTGGCAGCAGCACGGTCCCCGGACCGGCGTCGAACAGCACCTGCAGCGGGGCCGCGCCCATGAGTTGACCGAGACCGATACCGAGTAGCGGAAGCCCCGCGAGGACGGTCGCCGTGGCGCGAGCACCCGCCAATGCGGCGCCGGTGCGGGCACGGAAGCGGATACGGCCGAGAAGATCCGTGCGAGCGGCGGTGAGTAATTCCGCGAGCGCGAGTCCATGCTGTTCGGCGACCTGCCACGCGTCGGCGATGCGGTCGAGTTCGTCGGCGACGACGGCCTCGGGCAGGCGCAACCCCTCGGCCGCCGAGCCGCCGAGCCTGCTGCGGGCCGCACCGGTCGCGAAAGCCCGCGCCGCGACTCCTCGCGCCTCGGCCGCCGCAATCTCGGCCGCGGCACTCGGGTGCGCACCGACCCGCAGTTCCCCGATCACCGCTTCCAGCGCGTCCAGAACATACGCGCTCTCGACCGCACGCCGACGATCGCGACTTACCCTGCGCCTGCGAACCACAGCGGTCGCTCCCACCAGCATCGCCGCGATCAGCGGCCCGATTCCGAGCAGGATCACGGCGACCGCACCGACAGCCACCGCGATACCGAGCAGGGGTCGGCGCGCGCTCTTTCGCGCTAGCGGTGCACTACCGAGAAGAGCCTCCCGACGACGCGTCGCGGTCGGCCGGGGCGCAACTACGAGAGCAAGCACCAAGCTGACCGATGCGGCCGTCAGATCAGCGGCCATCAGATGTCCCGTTCCGCGAGGAGGCGACCGAGCACAGACTGCGCTGGACTCGGCGCAGCGTCCCAGCGCCACGCGGGGGCGATCTCGACATGGCCCTGCGGGTTGCGTTCGAGCACGCCGATCTCGTGCAGCCCGCGTGTTCCGTCGGTGCGACGGTGCACATGCAGGACGACCTGGACCGCCGCGGCGAGTTGGCTGTGCAACGCCGCCCTGTCCATACCGCCCAGGGCGGCCAGCGCCTCCAGGCGCGCAGGCACCTCGCGTGGCGAGTTCGCGTGTACGGTGCCCGCCCCGCCGTCGTGGCCCGTGTTCAGCGCGGTGAGAAGGTCGACGACTTCCGCTCCTCGCACCTCACCGACGACGATGCGGTCGGGACGCATACGCAGCGCCTGACGGACGAGGTCGCGCACGGTCACAGCGCCGACACCCTCGACATTCGCGGTACGGGCGACCAGGCGGACGACGTGCGGGTGCGGCGGGGCGAGTTCGGCGGCGTCCTCCACACAGATGATGCGCTCCCGCGGGGCCACTTCGGCGAGCAGAGCCGACAGCAGAGTCGTCTTGCCCGCACCGGTTCCGCCGACAACGAGAAAGGCCAGGCGTGCGCGAATGATGTTCTGCAACAAGCCTTCGACCTCTGCCGGGATCGCACCGGCCGCTACCAGGGCATCGAGGCCCTGGGTCGCGGGGCGAAGAATCCGCAACGACAAACAGGTGCCGCCGTGCGCGATCGGGGCCAGCACCGCGTGCAACCTGATGCCGAACGAATCACCCAGTGCCGCTTCGGTTCCCGACAGCTTGCCGTCCACCCATGGCTGTGCGTCGTCGAGACGCCGACCTGCCGACAGGGCGAGCCGCTGCGCGAGTCGGCGCACCGCCGCTTCATCGGAGAAGCTGACCGAGCTCCGCTCCAGCCCGCGTCCGCGATCTATCCACACCGCATCCGGGGCGGTGACCAGGACATCGGCGACCCCCGGGTCGTGCAGTAGCGGCTCGAGCACACCGGCCCCGGTCATCTCGGTCTGGAGCAACCGCAATGCCCGCAGCAGGTCGGTATCGCCGAGTACGCCGCCCGCCTCCGCGCGAATAGCGGCGACCACCTGCGCCGGGTCCGGGTCCGCCGATCCCCCGGCCAACCGCTCCCGCACTCGGTCCAGCAGTTCACCGGTGACCACTGTGTTCATCGCCACTCTCCCGTCGCTCGACCGAACCGACCCCGACAGCCCTGGCGAACCGGGAAACCCGGAACGCGCCCGTCACGCTCGGCGGCAGACAGCTGCCGCACGACCGCCGGGAGGCCGAATTCGGCGATCGAGTGTCGATTCCCCTTGCTGGCGCCGCTGATCCCCTTGGCAGCGCTCACATGTGGACCGGCTGCCCTGCTCATCGCGGCCCCTGACTGTCCGGTGCGCTCACGACCGCGAGGATCGCGTCGGCCGCGGCCCGCAAGGGGCCGCGGCGAAGGGTGAGACCACCTCGTTCGAGCCGAGCGGGAAGACCGGCTTCCGCGCGGACGGCGGCGAGTAGTGGGAGGTCGAGAAGTTCGGCGACTTCGGCTCCCCGCAGTCCACCGGGTGCCGGACCACGGACTATCAAGCCCTGGTTGGGATTTCGATGACGGATATGGGTCGCCACGGATTCCGCCGCGGCGACCGCGCGCAGATGCGCGGGGACGACGAGTACGACCAAGTCCGCGCAGTCGAGCATGCGGTCGGCATGCGGGCCGCGTTCGCCCGAAACATCGCAAATGACGAGATCGCCTGCGGCACGGCCTGCTTCGATGACGGCATGGACTGCGGCGGCGCCGATCTCACCCGGCAATCGACCGGCACCGCCGCGACCGCAGGCGAGGACGGACAGTCCGGGCGCCGCGGCGGGAAGTGCGTCGTGCAGCGCCGCCGCCGAAACCCTTCCGTCTTCGACGACGAGATCGGGCCAGCGCAGCCCCGGCACCGTTTCGATGCCAAGCAGCAGGTCGAGACCGCCGCCGAGCGGTGCGCCGTCGACCAGGACGGTGACGGAGCGAAATCGTTCCGCGGCGGAACGCAGCGCCGTCGCGGCGGCGAGAACGGAGGCTCCCGCACCGCCGCCCGCGCCCGCGATCGCCACGACGACGCCGTCTCCCGCACGATATTCACCGTGCTCAGCAAACTTCTCGATAAGCCCGACCGCCGCACCCGGCAGCGCGATCACTTGCTCCACCCCGACGGCTGCCGCGCATTGCCAATCGGCTAGTTCCGGCTCCCCCTCCGTCACCAGGACGACACCGATGCGCCGGAGGTATCCGGCCTCCGCACAGGCCTTCGCGGCCGGTGTGTCGAGTATCACCACAGGGGCAGAGGCCCAGGTATGGCGGCCGACAGGCAGTTCGCGCTCATCGAGGAGGCGTTCGGCGGCGGCCGCGATACGGCGCACCTCGGCGCGCAGCCGTGGGTCGCCGATGAGGACCAATGCGGGCGGGGCCGCGCCCACCCGTTCCCTAGCGGAATCCATGCAGGTCAGCGTCGCCGAGACGGGAGCGATGCGACAGCCCCGATATGCCGAATGTGGATAACTCGCCAGCTGTGGATGAACTCGGAATCGAGAAAGAGCAGGCGATCGTGCCCGAAATAGAGGACGACCCCAGCCGGGGGGGGGAGGAGGCTGGGGTCGTCGGGGTTCAGCCCCGGGGGGTCGGGCTGAACGCGCCTGGACTATGTCCAGGTGCCAGCAATACTACACCCAAGTCCCGCCCAGAACGCAAGTCTGTCATTGGAGGACTTTGTCGCTACCACCGGCCCCGCTTCCTCTCGGCAAACCTTCGGCATGCGGGTTCCCCGCGTCCGAACGAGGCCTCGCGCGGAGCTGATCGGGCCCATCGAGATCGGCCTCGATATCCGTTCGCCCAGCGCCGGACGTGCGCCGACGGCACCACCACCTATCCTGAACGGGTGACGGGCGAGGACGACCACAGATCGGTTCCGGACCAGACCGCACGGATCGCGGTGACTCCGAATGAACCCACCGCCGCTGGTGCGCGCGTCGCCGCGTTCTTCGATCTGGACAAGACGGTGATCGCGAAGTCGAGCACCTTCGTCTTCAGTAAGCCGTTCTTCGCGCAGGGCCTGCTCAACCGCCGCGCGGTGCTGGAGAGCAGTTATGCGCACTTCCTGTTCCTGCTCTCGGGCGCCGACCACGACCAGATGGAGCGCATGCGCGCTCACTTGACCAATATGTGCGCGGGCTGGGATGTCGAGCAGGTGAAATCCATTGTGGCCGAGACACTGCACGAACTGGTCGATCCGCTGATCTACGCGGAGGCCGCCGATCTCATTGCCGACCACAAGATCCGGGGCCACGATGTGGTCATCGTGTCGGCCTCGGGCGAGGAGATGGTCGGCCCGATCGCCGATGTCCTCGGCGCGTCGCATACCGCGGCCACCCGGATGGTGGTCGAGAACGGTGCATACACCGGCGAACTGGAGTTCTACTGTTACGGGGAGGGCAAGGTCACCGCGATCGAAAAGCTCGCGGCCAGTGAGGGTTACGACCTTTCTCAGTGTTACGCGTACTCCGATTCGGTAACCGATTTGCCTATGTTGCGCGCGGTGGGACATCCGACGGCGGTGAATCCGGACCGCAATCTGCGCCGCGAGGCCACGGCACGGGGTTGGCCGATTCTGACGTTCTCCAACCCCGTTTCGCTCTGGGCACGATTCCAGGCACCGTCATCGGCCACCGTGGCCGCGACCGCCGCCGTCGGCCTCGGCGCGGTTCTGGCCGGCGCGATCACCTACCGAATTCTGCGTAAGCGGCGCTGATCCGTACGGTGCGAACCGACCGTTCGCGGTGGAACGCGGGACGGGACCGGCGGCCTCGCGGCCAGCAATTCAACCACGAAACGCCGGTAGACACGCCGGTAATTTCATGCTTTACGAAGCCTTGAAGTGGGGCCCGTCACAGTGTAGAAAGGTAGCTACGGAAGGGCGGAAGGCCAGGGCTGGACCGGAAGAGAAGGTCGAGTCTCCCAGCCGAACTTCCCAGCACGGACGCCAGGCACCCACGCGGAGCACGCCGCTACAAGGGCAGAAGCGTTGTGGGCCTGCGAGATTCGGATCTCGGCGGCGAGAGCCTCGCACAGGTTGCGGGGATTAACCGACGAAGTCCGGAGCATCGCCGAGGCCGCAGAACACAACCCACCGAGCACGCTTGGTAACCGGGTGGTCCGTGCTAGCGGGCGGTGAGGTCGTCGTCGACTACGCCGCCCGCTTTGATGTCTCCACCCCTGCTCTGCGCACTGATCCGGACGGCGGCACCACCGCTGGATCCGACGGCGGCGCACCCATCACCCAGCCGCCACACTCAGCCGACCGCCGAGTCGGCGATCGAGGTCGCCTCCCTGGCGCCGTCCTCCAGGGCCGCGCAGCACAGAATCGTCCAGCCACCCACCGCATCCGGGGTGCCCGCGCCGAAACCCGCGGCCGCGTCGAGATATGCCTGCCGCCGCCGGAACCAGAAAACCTCGGGCACCCCCAGGCTGTGCGGGTCCAGCCCGCTTGCCACCGCAACCAATCGCGACGCGGCGCGGGCGACGATGCCGTCGGCGGTGCCGAACGGTCGCAACGTCAGCAGTTCGCCGTGCACCACCGCCGCGACCACGGGGGCAGGCGCGGTCGAGCCGAGAACCGTCTGCGCGAGCAGGTCGAGTCGTTCGGAGACCCCGCGATCCGCCCGGGGACGGCCGAGCAGCGTCTCGTCGGAAACCATATCGGCGGCGGCGAGCAGATGTAGCCGGGCCAATGCCTGTAGCGGCGCGCGCTGCCAGACGCCGACCAGATTGCGCAGCGCGTCGCCATCGAGCGCCTGGCCCACCCGCAGTGACCCGGCCAGGATCGGATCGGCGACGCGACCATCGGCGGGGATATCGGTACTGCCGCCCTCGATGGCCGCCGACGATCGTGCCGCCCGCACCGCGGCCTCGGCGGCGGTGGTCGGCCAGCCGCGCCGATTCGCCTTGTGCCGATGCACCGCGGCGAGCGCGTCGCGGGCGCGGTCGGCGGCATCGCGCACACCGGGCAGATCGACGAGGGGCTGTAGCGGATCGGTCACGGGATACGAGGCTAGCCGTCGGCGCCCGGTGACCGGTCACTCACCCGTCAGCAGCTCACGCCCCGGTATGGCTTCCAGGAGACGCCGCGTGTAGTCCTGCCTCGGACTGTCGAACACCTCGGACGCGGTCGCCGCCTCGACCACCTTCCCCGACTGCATGACCAGCACGTCGTCGGCGATCTGGCGGACCACCGCGAGATCGTGGCTGATGAAGAGATACGACAACCCGAGTTCGGCCTGGAGATCATTGAGCAGTCTCAGGATCTGGGCCTGGACCAGCACGTCCAGCGCCGAAACGGCTTCGTCGCAGACGACTACCTCGGGGGAAAGAGCAAGTGCTCGCGCCACCGCTACCCGCTGCCGCTGGCCGCCCGACAACTCGTTGGGGTAGCGGCGCATCACCGACTTCGGCAGCGACACTTTGTCGAGCAGATCCCGCACCGTCGCCTCACGCTCTTTCGCGGTGCCGATCCGGTGGGTGCGCAGCGGTTCCTCGATCGTCCGGTAGATCGAGTACATGGGGTCGAGGGATCCGTAGGGGTCCTGGAAGATCGGCTGCACCCTGCGGCGGAAGGCGAAGGCGCCCCGGCGATCCAGTTTCGCCACCTCGCGCCCGTCGAAGCTCACCGAACCCGACGTCGGTGCGAGCAGGCCGAGCACCATCTGCGCCAGCGTCGACTTCCCCGAACCGGATTCGCCGACGATCGCCGTGGTCGTCCCGCGTTTCAGCTGGAAGGAGACGTCGTCGACCGCCGTGAACACCGATGAGGTCCACGGCGTCGCGCCTCGAATCTTGAACGTCTTGGTCAGATTCCGCGCGACCACCAGATCGGTGGAGGCATCGACTGCGGCGACGTCTTCGGCGACCCGCACCGCCTGCTCGTGCACCTCTATACGTTCGCGCACCGAGGACAGCCGTTGCGAGGCCAGCGACGGCGCCGAGGCGACCAGCTTCTTGGTGTACAGATGCTGGGGATCGCGCAGAATCCGCAGTGCGGGACCGGATTCCACCACTTTGCCCCGGTACATCACGACGAGGTGTTCGGCCCGTTCGGCTGCGAGTCCGAGGTCATGGGTGATGAGCAGGACCGCGGTGCCGAGTTCGGCGGTCAAGCCCGCGAGGTGGTCGAGTATCTGCCGCTGCACGGTGACGTCCAACGCCGATGTCGGTTCATCGGCGATCAGCAATTTCGGTCGGCACGCCAGTCCGATCGCGATCAGCGCGCGTTGGCGCATACCGCCGGAGAATTCGTGCGGGTACTGGTTGACGCGGCGGTGCGCGTCGGGCATTCCCGCTTCCTCGAGCAGTTCGACAGCGCGCCGCGCCGCCGCCTTACCTTTGGCGATCCCGTTGGCCTCCAGGGTTTCCCGGATCTGGAAGCCGACCTTCCACACCGGATTCAGATTCGACATCGGATCCTGCGGCACAAGTCCGATGCCACTGCCCCGCACCGCGACGATCTCCTTCTTCGACGCCGTGGTCAGTTCCTTGCCGTCGAAGACGATGGAGCCGGAGCTGACCCTGCCCGTCCCCGGCAGCAGGTCGATGATGCTGTGCGCGGTCGTGGTCTTGCCCGACCCGGATTCGCCGACGATCGCCACGGTCTGGCCGGGATAGACCGACAGACTCACCTCGCGAACCGCGGGAACCTGTTTTCCCTCGGAGGTGAAACACACGGTGAGGTCGTCGATCTCGAGCAGTGGCCGATCGGATGTCCCCGCGGTCATTTCTTCCTCGACTTCGGGTCGAGCGCGTCACGCAGCGCGTCGCCGAGCAGGATGAAACTCAGCACGGTCAGCGCCAGCGCCGTCGCGGGATAGAACAGGATGGGTGAGCCGCCCCGGAGTTGTTCCTGGTTGGTGTCGATATCAGAGCCCCAGGACACGATGGTGCGCGGCAGTCCGACCCCGAGGTAGGACAGTGTCGCCTCGGTCACGATGAAGGCTCCGAGCCAGATCGTGGTGACGACGATCAGTGGTCCCGCCGAATTGGGCAGCACATGACGGATCAGGGTGCGTATTCGTGAAACACCCAATGCCCTTGCCGCCGTGACATACTCGCTGTTCTTGGACTCGATGACGGCACTGCGTGCGATGCGGGCGGCCTGCGGCCAGGTGAAGGCGGCCAGGATCAGGATGACTGTCCAGATCGTGCGCTGATCGAGCAACTGCATGATGACGATCGCGGCGAGCATCAACGGAATCGCGAAGAAGATCTCCGCGATGCGCGACACGATCGAATCCAGCAGGCCGCCGTAGAAACCGGCCAGCGCACCGAGGGTACCGCCGATGAGAAGGAATATCGTCGTCGCGCCCAGCCCGGTCAGCACCGAAGCCCGTGCGCCGTAGACCGTCCTGGCGTAGATGTCGCAGCCCTGCTTGTCGAAGCCGAAAGGGTGGCCGGGTCCGCGCGGATCCATACTGAAATCGCCGTGGCAGTACCGCGGATCCTGGTCGGTGAACAGGCCTGGCCACAGCACCATGAGGAAGACGAAGACGATCATCAGCGCGGCGACGACGAAGATCGGATTGCGGCGCAACTGACGCCACGCGTCCTGGCGGATGCTGGTCGGCGCGCCGGATTCGTCCACCTGGTCGGTGGCGAGCACCTCGACCTCGTCGGGCGGTGCGACGTAATGCGGCTGCCGCGCCGCGGAGTTCGCGCGCGGGTCAGGCATAGCGGATCCTCGGGTCGAGCGCGGCGTAGAGCAGGTCGACGACCAGATTCGCGATCAGGAATATCACGATCAACACCGTGACGAAGGAGACCACGGTCGGCGGTTCGCCGCGCGTGATCGCCTGGTACAAGGTGCCGCCCACGCCGGGGATATTGAAGATGCCCTCGGTGACGACCGCTCCCCCGATCAGCGCGCCGAGATCGGCCCCGAGGAAGGTGATCACCGGAATCATGGAATTGCGCAGAATATGCACCGTGACCACCCGTGGCCTGCCGAGTCCCTTGGCGGTGGCGGTGCGCACATAGTCGGCGGACATGTTCTCCGCCACCGAATCACGCGTCAGCCGAAGGACATACGCGAAGGACAGCGCACCGAGCACGAACGCCGGGACCAGCAACTCCCCGACACTCGCGTGGCCCGTGACGGTGACCGGGGCGATCCCCCATTTCACGCCGAGCAGGAATTGGGCGAGAAATCCGATGACGAAAATCGGCACCGCGATGATGACCAGGCTGACCACCAGCAGCGTCGAGTCGAACAGCCTGCCCTTGCGCAGGCCCGCGATCAGTCCGAAGAGCACGCCGAAGACACCTTCGATCAGCACCGCCATCAGCGACAACTTGATCGTGATGGGAAAGGCTCGCGCGAGTTCGTCGCGTACCGGCCTGCCGGAGAAGGCGGTGCCGAAATCGAGGGTGAGGATGCCCTTCAGATACAGCAGGTATTGCATGAAGAAGGGCTCGTCCAGGTGATAGCGCGCCCGCAGCTGTGCTTCGACCGCGGGGGTCATCGGTTTATCGCCCGCCAGCGCCTGGATCGGATCGCCGGGCACAAGGAAGACCATCGCGTAGACGAGCAGCGTCGCCCCGAGGAAAACCGGGATCATCTGGAGTAGACGCCGCACAATATACCAGGCCATATCGTCTCCTGGGTGAGGGGCAGGGCCCGGCGGCTACTTCTCGATATTCTCGAAGTCGAACAGGCCGTTCCACGCGAGGTCGGCCTTGGTCACCCGGTCCGACCGGCCCGCGGCGGCGAGGTAATCGAGTACCGGGATATCGGCCATATCCGCGATCAACAGGGCCTGTGCCCGCGCCACGATCCGATACGACTCCTCCAGGGTGGGCGCCGCCAGCGCGGCATCGAGCAGCCTGTCGAATTCGGGGTTCTTGTAGTCGACGTTATTGGTTTCGGAGAAGCTGTAGTACTGCGAGGTCAGGAACTGCAGCATGGTGGGGTAGTCGCCCTGCCAGCCGTACCGGAACGATGTACCGATCGTTCCGGCGTTCACCAGATCCCGGATGTTCTTGAAGGTCGGGTAGGGCGCGCCGACCGCGTCCATGCCGAGGGTGTTCTTGACGCTGTTGGCGACGGCCTCGATCCAGCTCTGGTGTCCGCCGTCGGAGTTGTAGGCGATTTCGTACCGGCCCGACCACGGCGAGATGGCATCGGCCTGCGCCCACAGCCGCTTGGCCTCCCCGGGGTTGTACTTCAAAACCTCGGAGCCGGGCAGATTTCCGTCGAAACCGGGCAGGGTGCTCGCGGTGAAATCACGCGCCGGGTTCTTGGTGCCGTTGAAGATGGTCTGGCAGATCTGTTCCCGGTTGATCGCCATCGAAATCGCCCGGCGTCGGAGCAAACCCTCTTCACCACTGAAGTGCGCCACGTTCGCCTGCACCCCGATGTGCTGATTCTGCGCGGTGGGTTCGGTGATCGCGCGGTCGCCGAGATCGCTCTTGTACGTGGTCAGCGCGCTGTCCGGAATGGTGTCGAGCGTATCGAGATTGCCCGCCTGCAGATCCGAGTACGCGGTGTCGAAGGACTGGTACATGACGAACCGCAGGCCCTTGTTCTTGGCCGGGCGTCCACCGCGATAGTCCGGATTGGGCACCAGGTCGATCTTGACGTTGTGCTCCCACGCCCCGGGATGCGCGAACTTGTAGGGGCCGTTGCCGACCGGATTCTCACCGAATGCCTTCATATCCTTGAAGGCGACCTCGGGCAGCGGATAGAACGGCGCGTAGCCGAGCTCGGTCTCGAAGTCGATGGACGGCTGCTTCAACTCCACCGTGAAGGTGCGCTCGTCCACCACCTTCAGACCCGACATCGTCTGTGCCGTGGGCTTTTCCGCCGACACCTCGTCGAATCCGACGATCGGGGTGAATACGTAACTCTGCAGTTGGGCGTTGGCGCCGAGCGCGCCGTAGTTCCACGCGTCGACGAAGGATTTCGCCGTGACGGGT
Organism: Nocardia sp. NPDC005366; assembly: GCF_040606855.1. Lineage (NCBI taxonomy): Bacteria > Bacillati > Actinomycetota > Actinomycetes > Mycobacteriales > Nocardiaceae > Nocardia > Nocardia sp. NPDC005366. The sequence goes on from NZ_JBEXFQ010000003.1 coordinate 347,348, forward strand.
GTGCCGTCGGTGAACGTCCAGTCCGGCTTCAGGGTGATGCGGTAGTTCCTGCGATCGGTCGTCGCGATCGACTCGGCCATCTCGTCGTGGGCGACGCCCTTGCTGTCGTAGTACTTCAGACCCGCGTACAGCCTGTCGACGACCCGCCCACCGTAATTCTCGTTGGTATTGGTGGGTACCAGCGGATTCTGCGGCTCACCGCCGTTGGTGGTGACGATATCCGGGTCAGCGGTATCGCTGGACGAACACGCGGACAGTCCGAGGCCGCAGGCCAGCAATAGCGCCGCGGTCAACGCGGTAACTCTGTGGAATCTCAACGCGTTCTCCCGATTTCGGTATCGAGCGGTCCGACGGACGCGCGCTCGAACATGGTGTACCCGATCCGACCCGCCCAGGAACCTCTCGGAGATTAGCCATCTCGAACAGGACTGTCACCGGATCGGCGAAGGTTCGGCGCACTTGTTACCAATGCGGCAACATAGAGGAAACAGGGAATTCCCGACGCGAACCGTCGATCCGCCGCGCCGTCGCCGTCACCATCGCCATCGCCGTCACCGTCACCGTCACCGTCACCGTCACCGTCACCGTCACCGTCACCGTCACCGAGGACATTCCCTGATCTGGCGGATCGGCTGATCGGCCACCGGGCTCCCGATGGATGAGACGGTACGGAAAACCCGGTGGACACACCCGGCACGGCCGCGGCGAGGTTTGGATACTGTCTAACCGGTTGTCGAATAATGCGCCCTGGTTACGTGGAAAGAAAGAGACGACATGACCGAAACCGTCGCCGATCACAACGACTCGTACCCACCGTCCGCGGATTTCGTGGCGCAGGCGAATGCCGATGCGTCGTTGTACGAACGAGCCGCCACCGATCGCGAGGGATTCTGGGCCGAACA